>JAJUJA010000062.1 GCA_029267355.1 Elusimicrobiota bacterium | reverse complement strand
TCGGTCTCAACAAAGAAAATACCTGACGATTGGGTAGGCGAGGTGCATGATGACAGTTTAATTTTATCTCCCGCTCTTTACAAAATAAGATTTGACCCCTCATACTCCCTTGGCAGCGTTACAAATAATGCCACTTTCAACGGCCTGCCGAGATCTGATGTGTATATCTTTGCCGCCTTGTTTTACTTCCCTGATAACTTCACGAATTTTCTTGAAGCCGTGCTTGATTCATGCAAACAGCTGGAAGGCGCAGTTTGTAATTCTGCTTTGCAGACAAAAATAAAAAACGCCTTCGCTGTTCACGGCATATATCCGGCTTCCTCGCAAAATTATCCTGATAAATATGAGCCGAATAATGGTCCTGAATGGGCAACTAATTTTTCCACTTTTTCAACCCTTTCGGCTTTTATAGATTATTCGGGAGACCTGGATTATTATTCAATACCCCTGGGCGAAGGCCTTTTCACTGCCTCAATGAATTTGCCGGCAGGCAGCGTTTCGGGGATGTATCACGGCTACAGTATGTTTCTTTTTGACCAAAACAGAAAATATCTTGCCGAATCTGTGCCTGAAATATATTCCTGTCCTCCTGTCCCCGGTTCCAAGGAATGTCTCACGCTTTCCCAGACCAATTCTCTTTCCTACAATATAACATCGCCGGGAAGGTATTATCTGATGGTTTCTGCCGCCTTAAGCGATTATGGCGGAAATTCGGCAGATTATAACACTTCAAGACCTTATACTCTCTCATGGCAGGGCAATATTAAGGGTTCGGCTCAGGCCTGGCTTTATTCTTCCGCCTTTGACGCCGATGAGTTCAGATTCAGGGTCAAATATCCAAAGTTTGAATACTCGGTAAATCCTGCCAGTTCTGCATGGACAGGCGGAGCTGAAATTAAATTTGTCTATGCCAGGCTTTTAGACCATAATAAATCGCCTATACCTTTGACAGAGACAAACAATCCTTCATCGTTCATGGAACTTTCTTACGGTCCCGCCTACACATTGGATGCGCAGAATAATCCTGTTATGGAAGGCAGAGTGAGAATGAAAAGCGGTTTTTCGGCCAGATATCCGGCTATAGGAACTGTTTATATAGAAATTTTCGGCACAAATCACATGGACAATGTGGGAAAATCTACAAACACCGTTTCTCTCGGCGTAACCGAAGCCTTGAGCCTTTCAACTAACAAAAGCGATTTTGTAGCTTACAACAATATAATAAACTCTTCCAATTCCAAAACATATCTTAAATACGATGCGCAGGGAGCCGGAGATCTGTCAATAAAGGTTTATACCTCATACGGCACTCTGGTTAAAACTGTTTATAAGGGTCAAATACAGGCAGGCAAAGGCACTTTTGAATGGGACGGGACAAATGAAAGCGGCTCCAAGGTTGCCAGCGGAATTTATTTTGTAAAGACCGAGGGGCCGGGAATAAATAAAGTGGATAGAGTGGCTATAATAAGATGAAGATAAGAAATGAACTTTTTCTCTTCTTTATGCTCGGCTCGGCCGCAGGCCTTTTTGCCTCCGGCGGAAACACTTCCGTTGACATACTCAAAGGGGATATAAGCCCTTCTGCTATGGGGATGGGGGGAGCTTACGCCGCCGCCGGAGAAGGCGCTCTTTCTTCGTATTATAATCCGGCTTCAATAGGTTCTCTTTCAAATCCTGATATCGCTTTTTCTTATTCAGGCGGCTTTGATAAAACCTCAATTAATTTTTTGTCCTTTGCGACCCCTCTTCCATATAAAGGTTTTTCAGATCTATCAAGAGGGGTGGCAGCATTTTCATTTCATCAGTCTTCCCTTGGAGATTTTACGTACAGGCAAATAGCCTCAGACGGTTCAATTTTCTCAAAGAAATTTGACGCTGAAAAAAATATGGTTTTTTCTCTTTCCTATGCCGAGAAAGCGGCTGAGGGCGAGACTGCGGTTGACAAGCATAAGCTGTTCTTTCAGCACTATCTCGGCATATCCGTAAAATATGTAAAATCCGTTCTGCTCGAAGAGTACTCGGCCGGCTCTCCGGCTTTTGACGCCGGCTACAAGATAATAGAGCCGGACAGGGGGCTGATGTTGGGATTATCGGTTTCCAATCTGGGCGGCAAGATAAAATACGTAGAGGAATCCTACCCTCTACCCACTGTTTTAAGGGCCGCTTTCGCAGTAAGAACAAATCCGATAATGGATCACAATATGCTTTTTACTGCAGAGTATGACAGATTCACTCAAGACGCCGCAGCCTCGGCAAAAGTCGGCGTTGAGTATCATTTGCAAAAAATACTCAACTTCAGAGCGGGATACAGGGCGGTAGAGGAAAATAAAGGTTTTACTTTGGGACTTGGTTTCTTTCTTGATAATATATCAGTTGATTTTTCAACTTCCATGCTTGATGTCTATTCTTATTCGGCTTTTTCTCTTTCTTACAGATTTTCTTCGGTTGAGATAAAGGAAAAGAAAAAGGTCAAAAACATTAAAATGCCTGAAAAAGAAGAATCTCAGCCCAGGAGAAAAATTACTAAACCTTCAAGAACTTCACAGCCGGAGCAGAAGAAAAACGACGACTTTTTGCTTCTCTACTGACACAGAATATCGGCATTTTTTTTAGGCAGCTCAAAAGTGTAAGCAGGATTTAAGGCCGTTTTAAGCAAGATTTTATCTCTTTGGCATTTGTAGTAAAATTCTTCAGGCAATTGGGCTTTATAAAACATTATAAGTTTTCTTTCCTTCAGCTGTTTTTCATCTTCTGACACTCTCATGGATACGCTTTTCATTGCTTCATTTATCTCGTGCGAAAAGTTTTTTTTGAGACCTTTATAGACTGAAAACCATTCGCCTTCTTCAAGCCAGAAATCTGTTTCCGCTCCGGGCTTTATTATTCTTATCTTTTCCGGGCTCTTAAATCTGAATGGCGCTTTCTCAATAAGGTCAGCTTTCTTGGGCAGCATGGATGCGCAAAATCCTGAAAGTTCCATTACTTTTCCGCTTGAAACATCCATAATGTATGAAGAGAAGGGGGAAGGCGAATTTTTGCCTATTCTAAGAGCTGTTTTTTGGGAGCCGCTTATCAGAGTGACAGCCGGAGCTTTTTCATCAAGAGAAAAATTTTTTAAACAATCATTCTTTTCGCATAGAGGATTTCCCGCAAAAGCTGAAGTAAGAGCGCTGAGAAATACTGAGACAGCTTTGTTGTCTGCCCGGATCCCGTCGGAGAAAAACCAGCCGTCAGCGGATTTTTTAATATGAAATTCACCATCACGCGAGCTTATTGAAAAACCGTCTATATCTTCATAAGAACGGCTTAGAAAAACAGAGGATCTTTCATTGCTGCGGTTTATTAAGAGAATTGCCAGAAATATTATTGAGATAACGAGAAAGATGGCGGTTTTGTGATTCATTTTGAGAAACGCCTCATTGTCAAAGCATCTTCATTCTTTCTTTTTCTCAAAAAATAAAAGGCGGCTGCCAGGCAGAATATTAGCGGTGTGAAGAATACGGAATATTTGAGCGCCCTTCTGATCTCCAGCGGGATTTGCTTTAAAGGCCTGTTTCTGTCTGATTTGGCTCTAAGTTGTGATAAGTATCCATAGCCTGAAATGTATTCGGCAAAATTCAAAAAAACAGAATAGTTGGCAAGGGTGAAGGATGACGGATAATATAAAAATTTTGAGCTTGTTATAAGGATAACTGCAGACGGCTGTTTTTCAGCAGAAAAAAAGTTTCCATATTTTTTCTCAAGATATGGATCAGGCCCAAATCTGCCTTCCATGGAAACGGCGGCGGCGAAAGGGCCGTTTCTGTCATCCGGATTTTTCTTCATCTCCTGAGAAAAGGGGGAAATAGAATGGTATTTATGCGATGATTTTATCCAGCTTGACTGCGATGAGGACGCGAGTATTTCAATCTTTATTCCGGGCCTTTGAGAAATGGAAACCGGAGAGCAAAAAGGCAAAGAAAATAACTTTATACTCTTTAAAACCGGATGAGATTGGTTTATGTTTTTTATCAGCGGATATGCCGGATAATAAGTATATCCGGGTCCTGAGTCTGAAACGGTTCTTATTCTTTCGCAGTCCTGATCAAGAATGGTGAAATTTTCAATTTTGGCGCCGTTAACTTCAAAAAATCTTTCAAGTCCGCAGTAATTGTCCAATGCTCTTGACATAGTTGCGTCCGGCTTCTTTACATCCAGGGCTATTACAGCCCTGCCTCCGGAAACAAGGAAGGCTTCTATTGAAGCGAGCTCTTTTTCGTCTATCGGTTTTTGCGGCCCCCAAACGAGCAGAACGCTTTCCCTGTTTTCTTTTTCAAGTTCAGTCGGCCTTAAGGTTCTTATCTCGTAGAGATTGGCCAGATTTTCTTTGATATAAGGCGGAAGGTCCTTAAAATCCAGTCCGCAGTCTTTTAAAAAAATCAGCTTCTTTTTCTTTTCAGCAGTCATTGAGAAGGCGGCTGATACAAGCTCATATTCCAGGAAAGAGGCGTCCGGCAAAAACGCAATGCTCTTCTTTCTGTCCAGGTGCTTAAAAGATACGCCGAGAAAAATTTCCTTTTCTTCCAGCCTGTCGTTTGAAATTATCTCAAGCCTGACGGGGCTTATGGAATTTAGAATGGCGCGGTCTTTTTGTTCCTGTGAAGAAACAACGATTTTTTCAAATTTTATTTTTTGGGAAAAAGAGGCGAATTTTTTAAGAAGCCTTTCAATATGAACGGCTTGAGTTTCAAGTTCCGGGGCAAGCTCATCAGACCTGTAAAATTCTATTAAAAAATTGTTTTTGAGTCTTTTTGAGGCTTCCTTTGAGGCCTGGGACAGGGAATAAATTTTATTTTCGGTCAAATCCATAGAGAGAGGCGCTATTGAGAAGATAAGGGGCAGGGAAACAGATAAAAGTACGGCTGATATATTTTTCACTGCGTAAAATCCGTTCCCGGGGTTTCTTTCTTTTTTAAGTTTTTCCTCGGCTAAAAACAGAAATAGAAATGTGAAGGAAATGAAATAAATGATGTCAGAGACGTCAAGCATTCCAAGCATCATATTTTCCAGACGCGGATAAGGCCATAAAAAAGAGAGATTTGAAGCAATCTTTTGAGGCAGCAGCTGCGCGGCGCTTTCAAGCAGGAAAAATAACAGTAGAAAAACCGAGGAATAAGCGTATGAATATGGCTGGGTTGAAAAACAGGATGAAAAATATACAGATACGGAACTGAAAAATGCCGAACATAAAAAAAATGCCGTCAAAAAACCGGCTGTTTCGCCCGGATCCGGATTTCCGAGAGCATAAACTGCGATGAAATAAAAAACAAAAAAAGAAAAGGCTGCCGAAGATGCCAAAAAAACGGCCAGCCACTGTGAAAAAATAATATCTTTCTCGGTAACAGGCAGAGAAAAAATGGCGTCATGTCCATAATTCCCAATTCCCAGATTCAGGCCTTTGGCGTTCACAGCCGCAATGAAAAACATAAGTATGAAAGGCAGAGTTTCCTTAAGATAAGCCATATCGGCTCTTGCCAGCAGAAAGAAAGAACCTGAAAAAATAAGTCCGCAGACAGCCAGAAAGATGAAGGAAAAAATGTGGTATTCAGGCGAATAGAAAATCGATCTTAATTTGTGTTTAAGAAGAATGCGCATTTTATATAGAATCCTTTATCGTTTCCAGAAGAGATTTTTTACAGGAATACAATTCCAGAAAACCAATATTCTCTTTTTTCAAAATTTCAAGTATTTCCTTTCTCAGATCTTTTTCGCTAAGCAACATATATTCATCGCAATCCGCGGCTGAAATTTTCTGAACGCTTGAGGCGCCGGTCCGGCGCAAAATATTTGAAATGTCGCTTTGACTTTTTTCTGTTCTCACTACAAAGGCCCGAGGACCGTCTTTTTCAATCTCGTCGATTTTAAAATCCGCTTTTACCTCGCCTTTCGAAAGAACTATCATTCTTGAAGCCATATTCCGGGCCGCTTCAGGGGAATGAGTTGAAACCGCAACGGCGCCTTCCCTTGAAAGATTTTTTAAAAGATTTACAGTTTCATCTGTTTGAACAGGGTCAAGGCCGAAAGCGGGTTCATCCAGAAGCAGCAGGGGCGGATTTCCTATTAGGGCAGCCGCCAGAGCCAGCCTCTTTTTGTATCCTTTTGAAAGTTTGCCTGCAGGCCGGCCTGCGGCTTTATTAAGGCCGCAGAGCCGAAAGACCCTTTCCGCTTCCTTTTCATCCTTACCTTTTATGAAAGATATCGCCCTCAGCCAGCAGAAAGCTTCCTCATTCTCTGCTATATTTTCATTTTCAGCAAGATAGCCGATAAGCTGTCTGGCCTGCCTGTTTGCCGGCGGGATGCCGTCTATAAGCACATCGCCGGAATCAGGAGATATTATGCCGGCCGCCAGCTTCATTATGGTGCTTTTGCCGGCGCCATTGGCTCCCAATATAACTGTTATTGCGCCTTTTTCAATTTTAAACGAAACATCTTTAAGGGCGGCCGCGCCCTTGTAAGATTTGGAAACCTTGGAGAAAGTCAGCATTATTTTCCTTCGGTGTAACTTATTATACATCAAAACAATTTGACATATCAAACCTGTTAATATAGAATAATCAGTGGAGGTTTGATATGAAAAAATTGATGATTTTAGCTGCTGTAATTATCCCTTTAGCCGCCTGCGGAAATAAGGCAGCCAAAGGCACTGTTTCCGATAAGGGTGAAATTGAAAGAGAATGGGTTGAAGAAGGAATAACCAAAAATTATGTTTTCTCAAGAGGCATAGGCGCCGCCGATCAGAATCTTGACAATAAGACTCAAAGAATGGCCACATCCAGAAATGCCGCCATAGTTAATGCCCAGTATAATATGCTTTCCTTTGTAAAGGGCGTTCAGCTTGAGGGCGGAATAACGGTTGAAAAGGCGATAGAAACAGATTCTCTTCTGGCCACAAAGATAGACGCTGTAATAAAGGGAGCCCAAGTGGTCAGGACTGAGTGGACTTCAGATGACGGCTGCGTTGTCGTTCTGCGCCTTCCCAAATCAGCACTGAAGGAAATGGGCCTCAAAATCAAGGAGTAAAGCTGTTTTAAGTCCGATTGAACGGCGAAAGTTTGACGCTTTCGCCGTTTTTTAATAAG
Organism: Elusimicrobiota bacterium; assembly: GCA_029267355.1. Lineage (GTDB taxonomy): Bacteria > Elusimicrobiota > Elusimicrobia > Elusimicrobiales > UBA9959 > JAAYVI01. The sequence continues at coordinate 1,612 of JAJUJA010000062.1, read as the reverse complement.
GAGTTCTTATGAGAAAGATAATTCTGTTATTGTCCTGTCTTGCTTTGGCGTCATGCGCTTCAAATAAGCTTAAAAAATCCTCATTGAATTCCGCCTATGATGTTGAAATAGTGCAGGCGGAAGGCGTATCTCCGATAGTAGGGACGGATATTGAAGGCGCCAAGAAGTCGGCCCTCTCTGATTCAATGAAGAACGCCCTGGCTCTTGTGGTAGGTGTTTATGTAAGCGCTGATACGCTTGTTTCAAAATCAATGCTTATAAACGACGATATAACTTCCCAGAGCGAGGGTTATATAGAAAAGTACAAGGTTTTAAAGGAATACAGGGATGGCGATTTTTATAAAGTGAGGATAGAGGCCCATGTGAGAAAAGAGGATATAAGCGCCAAGCTTAAGAGTCTTGAAAATGAAGTTGAAAAAATAGGCAATCCGGTCGTCTACATAAAGATATCCGAGAAAATAGGCGACAGAGAAATTCAGGGCGATTATAGCGGCGGGGAAATAACCGCCAAACTCAGACAGGACGGGTTTAGAATAGCTTCCATGGAAGATGAAGCGGATATCAAAATAACCGGACAGGCCTCTTCAAAATACAATACTGACTCAGGACTTGGCGGTTTTATTTCGTATTCAGGTTCATTGTCAGCTGAAATAAAGGCTCAGTCCGGCGAAATAATGGGCGCTGTGTCGGCTTCAGCGGGAGGTTTAGGCTTAAATGAAGACCTGGCCGGCAAGGAAGCCCTGCTTAATTGCGCCAGAAAAGCCTATGATAAGACCAAATCTTCAATTCTGGATTATTACAGGCAGAAGAGAATAATCGCCTTTAAGATTTCGGGTCTTAAGAGCCTCAATGAAGTCAATGACCTTATCAGATATTTCAGGAATATTCCGGACATAAAGGACTCAATGCTCAAGAGATATTCTGACGGTTCGGCCCATATAGAGATATTGATAAGGAAGGGAAATTCTTCCCAGCTTATAGGGGTATTTTCCAAAAGCGGCAAGTTTGAGATGCTTAAAACCCAGCCGTTTGAAATAGAGGCGAAAGCGAAATAGTTTCCGGGAGAATAAAAATAGCCGCCTTTTAAGGCGGCTATTTTATTTTACGTTCTCAGTTATTTATTTCTTTCTGAAAGTTTTTTGTTTATCCTTTCTTCCCTTTCCTTTATGGACTGATTTCTTTTTTCAAGCTTGGCTCTGACATTTTCCACATATTTTTTGAGCTTTTCGGCTCTTATTCTTTCTTTTTCCATTAAAGAGGAAAGCCTTTCGCTTACAGTGAAAGCGGCTGAAATGTCAGCCTGATTGCCGGGTTTTATCTCCCTGGTTTCTCCGAGAGCTTCTATCTCCATTTTGCCTTCAAAAAGGCCTATGCTTGAGGAATCGGTTGAGCTTATTATTGCAAAATCCGTCCCTCTTACCGCGCAGACGGCTGTGGGGGTTCTGACTTTATAGGCGCTGTTCACCATTTTCTGAACGAAAAAAAGTATCTTTCCCTTAAGAAATTCAATTGAAAAATCCCTTCTTTCATTTTCAAGTACGGTTTTCTCTATTTTCAAGGCGGAATTTTCAGATAAAAAAACCACGCTTTTGTCCTTAAATAGTATTTCAGC
>JAJUJA010000108.1 GCA_029267355.1 Elusimicrobiota bacterium | reverse complement strand
GATTTTTATTTGTAGCCGATTCCTCTAGGGGGCAGTATGGCCGCTCGCCTGCGGCTTCGCGTCAGTCAGCCGGCCCACAAGGCCCTCAGTCATCGGCGGCCGGCAACTCGCTTCCAAAAAGCAAAGTTTTTGTCGCTCGGACAATGCCGGTCCGTCCTCCAGAGGCGGATACCCTCGACATCGGGCCTGCGTCTGAGGCCGCTTCGCCATCAGGCTCGCTTTTTTGAATTTGGAAGTATTGTTATTTAGGCAGTATGGCCGCTCGCCTGCGGCTTCGCGTCTGTCAGCCGGCCCACAAGGCCCTCAGTCATCGGCGGCCGGCAACTCGTCTACGCTATTAGACAAGGAATTTATCTCTGCCGTGTCATATACTGGAAAGTTCCGGCAGCAGCTTCAAAAAAATGTAACAAAATTTTAATCTAATTATAACTAGGAATAAGATAAAATATATCAGATGAGAATCGTCCTGGCCATTATTCTTTTTTTCGTTTCCTCTTCTTTTGCTCAGGAGAAGGAAAAGATAAGTTTGCCGAAAAAAGCCCTGGAGATTATAGTCAAAAATCTCAAGGAAGGGGATGCTCTTGTGAAGGCTTATGCCATAGAGGCTCTGGGGGAGACAGGCAATAAAAGAATAGTTCCCGTGATCAAAAAATACGCCAAGGATCAGAACGGCTACATAAGGGTGGCGGCCGGCTGGGCTTTATGGAAACTTGAGGATGAGAGCGGCCTTGAGGTTTTATATTCAATTATAAATGAAGCGCCGGCACAAAGTCCCGTGAATGACCCTCTTGTTGAGCTTAAAAGCATAGCGGAGAATAAGGTCAGGGAGAAAGCAATAGAAAAAGTCACGGCCATACTCGGGAAAAGATCAAAGGAGATGCTTGTTAAGCTTAAGAACTCGGATTCATACGCCTTTATAAGAGATGTCGCTTCAAGAGAGCTGGCTGCTTTGGGCGAAAAAGAGGAATTGAGCGGTTTTTATGAAGGTCTATCGTCCCCGGATGAGGAAACCCGCCTTCAGACCGCTCAAATTTTTTCAAGAATCTGCCCGAAAGATTCTTCAAAATTGCTGGAGGCAGTTAAAAAAGAAAAATCATCCAAGGTAATGATGTTTTTGCTGGAAGCTCTCAGATGCGATATAAAAAATAAACAGGCAATGCAGGTTTTGCTTTCTTTTTGCGATGACAAGAATCCGACTCTGAGGTATAAGGCGCTTTACTCTCTTTCTAATTACAGCGATCCGCAGGCGGTGGAGAAAATAAAAACTATATACGCAGATACTCCCGATGCAAATTTAAAAGTGGAAGCCATGAGTTATCTTCTTTCCAAAGGATTGATCAAGGCCGACTATGAAGAAATAACCCAGATATTTTCCTATGGGGACAGCGATATAAAAAGAAGGCTTATATCTCTTTCAGGGTATATGGAGAAAGAGAAGGCATCGCTTTTTCTTTCCTCCGCTATGGAGGATAAGGATCCATACGCGGCCCTTGACGCCTGCGTAAAGGTGATAAAGACGGCTTCGGGAAATAATGTATGAAAAAAGCGCTTTTATTATTGTCTGCAGCAATGTTCGCCGCGTCATCTTTGTTTGCCGGCTCATATAAATTGAGGACTAATAAAATTTCTCCATTATCAGACAGTGTAAACAGAATTTCAGCCGATTCCATTAAGCCTGCTGCAGACGCCGCTTTCAAGGATTTTAATTCAAAGAATTCGGCGAATAGAATGTGGAGAGTTAAGTTTGACAATACAGGTTCCTATCCTCAAGTTCTTGCCGGAGATAAAACAAGGTCATATCCCGGAGGCGCAGAAAAAGCTTTTTCAGCCTTTGTGTCAGAAAACAGAAATTTTCTCGGGGTCAATATTGAGGACCTGAAAAAGGAAAGGGAAATTTCTTTTGCCGGGGTCAATCATATACAGTACAAGCAGTATTATAAAGGTTTGCCGGTAGAATTTTCCAATGTTAAAGGCCATTTCGACAGTTCTGGCTCTTTAAGCTTATATTCGGCCAGATATTTCAGGGATATAAATCTTGACGTAAATCCGTCTATTCCTCTTTCATTTGCGGAAAATATAGTGAAAAACGATATTTCTCCATTTTCCAAAAATAAAAGCGAACTTGTCATTTTCCCCAAAAAAGAGGGGGAATACCGTTTGGCATGGAAGATCACGGGCAGAGGAGGAATCGGACCTCAAAAAGGTTTATGGGTTTATTATGTTGACGCTGACAGGGGGGATATACTGTTTTCTTATGATGACAACAGATATGCCTGCAATTCGCCTTACAATATAAGCACCGGCACGGTAAAAGGTTATGTTTACGACATATCTCCCATACCTGAAGGCACAAGCGATTTGAGAGAGGAATTTTGGCAGCCGAAAATCCTCGCCAATTTGGACAATCAATATGTATGGGTCGGCAATGTGAACAATAAGCTCATAACCGGCTATTCCAATGGCGCTGCTTCAGGGACCGGCGAGTACTGTTCCAGCGTTAACAATAGAGTTTTTGCTCTTTTGCAGGGCCCGTATTTTGCCGTAAGCCGATTTATGGCGCCTTCTTCCTACTTTACAAACGGTTCGGCCTCGTGGGCGACGCAGGCTACGCCTGTTTCTTCCCCAAATCCTTATGCCAATGGCGCGACTTATAATTATAACGTCCTTTTAGACGACAATTGGACTGATGTGAACAGAAGTTTTGCTTTTGCTGCCCCCATATTTTCATCATTCAGAGTCGGAAGTATAGATTCCTGCGGCGGCGCTCTAGATTCGGATCATCTTGAAATTTCAACAGGAAGCTATAGAACGGCCTATTATATAGGCAATAAAAACAACTTTGTCGGGGCTTATACACCCTATTTCGCCTATAGGATGAACTTAAAAACAGATTCATCCGGAGTTTTCAGCGGTTTCTCAGTGGCGGTATCCAGCTATATGACCATAGCCAATCAAACGGCAAACAATGCCACCGGCTCAATAATATGGTCCACAACTACCAATCTCAGGGACGGCAATGGAGGCGAGGTTAATGCCTTTTATCATCTTAATAAGGTTAAATCATATTTTGACGGCCTGAATAAGGATCCAAACAGTTTGAATAAACCGATAGATATAGACAAACAGGTTCCCGTTATGACTCAGGTATTTTCCGATGTCATAAACGACTACTGTACAGATGCAAACGCATCAATGTGGAATGCTTTCTATGATCTTGAAGATGATTATATATTCCTCGGCCGCGGACCTATGGATGTATACGGCGCTTACAGGGACTTTGCCCTTGACGGCACCATAATAAGACACGAATACATACACCTTGTGATAAACAGGATTTATCCCATAATAAATTTCGGCGAATTCGGCGCCATAAGCGAGGCTTTGGCCGACTATTTCGCTCTGGCCTCCTTCTGGAATGAGGGGAAGACTACTCTTAAAAGTCTTGGCAATTTTATAGGCCAGGGAGAGG
>JAJUJA010000120.1 GCA_029267355.1 Elusimicrobiota bacterium | reverse complement strand
GTCTTTAAGTTCATAGTTGAACTCTCCGCCAAAACCTGTAACAAGTATTCCTATTATCTTGTTAGTCTTTGAGTCAAAAACCGGTCCGCCGGAGTTTCCGCCGAAAGCGTCTATATTGGTCTGGAACAGTGTTTTTCCGTCTATTTTAACCGTGGCATCTTCGGGCTTGTCTATTTTCACCGCCAGTCCCAGAGGATAACCTATTGTAAAAACCATATTGCCGACTTTTACCGGAGCAGTTTTTTCAATCTTAAGAGGAGTTTTACCGGAAGGCTCTCTGTCAAGCACGCTGAGAGAATAGTCCGAATACTTATTAAGCAAATCATCCTCGCTGGCAATGCCGTCAGCAGAAAGGGCATGAACCTTCACAGAAGTAAAAGAAAATACCTGGTCCTTGCTGAATTCAACAACGGCAGAGTTTTCTGAATCAAGTTTCCAGCCGAATACGGCATAAGTATTGCCGAAATAATTGTCAGCTTTAGGGTCTGAGGATATGCAATGACCCGCGCTCAAAATATAACCGGAACCGACATAAGCGCCGGAACAGAAGGAAAGGAGACTTTGCTTGTAAAAGTCTTCGCTTGGGTCGGCATAAAGGCCGGCCATAGACATTTTTTTCTTGACCTTGTATTTTCCGGAGGCCTGATCAAGAACAAGATCTGTCTTTTTTATGAAAGCCACCGTAGAGTCGGCCATTTTTTGAAGATACGGCGCAACCTGATAGTAGTCATTCATTGAATTAGGGCCGAAAATCGCCTTATCAGCCGACATTACCGGCATGGGAATATCAACTTCCCTCTTAAAATCCGCATTAAAGTCCTGAGCGCCCAAAAAAGCGGCTAAGGACATATTCATCAGAATTATCTTTATGAGGTTTTTCATAACAGTCTCCTTTTTTCTTTACCTCTAAGTTGACCAATGTCAACATTGTACTCATTTCCCTATCAAGATTAAAGATGCATAGTGCCCATTATAGTATAGGAAAAAAGTCCTATACCGGGGGGTTTATCCCCGGCATCTAAAAAGTCTCAAACGGATATTGAAACCGGAGCCTTGCCTTCCCAGGAAAAATTATCCCTGCCGAAATGTCCGTATGCCGCAGTCTCATAGTATATAGGCCTTAAAAGGTCCAGCCGCTCTATTATGGCTTTGGGCCTGAAATCAAAATTATCAGCAACTATTTTGGCAAGATTTTCATCTGAGGTGTCGCCGGTTTCAAAAGAATTAACCATTACAGAAAGCGGCTTTTCAACGCCGATAGCATAAGCGACCTGTATAAGACACTTTTCACAAAGGCCGTTAGCGACCAGATTTTTAGCCGCATATCTAGCCATATAGGCGGCAGAACGGTCAACTTTGCTCGGGTCTTTGCCTGAAAAGGCTCCGCCACCGTGAGGCGCCATGCCGCCGTAGGTGTCCACCACTATTTTCCTTCCGGTAAGGCCGGTATCTGCGGCCGGGCCGCCAAGCAGGAAAGAACCTGTCGGGTTTATATGAATGTCCTCCGGGTAAGGATTTTCAAAATATTCTCCGCAAACCGGCTTTATGACCTTTTCATAAAGTTCTTTTTTAAATTCATCGTTTATATTTTTGCCGTCCCTTGTCACATTTGAATTATGCTGGACGGATAAAACGACAGAGCCTATTTTTTCAGGTTTCCCGTCCGCATTGTACCATACAGACACTTGAGATTTGGCGTCCGGCCCCGCATTTTTAAGAGTCCCGTTTTTTCTTAACTCGCCGTACTTAAGCAATATTTTATTTGCGTATGTTATGGCAAAGGGCATATATTCCGGGGTCTCATTTGCGGCGTAACCGAACATTATTCCCTGATCTCCGGCCCCGCCGGCATTTACGCCCTGTGAAATATATTCCGACTGAGCGTCAATATGGATGCGGTATTTGATGCTTTCCGGATCATATTGCCATTCTTTATTGTAGCCTGTATCGTATATAGTTTCCTTAATTAGATTTATGACCTTTTCTTTTAATTCTTTTTTGGCCGGCCTGTAAGAGCTTTTTACTTCAGCGCTTACATAAAGGTCTTTATGGGAAGCCATAGTTTCGCAGGCCACTCTGGAATTTTTATCTTTGGATAGATAAAAGTCCAGTATTCTGTCTGAGATCCTGTCGCACAGCTTGTCAGGATGTCCTTCGGAGACAGATTCCGAAGAAAACCATTGATTCTTAAGTTTCATTTTTTTCTCCTTTTTGGTCTTTTATGAAAGCGGAAAATAAAAAAGCCCGCCTTCTAAGCGGGCATTAAATTCTCCCCATAAGGGACCGCTTAGATAGTATTTTTAAGGGCCTATCAAGTCAGCAAATCGCCCTTGAAACCTTTAAAGTTTCTCAAACTATAAAAGACCAATTGCCTATATTATACAAAAAAACTTGGTCAAAAATCAGCCCTTATCGTCATTTGAGCCACATTTACAGATTTCCAATCCCCAGAAATCCTGTCGGCCTGAATCACCCATGAAGCTCCGAGAGTCAGGGAATTTGAAACTTTTCTGGCCGCCGAAAGAAAAAGTCTGTTGCGGTAAAAACCGTAAGGCCTTGAACCTGTCAAATCCATTCTCAGCTCATCTGAAATGGAAAAAATATTTTTCC
>JAJUJA010000013.1 GCA_029267355.1 Elusimicrobiota bacterium | reverse complement strand
GCCTCAAACGGCAGATTTTATATTCCGGGAGAAGACTTCAGAAGATTCAACCTAAGCAGGCAGGAGATAGGAAAAACTGAAAAAAACAGGAACGCAAGTGAGCTCCTTTCCTTTGAAACAGACAGAGCCTTGCGCTATTATATGAAAGCCGGAGAGATTCTGAAAAAAGAGAAAGGCTCGGTTTTTATGCCGGCCGCCATATACAATATTTACCTGACGCTTCTGCTGAAAATACAAAAAGGAAATTTTGATATAATTAATAAGGTTCCAAAATTGAACGCTTTTGAAAAGCTTGAAGTTCTTGTTAAAACGATGTTTACCGCGCTTTAATAAAAAGGAGAGTTTATGCTTAAAAACGATTCATGGATAAGGGAGATGTCAAAGAAGGAAAAGATGATAACTCCTTTTTGCGAGAATTTAGTGACAAAATCAAAAGTATCATACGGCCTCTCCTCTTACGGCTATGACATAAGAGTGGCTGATGAATATAAAGTTTTTACGGACGTTCACAACACGGTAATAGATCCCAAAAATTTTTCCCCCAGGGCTTTTGTGGACATAAAAGCTCCGTATTGCATAGTGCCCCCGAATTCATTCGCTTTGGCCAGATCCATAGAGTACTTCAAAATACCGAGAGGCGTAATAGGCCTTTGCATAGGCAAAAGCACTTATGCCAGATGCGGTATAGTTGTGAATATAACTCCGCTTGAGCCTGAGTGGGAAGGGCATCTCACCATAGAAATATCCAATACGACCCCGATACCGGCAAAAATATACTCTAACGAGGGTATAGCCCAGCTTATTTTTCTGGGCGCCGATTCTGTGTGCGAGACTTCCTATAAGGACAGAAAAGGAAAATACCAGTCGCAGCGCGGCGTAACTCTGCCGAGAATGAAAAAATGAGATTTGCGGCGGCTATACTCCTTTTTGCACCACCGCTTTGCCAGGCATATGATTTTTCTGCAGATGACGCGGTTTTTTTAGGCTCATCCGGCAGGGCGGCAATAGCTTGCTCCAAAGATTCGTCTTCCCCCTCCTGCCTCAACAGCCTTATAACCAGAAAGGATTTCCTTCTAGCCGCAGAACCGGACTGCAAAGCCGCAAAGACGCCTTCCCAGAATTTTTTCTGTCTTTGCAAGAGGGCGCGCTTTTCCGGAGAATATTCAGCTGCGCTTGAAAACTGCAGAAAAGCCCTTCAACATGAACCTGCTGACGAAAATATACACCTTGAAATGGCCGTAATACATTTCCAGAGGAAAAACTATATTAAAGCTGCGGAAAGCGCAGAAGCCGCGCTGGCAGCCGCGCCAGGCATGAAAAATGCGCTATATCTTCTGGCTATGAGTCTTGAAAGCAGCGGAGATTCTTCAGGGGCGCTTAAGAATATAGCCAAACTTGAAAAGCTTATTAAGCCGGGCGATACGCTCTACAAACAGAAAAAAGAGGCCCTTTCAAGAAAAAAAGCGGATTTATCAAAAAAGGCAGCCGCAGAAAGCGCAAAAACCAGGAAGAATCTTTCTCTGTCCTGCAGACAGGAGTATCTGAACATCCCTCCTCATGAAGATGAAAAGCTCTATGAAAAAGGCAAGCAATGCCTTTCATACGGAGAAAAAGCTGACTCGCTTATAATTTCACATATCAGAATTTGCATAAAACTCGGAAAATATGAGGAGGCAAGAGAAGCCCTCAAGCTTCTTGAAAAAGTTTCAAAGTCTCAGCCCAAAAAGATAGAAGGGCTTATTCTTTCCGCCGATCTTTATCTGAAAAACGGCAGAGAACAGGAAGCCATGAAAGAGCTTGATAAAGCTTTCAATATGGGCATGGACAATGCCTACTGGCTTGAAAAATATTCCAGGCTTGCTGAGCAAAATGGGGACTATTCAAGGGCTCTTGAAGCCATGGAAGCCATAAGAGAAAAGGATGACCTGGCAAAGTCAAGAGTGGAATACCTGAAAGACAAGGCTTTGCCGGACGAAACAGTTTTAAAGGATCTCATAACAAGACAGGCCCTGCCTGAAGGCAGCTCTTTCTTAGGCCCTCTTGAAAAAAAACTTTTTTTATCCATGAGGGCAGCGGAAAGAAACGGCGCCGCCGAGTATATCAGCAAAAAGTACATGGGATTTGCAGGTCTTCTGGTTGAAACTCTGGACGGCTCTGAGTTCTCAAGAAAACTTACTCTCAAGGGATTCAATATATACATGAGAGACATCTCTCAGAAAGCCGTAAGATTCTTTGAAAAGAAAGGAATATCCCTGAATGAAATTTTCAAGCTGAGAACCCTTTCCGGTCAGGATTATTTTGACAAAACCGGAAAACTTACAGAAGAAGGGTTCATGGCATATCTGGAATCGCTCGGCGACGAGAGCAAAAAGAACTGGCTGAGGGTTTATGAAGAGGCGCCGGCAGCGCCATCTCCTGAAAAAACTCAATACGACGCCAGGGCTCAGCAGCTCATATCCAGGGGATACATGGAAATAAGCGAAGGCGAATATCTGTGGCTCATGAAAGAAACCGAATGCCCGGATATGGTGCTTCTTTCCTCCCCATGCGATGTAAAAACCATAAAAAGCGATAAAACTGTCAGATATTTCATCTGCTATAAAGAAGGGCTTTGCACAAGGGAAGCGCTTATACTTTCCAATTATGTGGGGCAATACAGGAATGACGGCGGCAGGAAGCTGATCGAAGGCCAGACCCACAGCGGATTTTTCGGCTCAGGCGGGTCAGTCAAGAGAAAGTTCTGCTATAAGGGCAGGATATGGAACGGTCTTGACTGAAAACATTTGCCAAAATGCCCTCTAATTTGCTATTATTGTTATACTATGACGCAGAAAACTTATTTACCTAAAGAAAATGAACTGGAAAAAAACAGGAAGTGGCATTTTATAGACGCCACTGATCAGGTTCTCGGCAGATTGTCCACAAAAATCGCCACTTTGCTTATGGGCAAACACAAAAAAGAGTTTACCCCTCATATGGATTGCGGCGATTTTGTCGTTATCACAAATTCGGACAAGGTCAAAATAACCGGCAATAAGGCCGAAGATAAATTTTACTTCAGGCATTCCGGATACGCCAACGGCGCGAAGGTTATTCCTTACAAGAGACAGATGGAAAATGACTCCACGAAAGTCATTTATCTGGCCGTAAGGAGAATGCTTGACGACAATAAACTCAGAGATAAAAGGCTTAAGCGCCTTAAGATTTACAAAGCGGAACAAAAGGATTTTTCCGTAAAAAAATAAGAGGTAGAAAATGGAAAAAATAAGAGCTACAGGAAGAAGAAAAACTTCAACCGCCCAGATCATACTCATTCAGGGCGGTAAAGGCGAATTTAAGGTCAATGAAAAAAATTTAGACCAGTACTTTGGGAACAATCCAAGGCTTAAATATGTCGTTTTATCGCCTTTTGATTATGTCAAGGATCAGAAATTTGACTGCGAGAGCTTCGTGAAAGGCGGCGGGCCGTCCTCCCAGGCCGGGGCTTTGAGGCACGGTATAGCCAGAGCCACAGCAAAGCTCGGAGAAAGCTTCCATCTTTCAATGAAAAGGGCCGGTTTTCTTACCAGAGACCCCAGAATGGTTGAAAGAAAAAAACCAGGAAGACCAAAGGCCAGAAAGAGATTCCAGTTCTCAAAGAGATAATCTCTCTCTTTGCAAACCCCGCTTTTTTCAGGAAGCGGGGTTTTTTATTTTATGCAATAACTTATGAAAGTAAATTCTCTGCTGTCGGATCTTATCGTTTCCACCTCTTATGCCCCATGGGAGATAGGCAAGGAGGACTTAGCAGTCCTTGACAGTCTTATTGAAAAGGCGGAAAAGCTTGATTCCATTTCGCCGGCGCTGTCTGTAAGAGCTGTCAAACTCCTATTTGAGCTTAAGGACCTTTATTCGTATATAGCAAGGGAATCAATTGATAAAGATGCCGACGCGGCCTTTTTGTTCAAGCTATTGAACCTAACGCTGTCTGCAGCAAAGGAAAGAGACGCAAAAAAAGCGGCTTCGCTTATGAACCAGGCACAAAAACTTGAAAGGGCAATTAAAACTAAAAAAGGCGCTTGTCCTTCTTTTGTCAAAAACCTCAAATATGATAGCATATATTTGCGGCTGAGCCGGCTTATAAAAACTGCCGGCGAGACGGCTATTTTTCTTTCAGAGGAGAAATTATGAAAAGAACGGCGGTTTTTCTGGCAATTTTTCTTGCGGCTTTGTGTGTCAGGGCCGAAAAAATAGAGATTTACCATACCTCAGACGTTCACGGATGGTACATGTCAAGGCCTGCAAAATGGGACAAGGAGAATTCCACAAGGACTATAGGCGGCTTTGCCGTTCTTTCATCGATGCTGAAGCAGACCAAAAACCCCTACATACTGATTGATTCCGGGGATATGTTTCAGGGCACACCAGAAGGCAACTTTACAAAAGGCGAGGCGACCATAAGGTATATGAATGCCCTTGGCTATGCTGCCGCCGCGGTAGGAAATCATGATTACGATTACGGCGAAAAAAATCTCTCCGCGCTGGCCGCCGCCGCCAATTTTCCACTCCTTGGAGCGAATGTTTATGAGAAGGAGTCAAAAAAAAGGCCGTCATATCTCAAGCCCTACACCATTGTGATTAAAAACGGAAAGAAAATAGCTGTCCTTGGACTTGCCGGGGTTCACACCAAAACCAGCACTCTGCCTAAAAATGTCGCCCATCTTGATTTTGCAGATGAGGCCGCTGAAGCTGAAAAATATGCCGGGGAAATAAGGGAAAAAAATCCGGACATCTCGGCCCTTATAGTTATTCCTCATATAGGAATAGACGGCAAAGCGTCTCAACAAAAAGCTGACTATACTTCAAAAACATTTTCGGAAGATGAAATCAAATGGTCTTCAATAAAGGTGGCAAGGGCGGCCAAAGCGGATGTAACGCTTGGCGGACATAATCATACAGGCCTTATATACGGCTATAAAGACCCTTCAGGCGGACTTGTATGCGAAAGCTACTGGGGGCTCACGGATGTAACCAGAGTCACTCTGGACTTTGACGACGCAACAGGCAAACTGAGAAGCGCCGCCTGCGAACTTGTTCCGCTTTGGGCAGATGTTTATAAAGAGGATCCGGAAATACTTAAAATAACGAAGGAAATTTCAGATAAGGTCAGCATGGAAATGGATAAAAAAATAGGGGAGGCCTCATCCGATATACCAGCCTCCAAGGACACTCCGGATTCGCCGATTGGGAACTGGATGACTGATGTAATGAGAGAATATGCCAAAGCTGATATGGCCTTTCAAAATTCTGGAGGCATAAGGAACATCATAAACAAGGGCGAGGTTAAAATAAGAGACATATATCAGATAATGCCCTTTGAAAACACGCTGGTGAAGCTCACAATGACCGGCGAACAGATAGAAAAACTTATAAGAGACAATTTCAGAGGCCAAAAATCCTCCATGCAGATCTCCGGACTTACAGTAAAGTACAAACTTCAAGACGGGAAACTGTCCTCTCTTGTCCTTGAAAAAAATGGAAAGACGATAAATCCGCAGGACAAATTTACGGTTGTCACCAACAACTACCTTACCACCGGCGGGACGGGCGGAGCCGCCTTTATGTCTGCCGCGGATATGCAGGACACTATGATTGCCGTAAGAGATGTGCTTATGGACTATGTGAAAAAAGCCGGCGTCATATCGGCTCCCAAGACGGGAAGGTTCGTCAAAATAGATTAGAAATGAAAAAAATACCGGTACCGCTCTTATTGATGTTTCTTTTGTGCGGCTGCGCGGAAAAGAGCGGCATTTCCATCTACTTAATAAACGACTTCAACAGCGCTCTTTGGGATGAAAACGGAAAGATATACTCTTTGCTTAATGAAATAAAGAATGACCCTTCTCCAAAAATAGTGCTGGAAACCGGCGATTTCTTCTCTCCATATTATCCTGAAAACTCAGACGACAAACATTTATCGGCTGTTAAGGCAGCAAAACTTTCCGGCATAGACGCCGTTTGCGCGTCAATTGACATATTGAAAACTGAGAGAAGCGATATCGCAAGCGAAGCGGATGCTCTCATCCTATCTTCCAATGCATATCTCAAAAATAAAAAGAGTTTTTCTCCCCTGAGGGATGTATGCGGCAGTTCCGGGAAAATATGCGCGATAGCCGTTCATATTACTGATATTCAGCAGCCTGAAAAGGCATCCTACACAAAAGATTACAGGATAGAAAATCCCGTATACGAGATAAATAAGGCAATGCGAAAACTGGCGAATAAGAAAGTTTTTAAGATTTTATTTGCATCAATGAAGGGGGTTGAAGGCAAAAAGGACAAAAAAAAGCTTTTCCCTTTTTTGGACAAAATAAGCCCCGCTCCCGATCTGGTAATAATAAAATCCGAGAAAACCTTTTCCCCTTTCAAGTGCAGGAATATATGGATTTCCTCTGTTTTTGAGCAGACAGCCGGCAGGATATCAATTACTGAAATACCTGTTTTGAAAATAAAAAAAGCGAAAGCTGAACCCATACTGCTCAAAACAGAAAAACACAGCGGAGAATACCCCGAGATAGAAAAAATAAGGCAGGAAAAATTTTCAAGATTGTCCAGGGTCTATTCCGCAGCGCAAAGGGATTTCCCCGCCCAGGCGGACAGCGGCTCAAGCGCTGCTTCTTTAATGGCAAGAGTAATATCTTCCTACATAAAATCAAACGGAGCCTTCTACTCAAAAAGCGCCGTTAAAAAGGGATTCAAAAAGGGAGAAATACGCCTTAGGGACATATATGAGGCGCTGCCTTTGCAGGACAGGCTCATATACTGCAAGATAAAAGGCCATGATTTGGGAAAAATGATAATGGATTCGGATATTTCCCAGCTGGAGTATTATCCGTTCAAGGTGAATGAAAAAAAGGAGATATCTCTGCATGGAGAGCCTCTAAAAAATGAAAAGATCTACAGGTTTCTGATACCGCAAAGCGCGGCAGGCAAAGAGTTTGCCCTTCTATCCTACTCCATGGAATTTTCTGTGCTTGAAAAGACCACTCTGGATGCGGCTTTATGGTATTTCAGGACTCATAAAAAAGTTGACTGATTATGGAATTTTTAAGAAATTTTCTGGCAAAATGGTTCATGAGGGCAAAGATCTTTGCCTTTCTTTTCGCTCTCTGGGCGGTCATATTTTCTGTCTCAACTATCCTGCAGCTTAAAGCGGCTTTTGAATACGACGATGCCTTCGCTTATACCGGAGATTCATTCAGAACGGCCGAAAAAAAATATCCCGGCCTTGATCCTATTCAAAAGGCGTCTGAATTCTGCTCAAAAGACAGAATAAAGATCGCTCCGTATCTGTCAATGAACTTTTTAAAGTTTATCGGTTTCAAAATACACCTTCTGGCCGACAGACCTGCCGGTTCAGACTGTATTCTTTCAAGATGGAGAGGCAGTTTTGAAAGCATTTTTCTGCCTGCAGATTCTCTTGAAAAATATTCAATAATTGAAAGAAATAAATATCTTCTTTACTTTTCAGCTTCAGACGACGGAATAATACAGGCCCAAAAAGCCGGAGCTAAAGCAATAAGAGTATCCAGAAATAAAAATTCAATGGCTGAATACGAATATAATCCTGGAAAGTACATGGAAAAAAAGCTTCCGCTGTCCTATCTTTGAATTTGCTATAATAATACTATGGATTGCATTTTTTGCAAAATAGCCGCCAGGCAGGCCAAAGCCGATATAATATACGAAGATGAGGAAACGGTCGCCTTTAGAGATTTGAATCCGCAGGCCCCGACCCATATCCTCGTAATTCCTAAAAAACATATAGACTCACTGTCGGCCTGCGGCGAGCAAGATATTGAGCTTCTGGGCAGAATTCAGGCAGCCAGCGCAAAAATCGCTGAAAAGCTGAAGATTTCTGACGCCTTCAGGCTTGTTACCAACAATGGAGCTAAAGCCGGGCAGTCAGTGAAACATCTGCACTACCACCTGATGGCCGGCAGAAGATTTATGTGGCCTCCGGGCTGAAGATTTTTGTTGAATTTTTAAAAAAAGGCGGTGATTAACTTGGTATTCGTAAAAGTAAGAGACGAAGAGTCCGTGGAAGAAGCTCTCAGGCGCTTTAAGCATGAATGCGAGAAGAACGGAATTCTCAAGGAAATAAAGAAAAGGGAATTCTATACCGCTCCGAGCGTTGAGAAAAAAATCAGGACTCAGGAACTCAAAAGAAAGCTTAGAAGGGTCAGAAGGTAATTTCTGCTCTAGGTTTATTCCTGAATTAAACCCGCGCGCCTTGAAGATATGTTCGGGGCGCGCCTTGTGTTTTTTCTTTTTCTCCCCCTATTCCGTTTATGACAATAGCCAAGGAAAAGATCTCAGAGATAATGTCAAGGACTGACATTGTGGAGGTAATAAGCGGATACCTTCCGGGGCTGAGGAAACTTGGCAAGAACTACAAGACTCTTTGTCCATTTCACTCCGAAAAAACGCCTTCGTTCACCGTAAGCGCGGATAAACAGATGTTTTTCTGCTTCGGCTGCCAGACCGGCGGAGACGCGATAACTTTTGTGATGAAAATAGAGAACATAAGCTTTGCCGAGGCAGCCAAGAAATTGGCCGACAAAGCCGGAGTCTTGCTGGAAGAAAAAGATTTCAGGGAGGTGAGCGAAAGCGACGCTCAGAAGTCCAGATTAAAAAAGGTTTTGACGTCCGCCGCAGCTTTTTACTCAAAATGCCTCAAATCATCGGACGGAGCGGAGGCGCTTTCCTATCTCAAGAGCAGAAACATAAAGGATGAAACTTTAAGGAACTTTCAGATCGGCTTTGCTCCAGATTCCAAAGACGCGCTTCTTCGACAACTCTCATCCGAGAAAATTTCGCTCAAAGACGCCATGGCGGCAGGACTTTTAACCTCAAGAGATAACGGCTCGCCTGCGGATCTTTTCAGAAACAGGATAATGTTCCCGATAAAGGGGTTTAACGGCGACACCATAGCTTTTGGAGGCAGGGCCGCAGGTTCAGCTTCTCCTAAATACCTCAATTCGCCCGAAACCCCGCTTTTTTCCAAGAGAACCACCCTTTACGGACTCTATCAGGCCTTGCCGACTTTGAGAAAATTCAAGAAAGTTCTCATAGTTGAAGGATACATGGATGTCATAACTCTGCATCAGTACGGGATAAATTTCGCTGTCTCTCCGCTGGGCACTTCGCTTACCAGAAACCAATGTCTGGCCCTGAGAAGATACTGCGAAGAGGCCTTTCTTATGTTCGACCCCGACAGCGCCGGCATAAACGCCTCGTTAAAAGCGGCTGACCAGCTGATTGAGGCAGGGATATATCCGAAAATTTGCCTGCTGGAAAAAGGAAAGGACCCCGATGAATTCGTCATAGAAAGGGGCGCGGAAGCCTTTTTTGAAAAAATGAATGAGGCCGTTGACCCTGTTACTTTCAAGATAAAAATGATAAAGAAGGGCGGCACCGAGATGGGGCCGAAGGACAAGTCCAGAATAGCCGCTTTTCTCAGGGAAACGGTTGAAAAACAGAAAGACCAGATAATAAAAAGCGAATGGATAAAGAAAATATCGCAGGAACTGGCTCTGCCAGAAAAAGCGCTCCTTGAGTCCTCCTACAAAAGATCTCAGGAAGAGGAAAACCTATCAATGGAAAAGATAAAGATAAATCCTCTTGAGAGGGGGCTCATACATCTCATTTTAAAAGACCCTGAACTGACTCTGAAAGCCGGCGAACTAAAACCTGAACATTTCACGAGCGAATTTGCCAGATCGGTTTTTTCAGAATTTTTATCGCAAGGGCCCGGACTTTCAATACAGGAACTTTCCGGCAAGTATCCGCAATATGCGGCGCAGATAATGGCATTAAGCGTGGAAGAGCCTTTTGACAAGGGAGATCTTTCACAGGACTTTGTCCAGACAGCCTCCATGATAATTGACAATTTCCGCCTGAATAAATGGAGAGAAATGAAGAAAAGGATATCATCGCTTAATGAAAGAGAACTGGCGGAATTCAATGAACTGTGCAAAATTATAAAGAAGGAGAAATAAATATGGCAACATCAAAAAAATCTTTAAGAGATCTTATTGAGCTGGGTAAGGAATACGGCTATGTAACGCTTGAAGATGTCAACAGATCCATGACAACCTCCTCAATGTCAGGGGAAGAGATGGAAAATCTTATGACAAATCTGGAAGACCTGGGCATACAGCTTATTGAGAGCAAGAAAAAATACAGGCATGCCTCTGAAGAAAAAGAAGTTACCTCCGGCGAAGAATGGGCCGCAACAACCGATGTCTCAAACTCAATAAAGATGTATCTGTCTGAAATGGGCAAGGTTCCCCTGCTTTCAAGGGACGAGGAAATAACTCTTGCCAGAAACATAAGGGAAAGAGAGCGCGAGCTGAGGGGCATGGTCCTTGAATCGCCGATAACGATGCGCGAAATAAAAAACTGGGAAAACCTTATAGAACAGGACGAGATGACGACAAAAGAGCTTATGCCGAGAGGCAGAAAGACGGACACAGAGCTTAAAACTATGAAGAAAAAAATGAAGAATATTTCCCGTCTGATAAGCAGAACAGAAAAAGAGATGGCAGATTTGAATGAAAGGATACGCAGGGAAAAGTCCAACGAAAAAAAGAAAAAAATGCAGGCTGTAATAGACAAGAAAAAAAAGAACATTGTGGACAGCATACTGGAACTTAATTTGAATCAGGAAAAAATAAAGAGGCTGACAAATAAGATAAAGGCCATAGCCTCAAGGCTCAAAGACTATGACAGCGAGCTGGAAAAATACTCCAAGCATTACGGCGACCTGGAAAAGCTGGAAGCTGATTTTGCCTCTTTCAACGCCGGAAAGTTCAGCAAACAGGAATTCAGGAAGAAATGGGGATTCTTTCCTGGTGAAGTTGAAGCGGCCATGGCCAATATAGCTGCAATAAGGGAAAAGGAAAACCATTCCCTTAAAAACTTGCCGGTAACAAAGAATGAACTTTTATCCCTTAATGAAAAAATTTCGTTTCTTGAAAACCAGATCCTTCAGGACAAGCTTAAACTCATTAAGGCCAACCTGAGACTTGTGGTATCAATAGCCAAAAAGCATGTAAACTCCAACCTTGAACTTTCAGACCTTATACAGGAAGGCGGCCTGGGGCTGATGAAAGCGGTGGAAAAATTTGAATACAAAAGAGGCTTCAAGTTTTCCACCTACGCGACATGGTGGATAAGACAGTCAATAAACAGAGCCATAGCAGACCAGGCCAGAACCATAAGAATACCTGTACACATGAAGGAACTTGTTTCCAAACTGATGAAAGTGGCAAAAAAATACAGGCAGGAATACGGCAGAGAACCGCAGGTCGAGGAATATGCCAAGCATCTGCATATATCAATAGACAAGGTAAAAAACGCTATAAAGATAATGCAGGAGCCGATATCGCTTTCAACCCCCATAGGAGAAGATGAGGACTCTCACCTTGAAGACTTCATAGAAGATAAAAACGGTTTGCCGCCTTCAAATTCTGCAGTTGATCTTCTGAGAAGAAGGGAGATAAGCAAGATCCTTTCCACCCTGAGCGAGAGGGAAGCTAAGATAATAAAGCTCAGATTCGGTATAGATACCGGATATCCAAGGACCCTTGAGGAAGTCGGCAGAATATTCAGAGTTACCAGGGAAAGAGTCAGACAGATAGAAGCAAAGGCTATAAGAAAACTCAGACATCCTTCAAGAAGCAAGATGATAAAGGATTATATAGAGTAATTCGCGCCGGATAAAAAAGCCGCCGTATCAACGGCGGCTTTTTTATTTAAAACCTTTTATTTTCCCTCTTCCTCTTTTTTATTTTCAGAAAACATTGAGTAGAGAAGGTCTCTGGCTATATCCTTGGCTCCCAGCCCCACAGCGATGGCGAAGGCCAGACCGAGCGAAGCCATAAGAATGTTTATGCTTGAGCGTATTATCTTCATATCAAGCCCAAGCTGTTCTATGGCAAGTATGCCGGTGAATACCAGTATGACAAAATTTATTATTTTGGCAAAGGATTTTCCCCCTTTAAGGTTGTTGGCCATAGCGGAGTTATAAACCGTATTTTCCATGAATCTGGCAAGCAGCAGACCGGCAAAGCCTATTATTATCGCAGCTATGACTTTAGGCAGGAAATTAAGTATGAATATCTCAAGCACTTTTGACAGGAAATCAAGATTCAAGACATTTGCGGCCGATACTATGAAAACCACCATTATGAACCAGTAAACCAGAGCGGAAACAAATAAGGTCGGAGACTTGCCGAGTCCGATCCTGGCCATAACTTCATTCAAGCCCACTCTTGAAGTCCAGCTGTCAAGCTTAAGTCTTTTGAAAATATGCTCGCAGGCGGAAGCTATAACTCTTGAGGCGAAGAACCCTATGAGTATTATGACTATGGCGGCCATAAGGTGCGGAATAAGGCCGACCATTTTCTCCCATATGCCGAGAACCGGCTCCCAGAAAAGAACCATGAAATTTTTTACCATTTTTCCTCCGAATCAATACTTCAATTATACCAAATTAGAAAAATTTAGGCTTGATAAGAGATTAATGTCCTCTTAAATTTGCCAAAAGCCGCTTTTTTTTGCTATTATATATCTACTATGTACGCGATAATAAAAACTGGCGGTAAACAATACTGGGTTGTACCCGGTGAAGTATTGAAGGTTGAAAAAATCGAAGCTGAAGCCGGAAAAGAGATCGCTTTTGATGCGCTTTGGTCCGCTTCAGAAAATGAAGAGCCGAAGAAGGCGAATAAAGGCGGCAAGGTTACGGCTACGGTTTTAAGACACCTAAAAGGGCCCAAAACGATAGTTTTCAAAAGAAGGCCGAAAAAGGCCTATGAGAAATCAAGGGGCCACAGACAGGAACTCAGCGAGATAAAAATAAAAGAGATACAGTTATCCTGATTTCCTAAAAGCAATTTTAACACGGAGTAAGTTATGGCTCATACAAAATCTCAGGGCTCTTCAACTAATGGAAGAGACAGTCACGGCCAAAGGCTTGGCGTTAAAAGATACGGCGAACAGACGGTCAAGGCGGGAGAAGTGCTTGTAAGGCAGAGAGGAACCAAGTTCCTTCCCGGTTTGAATGTCAGAAAAGGTTCGGATGATACTCTTTTTGCTACAGTTTCCGGAAAAGTCAAATTCGAGTGGGCTAAAAAAGGAAAACAGCAGATAAGCGTTTATCCCAACTAAAGCGGTTTTGATCTTAAACCTCCCGTATCGCCGGGAGGTTTATTTTTTATGAAAGAAAATATTTTCTTTGACAGAGCCAAGGTTTATGTAAAAGCCGGAGACGGCGGCAACGGGTGCATGTCTTTCAGGAGAGAAAAATACATTCCCTTCGGCGGCCCCGACGGCGGCAATGGCGGCAAGGGCGGGGATGTATATTTAAAGGCGAAAACTGGCATTAACACGCTTTCCGACCTGGCCTGTCATCCTCATTTAAAAGCGAAAAACGGCGAACACGGCCAGGGGTCAAATCTTTACGGCAAGAAGGGAGAAGACAGCATCTACTATGTTCCGTGCGGCACGATAGTAAGGGAAAATGGAAATATTGTTGCCGACCTGAAAAAAGACGGGGATACTTTTCTGGCCGCAAGAGGCGGCCGGGGCGGCCGGGGCAATCTTGCTTTTAAGACACAATTCAATACAGCTCCTAAGTTTTGCGAAAATGGAGAGAAGGGCGAGGAAAAAGTCTATCATCTGGAGTTGAGTCTTCTTGCTGATGTCGGCCTTTGCGGATTCCCAAACGCCGGCAAATCTACGCTGCTTTCAGCGTCAACCATGGCCAGGCCCAAGATAGCCGATTATCCGTTCACTACTTTAACTCCAAATCTGGGTATGGTGTACCATAAGGGACAGTCTTTTTTAATGGCCGATATTCCGGGGATAATAGAAGACGCTCATAAAGGAAAGGGACTGGGACATCATTTTCTCAAGCACATTTTAAGGACAAAAATAATAGTTCATCTCATAGATCCGTACGGTTTCGGCTCGACGGACCCCGTCAAAGGCGTGGCAATAATAGAAAATGAGCTGAAAAGATTTTCAAAAATATTTGAAAGCAAAGAGATAATACTTGCCGTAAACAAGTCGGACCTGACCCACGCCGAATCAGTTTTCATAAAGATAAAGAAAAAATACCCAAGAAGGAAAGTTTTCCTTATATCAGCCGCGGCCAATAAAGGTCTGGACAAACTTTTTGATTATATAATAAAAACTCTTCCCAATGTTCCCGAACCAGAAATAGCCGGAAATTCACCAGAAACCGGTAAAAATGAGGAGAGGAAATCAGGTTTTTTTATAGAGAAAAAAGGCGATAACCTTTATGAAATAACCGGAGAAGAACCGGCCAAGCTGGCCCAAATGACGAATTTTTCGCATGAGGAGGGCGTGCAGAGGCTTATAAACATATATAAAAAAATAGGCCTGATAAAAGCCCTCAAAAAATACGGCATACAGCAGGGAGACATAGTCAAAGTTTCAGACAAGGAATTTGTTTGGGACGAGACAAGCGCCAAAGAAGCAACCAGCCGCAGAAGAAGAAAAAAAATTGGAAAGTAATCTCAGAAAACCGTTTCCCAGCTTCTGCCTGTAAGCTTAAATTCCACCCTTCTATTAAGATCCCTGGCCTTCTGAGAATTTTCCTTTATCAGAGGCCTTTTTTCCCCGTAGCCTCTTATCCTTATAAAATCCGGGTAAACGCCCTTCTTTACAAGATACTCCTTGACGGCATCGGCCCTTCTCATTGAAAGCCAGTAATTATAGTCATCGTCGCCGATATCATCCGTATGGCCCTCAACTATCAGTTTAATTCGCGGATATTTTAATAGAATTTCGGCAACCTTGTCTAAAAGAGAGTATGAGGAAGGCTTAAGCTTTGCCGAATTAAACTCAAAATCCACAGGCGGAATTTCTTTTGAATAGACCATGGAGAGAACGGTCTGAAGCTCGGCAGAAGCTCTGCGTCTCTCCTCTTTTTCGGCTTCACTGTATTTATGACAGGCAGAAAAGGAAAAAAACAGCAGCAAAACTGATAGGGCGCGCAAATTCACAGGCCCTCCGACAAGGCAGTTATAAGGGCTTCCCTTCTGAATCTGTATCCGCGCTGAAAAACCGAATTTGAAAGCAAAAGAGAGGGCGTCTTAAAAAAAGTTGAGTATATTTTCTTTTTGCCTATTTTCACTTTTTTGCAAAGCGGATTTGATATCGCCGCTTCGTGAAGAGTATCCATAGCCCAGTACACAGGCCAGATAACTGCAGCTCTTAAGGCAAAATGATTTTTATCCAGCGCCAGTACAAATTGTTCACAGGAATCAAGCAAATCAACTGCCCTTAAAATCCAGCTTGAAAGTACCGGTCTGAAGGCGGGATATTTTTCCTCTCTGAGCAAATCAGAAGCGGCCAGGCCTCTCTCGTTAAGTTGAGCTTCCGGGAAGTAGCATCTACCCCTCAGCAGGTCTTCTTTTATGTCCTTGACTATATTTGTCAGCTGCAGGGCTTCGCCTATATTGTAGGCTGCCTTTTTTATCTCCTTATCGCCGATCTTCCCCGACAGGTAGTCATTGTAAACACTGTGCCAGTAAAGCCCAGGGACACCGCCTATTCTGCGGCAATAAAGGATAAGATCCTTTTCCCTTGGCAAAGCCTTTATCTCCCCGCCTGAGCCAAAAAACGATAAATCTGTTTCCATCCCCATGGCTACGCCTCTTATAAGAGTCAAAAGCGCCTCTCTTTCATTTTCAGCAAATCCGGCTGCTGAACGCGCAACCAGGTCAAACTCCGAGAGAAGTTTCTGCTCCCACGCATCTTTAAGGGAACCCGCGCAGGATTTAAGCTTCAAGCAAAGCTGATCAGGCTCTGTAAAAATCAGCTTATGGAAAAGTCTCAGAATCTCCAGTTTATCGCAGGAGGATAGAAAAGAATTGTCAGCCACGCTGTCCATGGCCCTGCACACAAGATAGCCGGCTGAAAGGCGCCGCTTTACCTGCTCAGGCAGGATTGAAAAACTCAGATAAAGAGTTCTTGAAACCTTCTTGAGTAAAAGCGTTTCTCTGGCTTGAGAATGTCCCATATACGATATTTTATAATTTAGGAAGGCCGAAAGGATATGAAATTTTTCCAAGAATCCTTTTCCCCCTTGCGCCAGTGGCCGTATACGGGCAATTGGGCTTTGCCATAAAACATAAAGCGCCCAGCAAAGCAAATGCCGCCGGCTCTTTTGAAAGGGGGTGGAACCCGTATTTTTCTATGGACTCAACTGCGCAAAAAGGCAGCGCTACGGCTAGATTTTTCATAAGCGCCCTATTAAAAGCTCCGCCGCCGCTTACTATAAGCTTTTCAGGACGGCGCGGCAAAGATGAAAATGATCTTTTTACGCATAAGGCGGTAAAAAGGTTTAATGTAGCCAGAACATCCTCTTTTTTCTCTTTCGCCAAATCAAAGTTTTTTGTCAGAAAATCAAGGCCGAAATCCTCCCTATCAAGAGATTTTGGCGGCAATTTTGAAAAGAAAGGAAGCTTCAAAAAAGCAGCCGCCCGGCCGGCGTCCGCTTTCCCGCGCATTGCCCATTCCCCGTTTCTATCATAAGCCAGACGCCCCTTTGAATAAAAAGAGACCGCCCAGTCCATAAGAGAATTTCCCGGACCCACATCAAAACCCAAAGTTTTTCGGCCGCGCGCCACAAGAGATATATTGGCAACGCCGCCCACATTAAGCAAAGCGCAAGGCTTTTTGCCTGAAAAAATGAATTCATCAAAGAACGGCACCAGGGGCGCGCCTTCTCCGCCGGCAGCTATGTCCTGAGGCCTGAAATCTGAAACCCCTGCCGTTTTAAGCTTTTCAGTTATAAACGATATCTCGCCTATCTGGAGAGTTATTTTTTTCTTTGAATCATGAAAAACCGTCTGTCCGTGGGAAGAAACAAGGTCGGGAACCGGGAGCCTGAATTTGTCAAGAAAATCACGGCACATATCCGCCCAAAGACGGCCGAGTCTGAAATGAAGGGCGCTGATACGGCTTAAGTCAAGAGAACGCGCCTGCTCAATCTCTTTTCTTAATTTTAACGGATAATCGTAGGAGCTGTATGCCTTAACTTTTAAACGTCTTTCTTTTACATTGATAATGCAGTAGGCCAGAGAAAGTCCGTCGGCTGAAGTTCCGGACATAAGGCCTAAAACCTTTAAGTTTTTGTTCATAACTCTATTTTCCTCAAATATAGAAGACGCGACAGATCAAGAGCGGCCCTGAACGCGTTTCTTGAAAGAGCGTAAAAAAATACGGACGGATTTTTCAAAAAATAGTACCTGGAACCGCTGTATAGAGAGCAGTAGAAATTCAGAAAAGCGGTTTCCCTCTTAAACCTTGATAAACAGGACAAAGCGAGAAAGGCGGCCGCCGCTGATTTCCTCATTCCTTTTTTTTCAAGAAAACTGTAAAGCTCATAAGGCGATAAAGCGGAATTTAAAAAATTGAAAAATATATTGAATATGTAGAGATGGAGGAATATTGAAACGGAATTTAAGAAACCTTTTTCTGACCATGAAAAGTCATCTGCAAAGAAAAACGGCGCAAGGATAAGAAAAAGGGAGGGCAAAAGCCAGAAACGCCAGCCGCCTGCAAATTTCATCAAAAAAATCTTTTTGGAAAGAACAGAACCGGCGCAAAGGAACAGAGCAGCGGCAAAAAGCAGAACCGGCGAATTCAGGAAAAGAGAGACCGAAAAAGCTGCAAAAAAAGCGGCAAACATAATGCTATTATATTTCATTTTTCAGTTTTTTTACACTTGCGGCGGAAAGCCAGCCGAAAATCGCGGCGGCAGCCGCATGCCCGGCTATCCATACAAGCAAAACCGTTACATAAGCATTTTCAGGCAGGCCCAGAACCGCGGCAGTTTTTTTAACAACCCTTAAATAGGTCTCAAATATTCCCCCTCCATACATAAGCCATGAAGTAAAGAAAAAATGAGGTATGCCTTCAAAACAAACGAGAAATGAAGCCGCGAACACCGAAGCGGTATTTAGGCCGAATGAAGAAAAAACGGCCTCGGCTATAAGCCCCTCTATCAGAATGCCTGCCATAGGTCCAAGCTTAAAAGCTCCAAGCCCTGCAAGCTTCATTAAACACGCCGTAAAAGCCGATGAGATGGTCACGAACCTGTAAGGCGCAAATGCACGGCCGGCTGAAAGCAGAACGCAGGCAAAACCTGCCATGATAGCGCCCCTGAAAGGAACATTTAGCATATGAAGATATGAGCCCAAGAACGCCTCCAAAGCCCCCCAGGCAGCGCCGAATACAACGGCTGAAACCAGAAACTTTATTTTTTCAGGATACCTCATATCATCTTCTCTACTGAAAAGCAAAATTTATCCAGCAGGCCCTTGTTATGAGATATTATAACAGGACAGCCGCCTGCTTTCGCATAAGAGCTTAAACGTCCGAATATTCCGTCATTTTCATCCCATAGCGGCTCGTCTATTATCAAACAATCCGGAGAGCTCTCTACAGCCATATCCGCCAGAAACTTCTGCGCGCCGGCATAGCTTAAAGATGAGACGAACGAATTTTCAAGCCCGCTGTATCCCCTTTCATCCAGAAAACGCAGACCTTTCTTACGGCCTAAAAAAAGGCAGGCGTTTTCCCCCAGAGTCTGCCCTGGCAAAGCGCTGTAGGGATAAGAGGGCACTAGGAATAAACGGCCTGAAAAATCTATTTTTCCGCCGTATCCTTTCAAAAAAGAGGCAAGAATCATGGCAAGCGTAGTCTTTCCGCTGCCGTTTGGGCCGTAAAGACCGTTCAGGCAGCCTTTATAAAAATTCAGAGACAAGGCTGAAAAAACGCTTCTCTCTCCGTAGGAAAAAGAGAGTTCTTTAACTTTCAGCGAAATTCCCAAAGGACTTCCTTTGTCCAAATTGAGAGTCTCTTCCCGGCATTTTTCCAGTTTATAAATACTTCCATTTTCAATCCTGAAAAGATGTTTTGAGTCAAAATCAAATCGGCAGGAGGAAGAAAAAAAACAAAGCGTCTTACCCTCTCCCTTCAGCCTTTTTAAAAAAGCAGGCAGAAGTTTGACGGCATTCTCATCCAGATGAGAAAAGGCCTCGTCAAAGACCACTACGCCTGGGCCTTCAAAGGCGCAGGCGCAGGAAATAAGATATTTTTGAAGCTCTCCAGCCGAGAAGAAAGACGTTTTCAGACCTAAAATGCCCTCTTGTCCCCAGAAAGAAAAATATTCCATAAATATTTTTTTGGAAAAAAATGAGGAATTGGCGCCGTAAAAACCTGTCTCAGAAACAGGCGTATCACCCAAAATCTGGGCATACAAATCCTGCAAAACAGCACCGGCCTTAAAATCTTTTTTTGAGCAGAATAAAATTTCTCCGCGCAAAACTCCTCCGTCTATTGAGGGAATCAATCCGCATATAGCCCTGGCCAGACAGCTTTTTCCATGGCCGCTCTTGCCGTAAAAAAAAGAGCTTTCAGCAAAACCCGTCTCAAAAGAGACGCCGCAAAGCGCCTTTTTAATGCCGTA
Source organism: Elusimicrobiota bacterium (assembly GCA_029267355.1). Taxonomy (GTDB): domain Bacteria; phylum Elusimicrobiota; class Elusimicrobia; order Elusimicrobiales; family UBA9959; genus JAAYVI01. Next base: position 11,171 of record JAJUJA010000013.1, on the reverse strand, counting down.
ATCAAGTTCTAAATTTTTTACTTTAAGCCCGTCCATGAAAAAAGCTCTTCTCTGGAAGGTTTATCAAAAACCTTTTGAGCTCTGATAAGATTTGCCGCCCTCTCTGCAAGCGCCGGCCGGCTTGACGCCAACAAAAAGCCGCTGTAGCTCTTTTTAATGTCCTCTATAAGAGCCGAATGGCCTCTTCCCATAAACTCCAAAGGCCCTATTTCATCCATAATAAAAAAATCGCTTTCAAAATCTTTCAGCGCCGCTTTTCTGACTTTTTCAAAGGAAGAATCAGAAAAAAATATTCCGGAATCTGAAACTTCGGCCAGGAAGATCTCTTTTTCGCAGGAAGGCAAAAAAGAAAAATAAAGCCGGTTTTTGCCTTCTATTTTTTTGAAAGCCCAAAAGCCTCCGCAGGAAAAACCGTTTCTGACGGCCGAGAAATAAAAATCCTTCAAAAGGGCCGTTTTCCCCCACCCGGAGCGGGCGCTTATAATCAGTGATTTCATCTTATTTTAAATCTTCCATTTTCCATGAGACAAGGCGGCCTGCGCGGTATTTGAAAACGCCTGAAAATAAGCCCTTGCGTTTCATCCTTTTGAGAAATACCCTGTCACCTTCCCAAAGGTTAAGCGAAAGCAGCTCGCCGTCTTTAACCCAGAATAGTTCGCCTTCCGGGGATTTTTTAAGCTTTCCGCCGAATTTTCGGGCCGTAAAAACAAAAACTAGCCAGTCATTCTCGCCGTCAAATTCAGGGAAAAGAAGCGTCCCTTTAAAGACCGGATTCTTTATTATCAGGCCGGATTCCTCAAAAACCTCTCTCTTCACGCATTCAAGCGGAGTTTCGCCGCTTTCCATCTTGCCGCCAAGTCCATTATACTTGCCGTCATGGATGTCATTTTTCTTTTTGTTTCTCAAAAGCATCAGGGTTTTGCCCCCGCTTTTCACATAGCAAAGGGTGGCAGCTATGAATTTATTTCTCATTAAAAAGCTCCGTGCTCAAATATCTCTCAGCGGTATCAGGCAGTATCACCGCGATTTTTTTATGCGAAACCTCTTTTGATATTTCAACGGCCGCTTTGACTGCCGCTCCGGAACTTATACCGGCAAAAATACCCTCTTTAGAGGCAAGCAGCCTTGCGGTCTCAAACGCTTTGCTGTCAGAAACTCTTATTATTCTGTCTATCAGCGGCATATCGAGAACGGCAGGCCTGAATCCGGCGCCTATGCCCTGTATTTTATGGGGACCTTTTTCTCCGCCGGACAGCACTGGAGAATTGAGCGGTTCAACAGCCGCTATCTTGAGCCCGGGTATTCTCTCCTTAAGATATGACCCCGCCCCCGTTATCGTTCCGCCGGTTCCTACTCCGCAAACAAAAAAATCAATTTCCCCGCCGGTATCATTGAATATTTCAGGCCCCGTTGTGCCGTAATGTATGGACACATTCGACGGATTTTCAAACTGCGAAGGCATAAACCATTTATTTTCCTCTGACAGCTCTTTTGCCGCCTTTAGGGCGCCTGCCATCCCGTCTTTGGCCTGGGTCAGAACTATTTTGCCCCCGAAATGCGAAACTATTTTCCTTCTTTCAACGGACATATTTTCAGGCATAACGATTACGACATTAAAGCCCATGACAGCCCCAAGCCACGCCAGCGCTATCCCGGTATTTCCGCTCGTAGCCTCTATAACGCAATCTCCCTTCTTAATTTTGCCCTGTAAAAAAGCGTCAGATATCATTCCGTAGGCGGTTCTGTCTTTTACGCTGTGGAGAGGATTGAAAAATTCCAGCTTGGCATAAATCTCATTGCCTTTTCCTTCTTTGAGATTGGCGAGCTTAACCATAGGAGTTCTGCCTATCAATTCGCAGATATTTTCATAAATTCTCATTTGGAGGTTCCACCCTTGATCTTGCTTATCTCATCCCAGATCCTTCTGATCTCCTCTTCATAGTAATCGCGGACATTCTGATGCGAAAGGGCATCTCTGCCGGCCCCGATGCCGCCGGGCTTGGCCTCAACTCCAAAAACGGAGCAATCCGGACAAACATTTTTCAGTACCACAGAGCCGGCTCCTATTCTGGCCCTTTCGCCTATCTTTATATCTCCCAGGACTATGGCTCCGGCTCCTATGACAGCTCCGGCACCGACAGTCGGATGCCTTTTCTTTTTCTCAAGAGAAACTCCGCCAAGCACCGCTCCCTGATATATTAAAACATCATCGCCTATCTCGGCCGTTTCGCCTATGACAACGCCCATACCGTGATCTATGAAAACCCGCCTGCCTATGACGGCGCCGGGATGAATTTCCACCCCGGTAAAAAATCTGGAGATGTGTGAAATGCCTCTGGCCAGAAAGAAAAAGCCCTTCAGCCAGAGTTTATGCGCAAGCCTGTGAAACCATATGGCATGCAGCCCCGGATAAAAGAAAAAGACTTCCATAGCGCCTCTGGCCGCAGGATCTTTTCTCAGCACGCTGTTTATATCTTCTCTTATGCGTGAAAGCATAAACCTATTATATAATTTTGGGTTTAAGCTGTGGGAATAAAAAAGGCCGCCTTCAACGGCGGCCTTTCATAAGAGAAATCTCATTTGCCGGATATCTCAAGTTTACCGTCTGATATCTTAAAGACATAATTGGGCTCCATTGAAGGAAAGACTGTCCCGGAAGGCTTTATTTCGGATTCTTTCAAAAGAAAATAACTTGAAGCGTCCTGAAGCGGAAAAGGAATAAGCAAAAGAAGATTATTTTGAGTAAATTTGGCATTGCCGCCGCCTGTTTGAACTATCTCGCTTCCATAGGCCAGTTTGTAGGTTTTTGAAAGCTTTATTTCCATCGCTTTGGCAGCCACGGCCTCGCCAAGTTTGTCCAGAGAAGAGTTGATGACAGCGCCGGAGGGCCCCTTTATCTCAAGCTTGCTTTTTGCCGGGTCTGAAGCATTGGCATATACCTTAGCCGTGTATTTCTCGCCGTCTATGACAACGCTCTTAGAACCGCTCATAAGAAAGCCCCAATTGACTATTTCCATGGCCCTTATGAAGAAAGTTTCATCCCTTTGAGTGGTTAGGGTCATAAAGAACTTGTCTTTATCCGCACATTTGTTTGATAAATCCGGGCAATTAACGGCCTTGGAACCGCTGACATACACAATGGTGCCTTTTGAAGTTTTGAAGGTTATCGGCCCTTTGAGATATTCATTCTTTATTTTGGACAAATCAATGCTGTATACAGGCGCGGCCGCTCTCAAGGATTTGCTGGGGTAAAATTTTTCACCGCTTTCCTCGCTTGTTTTCATAAAAGAATCCATATACTCAAAAAAAGCTTTTAACTGCTCAGATGACGGATTGTCATTTTCAAAAGAAGGAGACGGGATCTCCCTCTCATTTTTAGCGGCTGAGGATAATTGTTCTTCAAATGAATCGCAGAAAGAAAAAACCGGCAAAGACAGAACAAGGGCCGTAACAATAATTTTCATAAATCCTCCAATGCAATAATCAAGTTATAAGCCGAAAAAGCAAAGTTGTCAAGAGCCGTTTGGATTACATTCAGCCTTCAAACCCCTCAATGGCCAGAAAAATTTTAAGGCCAATAGTCTCCCGGCAGCCGAAATCGCCAGCAAAAAAAGAAAAGGATGCTGCTGAGTTTTGCCGAAGTATTCGTATAGGACCCCTCCTATGATGGAGCCGGAAAACTGCGCAAATGAGGCCAGAAATATCAAAAAAGAGTTGTACCTTGTCCTTAAAGCAGCCGGGATATACTCATAAACAATAGCCGTGCTGCCTGCGGCATATGCCCCCCATGCTATGCCAGAGAAAATTTCAACAGCCAGAAGATAGTAAAAATTTCTCGATAAAAGCCAGAGCAGCGCTACGAGAGGTATGAAAAAGAAAGCATAATTCAAAACTTTTACGGAGCCTTTTCTGTCAAGCATAAGCCCCCAGTTCTTCATTAAAAACCATGTCAAAAACTGTCCTATGGAAGAAAGGATTATGTATCTGCCGTAATCAAACCTTAAATCCTTCAGTATGTATATGGAAAAGTAAGGCGCCGCCAGATAGGTGGAAAAAAGCAGTATGAAAATTGAATAAAATATTTTTGAGAGCTCCCTGTTTTTTCCCCTCTCGAATAAAGGGAAAAAAAGGCCTGAAAATGTGGCCGGGATATGAAACCTCTTAAAAGACTCATACATTTTTGTTATGTAGTAGGAAGAAACGAATCTTGCCGCGGCGGCGAGAAAAAATATAAGAAAAAAAGTCCAGCTTTTTTCTCCGTATTTTTTCAGGAGAAGAGAAGCTGAAACGCCGAAAATAAAATATGAAAGGCCTATCAGCCTGTTTCTAAAGCCGAAAAAACGTCCTCTTGAATCTGCCGGCAGATACTCCCCCATAAGAGTAAACCACGGCGCGCTGGAAAGGCCGCCGAAACAGGCATACATTACAGAAAAAAATATGAAAAGCCAAAGCGAATATTTGCTTTGCGAAAAAGCGCAAAAGGAAGCTGCGGCCAGGCTTAAAGCCTGCAGAAAAACGGACCAGAAAACCACTTTCTTGCAGCTTTTGAAAAAATAAACGAAAAATTCCGCAAAGATCTGGGTTATGGAAGCCGTAAATACAGGCAGAGAGCGCAAAATTCCGACGGCCAGCGGCCCGGCACCCATATACAGGGCAAAAGGCACGGAATAATTTTCAACCAGGCCGAACATACCGGCCCAGAATACTCCGTCTTTAACAGAGGCCCTCATAGAAGTTTTGACTTTTGAAAGCATATAACCTCTGTAAAAATTATATAATTTATTCTTTGAGTTTTAAGACGAGGTTAGAAGGGCTATGGAAATAAAACTGGAAAAGGAAATTTCTTATCATAAAGACGGCATACTGTCATGCGATATAAAAAATTCAATTCTTGCCACCGGATCCGAAGATGATACCGTGGTTTTATGGCAGCTTCCATCCTTGGCGCCTATAAGACAGGCCAAAATACATGAAAACAATGTCAAGAAGGTTCTTTTATTGAAAGATGGACAGGAGATTCTTACAGCTTCCGGGGACGGAGAGCTCAAGATTTCTTCGGTTTCAGACCTTTCGCCCAAAGAGGTATTCAGCGGTCATGACTCGGGGATAAATGAAGTTTGTTTTTTAAGCGAAAATGAATTCATAACCGTCTCCGACGATGCAACAGCAAGACTGTGGAAAATCGGTTCAAAAAAATTTATTAAAGCCATAAAGCCCGGCATCGGCGATATAAAAGCCTGCGCTGTCTCAGCTGATAAGATAGCCATAGGCGGGTCCTGCCTTGTTTTTTTAGACAGCAATCTCTCAACCTTAAAAAAACACGATGAATATATTTACGGCATAAACAAGATAAAGGTGAACTCCGGACTGGCTTTTATATCGGCTTCTATGGAAAAAACTCTTGAGATATGGGATATATCTAAAATGTCCATACTTAAAAAAATTAGAAATTCCTCATGGATAAATGACATTTGTTTCTGTAAGGGAAAAACAATTCTTGCCATGGGAGAGAGCATAAAAGTTCTCTCTGAAAACTTTGAAACTGAAAGCGAGTTTGAAGCGCACAGCGATGAAATATATTCGCTGGCTGTTTATGAAGATTTCCTTGTTTCAGGAGCCAATGACAAGCTCCTGAAAATATGGAAAATAAACTGAAATAAGGAGAAATAAATGATACACCTGACAGTAATGTTAATTGTTCTCTTAATGTCGGCCAACTCCTTCTCGGCCGGATTCAGGCTGTCTGAACAAAGCGCCAAAGCCAATGGCATGGGAAATGCTTTCACCGCCGTGGCAGATGATGCCAGCGCGGTATGGTACAATCCTGCGGCAATAACCGAGCTTGATAAAACACAGGTTTCATTGGGCAGCGTCATGATAGCGCCTGAAATGGAACATAAAAACACCAATGGAACAACGGATAAAATAGCCAAAAGGCTCCATGTTCCGCCTCAGCTTTACGCCACGCATAGATTGAATGAGAAAATTTCTCTTGGATTCGGCGTAAATGCTCCATTCGGACTTCAAACCAACTGGGGCACAGGTTCACTCACCAGGGCCGTGGCCACTCTTTCTGATATTAAAGCTTTCAATTATAATCTCAATACCGCCTACAAGGTTAATGACAAGCTTTCTCTTGGCGCCGGTATCGATTATATGAACATAGAAGCCGTCCTAAATTCATGGATCATTCCCTTATCTAAAGAGTTTGAACTTGAAGGAGACGGAAGCGGATGGGGATATAATCTGGCCGCTTTTTACAAACTGAATGAAAGATGGAATTTGGGAGCCAACTACAGAAGTCAGGTAAAGATAGATGTTGATGGAACAGCGAAGCTGGGAACTACAAGCAATAGCGCAAAAACTGAGCTGACATTGCCTGATACTTTCCAATTAGGCGCTGCCTATAAGGCCAATGATAAATGGATGTTCAGCGTCACCGCTGATTATACAAACTGGACAACATACAGAAATCTGAGAATAGAGACAAATACGCTGACGCCATTGATTGGAACCAATGTTAAGAATTATCCCAAAAATTGGAAAAGCGTTTGGGCCTACAGGCTTGGAACTGAGTATAACTACTCTGAAAATCTCAAACTCAGAGGCGGTTTCTTTTACGATATGAACCCGGTAAAAGAAAAATACTTTGAAAACAGAGTGCCTGATACCGACAGAATCGCCTTCTCCATAGGAGCGGGATATACCAGAGGCAATATGGTATTTGATTTTTCCTACACCTACCTGAAATTTGTGGAAAGAAAAATCGATTCAAGCATTCAGGACGATTCTCTGGGCAATGTTCTTAACGGCAAATACAATGCTTTCGCTCATTTGCCGGCCTTCAGCGTGTCTTATAAGTTCTAAAAAGCCTAAAACAAAAAGCCCCGGCTTGGGCCGGGGCTTTTTTATTTGTCGCAAGATATTCCGCTTAAACAATCACAAATACAATTTCTATATTATCCCGCTTTTGACCATGGCTTTTCTGACTTTTTCGGCATTCTCTTTGGTTATTTCAGTCAAAGGCAGCCTTAATTCATTCTGGCAAAAGCCATTGATGGACATAACATATTTGATCGGTATGGGATTGGTTTCGTAAAAAAGCGATTTTATAAAAGGGAAATATCTATGATGCAAATTAGCGGCTTTTTCAATGTCGGCTGAAAGATATGAATCGCAAAGCTGAGAAATTTCATCCGGGATTATATTTGAAGCAACAGATATAACTCCTCTGGCTCCTACAGAAAGCATGGGCAAAGTAAGAGAGTCATCCCCGCTCAGAACCGAAAAATCCCTGTCAGCGCCGTTTATTATCTCGCTTACCTGGTCAAGATTGCCGGAGGCTTCCTTTACAGCGGTGATATTGGCATATTTTTTTCTAAGGTCAATTATGGTGGAAGGCGCAATATTCACGCCTGTTCTTGAAGGTATATTATAAACTATGACGGGAAGCCTGGTATTTGAAGCGATTTCAGCAAAGTGCCTGAACAGGCCCTGCTGAGTCGGCTTATTGTAATAAGGAGCCAGAACCAGAAAGGCTTTTATGCCTGTTTTCTCCGCCCTTTTTATCATGGAAACGCTTTTTTCCGTGCAATTTGAGCCGAAACCGGCTATTACTTCCTTTTTATCCCCGGCATATTCAACAGCTTTTTCAAGCAGTGAAAAATATTCCTCTTCCTTCAGAGCAGCCGCCTCGCCCGTAGAGCCTGCCACCACAATGCCGGTTACTGAAGATTTTGCCTGAAACTCGGCAATTTTCCTGAAAGAAGAAAAATCTATTTTCCCTTTATTAAAAGGAGTTATTGCCGCCGTGTAACAGCCTTTAAGTTTTACCATAAAATTCTCCCTGAAAGACGATTTGCGCCGGGCCTTGGGCCCAAAGTCTCTCTATTTTATCTTTTCCTTCTATTTTAACGCAAAAGTACATTCCGGATGCGGAAACAAGTTTCACCTTGCGGCCTGCCTTCCCTAAAAGATACAGCGCCGCTGCGCAGGCCGCCATACCCGTACCGCAGGCCAAAGTTTCATTCTCCACGCCTCTTTCATAGGTTCTCACGAAGAATTTCCCCTCTCTAAAAGCCGCAAAATTCACATTAGTACCCTCGGGCGCGAACATTTTATCATACCTTATTGCCTTCCCTGCGGAAAAAACGTCAATTTTTCTTTCATCTTTCACTATAACCACAAGATGCGGGACCCCGGTATTGAGAAAATGCGCATTAGGGAACTTATGCGAGAATGAACCTTTGATAAAGAGGGAAATTTTTTTTGGCGGCGCCATTTCCAGAATAATTCTGTCCCTGCCGTCTCTTAGAGCTTCAAGCGTTCCGGCTTTCGTTTCAAGCAGTGCCCTTTTGCCGCAAATTTTATTTTCCATAGCCCATAAAGCGGCGCATCTTGAGCCATTGCCGCAAAAAGCCTCCGAACCGTCAGAATTGAAATATCTTAAAATGATTTTATTTGCGGCGGTTTTAACTGCAAGCAGCCCGTCGGCCCCTACGCCGAATTTTCTGTCGCAAAGTTTTACCGCAGTTTTCGGTAAATCAAGTCCTTTTGACTGATTAATTAAAACAAAATCGTTTCCCCCGCCTGTCATTTTCCAGAATTTCATTCAGTTCTCCATGGAATATTTTTCAGCCGCTTTTTTTATAAATCCGCCGCCCAGGGAAGCCGCCCTGGCAAAATTTTTCCTTGCTCCGCTTATATCTCCGTTTTTTGATTGTTCAAGGGCCAGCATAAAACTGTAAAAGGCCTGATCTTTTTCAAGAAAAGGCAATTGTTTAACCACCTCATCGTGCCGGCCCAGAAAAAAGCTGTAAACTGCCTTCATTTTACGGCATTTCAGAGAGCAAATGTCTTTTTCCTCCATTTTGTAAAGGATGGAGACAGCTTTGGATAAATCCCCTGAGAGAGCGGAAATCTCGGCTGCTGTTATATAAAATCTTTCATCCGAAGAGGATTCCGCGATTTTGATTGCCAGTTCATAACCTTCGCGGTACTGGGAAGAATTTTTAAGGGCGCGGCAGTATTCAAGCATTATATCGTAATTTTTCATATCAACAGCCGCAATTTTTCTGTAATAAGGCACAGATTTTCTCCAAAAACCCAGACCGGCATAAGCTCTGGCCATGAAAAGCCAGTTCTCCTGGTCATGAGGGTCCTTTTTCTCAATTTTCACGGCCATATTGAGAGCGCTCAGGTATAAGCCGTTGGCAAGATAAAGAGAGCAGGCCTTTTTCAAAAAAATATTTTCCTGCGGATAAAGCTCAATAGCAAGTTTATATATGGCTGCAGCCTGCTCATATGCCCTGTTTTTTTCATAGCATGAAGCGCAATAAATATAGGCGTATTTTTTCATCTTCAAAGGGGGCTTCTGCTCAAGAAAGGATTCGTAATTTTTCCAGACCTGACCGCAATCCCCGGACATCTCGGCCTTCTTCATCTCCTCAAGAATCAGGGAAGCTTTGGAATAATCAGGCTTACCCCAGAAAAAACCGGCAAAAAGCAGGAAGGCAGGCAAAAATGCTTTTTTCATTTAATCCCCGTTTTCTCCCATATTTTCGGCAGCGCAAAAATAATGTATTTGTACTTAAGCTCATCGAGCTTTGCTGAGCTGTAATACAAGGCTCTTTCAGCGCCCTCTACCGACCTATTAAAATCGCTTACTGAAATATCTGAAACATCCGGAGAAAAAATAAAATCTGATTCCTGCTTGCTTTGTTTTGAGAGCAGAGCCCCTCTTATGTCTATTACCTGCATAAGCGCCGAAATCACATTCTTCGGGGCAGCGTTTATTTCGGCCTCTGTAACGGAAGACATAATCCAGTCAGCCCCCATCTCCTTCAGCGGTCCGGTCGGCAAAAATTCAACCACTCCGCCATCCACAAGATTCTTTCCACTGTAAGGAATGGGCTCAAAAATTCCGGGCAAATTTACGCTGGCTTTTACCGCCAGAGATAAATCTCCTTCCTTAAAAACTATTTTCTCCCCCGTATTTATATCCATCGCCACGCAGGAGAAGGGCACCTTCAAATCAGAGAATTTCTTCCCCTTAAGCTCGGTGTCGGCGAATTGCCGTATATAAAAAGGATCTATGAATCTTCCCGAGATAATAAGTTTGATTATTTTGGCATTTGAAAAATCTTTCCCCACCTTGCGTTTTTGTATTTTCTCGCCGAATTCCCAGAGTTTTTCGCTTTCAAGTCCGGCTGAATAAAAGGCGCCCACTGCAGCCCCCATGGATGTCCCGGAAACATAATCCACAGGGAAGGAGGCGGCTTTTAAAACTTCTATAACTCCGACATGAGCAAAAGCTCTTGCTCCGCCGCCCGACAAAGCCAGGCCGACCGAAGGCCTTTGGCCGGCAGGCAGGGAAGCCAGAGCCTGATAAAAAATTTCCGAATCCTCATCGCAGAAGGAAAAACCGGAAAAGATGGCGAGAAAACATATGAGAAACAAGTTTTTTTTCATTTTCCAGTAAATCTCTCCAGCTCAAAGGCAGAAATTCTCTGTTTGTAGATATTCCCGTAATAATCTTTCTTGAGCTCGCATAGTATCTTTAGTTTTTTCATGGAGATTAAAGGAGAATCAGGCTGAGCCGCAAGGCCCTCCATCTCGGATATTTTTTTGGCGTCTTCACCTATTCGCGAGCAATAGTAATTGTAGTCAGAGCAGGAACGCTCCGCCCCGTCCTTTATTTCCTCCTTCAAGGCGATCATTTCCAGCTCTCCGACCCGCTCCATGGCTTTTTTCTTCTGTATTTGCGTCCAGAAATCATAGTTTATGGGCAGATTAAGGCTTAAAAAAACTGCATTTGAATCCAGTCTTTCGTCCCTAGACAAGCCGGAAACGGAGGAAGCGGAGATTGTCCTGGAATATCCGAGAAAGACATCGGGATATTTTCTTCTGAAAGCCATTTCCACGGACAAAGCGTCCATACCCGCCTGATAAATATTGCTTTTAAGTCTGGCGCTGCTTTCAACAGCGGCCAAAGCTATGTGATCCTGACTGCATTTTTTTTCGCAAGCCGGCTCAAAGTCGCCCTGCACCTCAAAATCGTTTATTTTTGAGATCAAGGTTTTCAGCTCTTTGAGGGCATTGTATTTTTCCCTTTCCGCCTCTTTTGCAGCGCTTTCAATCTCATATTTTATTTTAACGGCTTCAAAATAATC
>JAJUJA010000150.1 GCA_029267355.1 Elusimicrobiota bacterium | reverse complement strand
GCTCCGCTGAGGGAATTAAGCACCATATCGGCATCTTTCAGACAGGCGGCTTCGCAAAGCCCTTCATTGCCGGCGGGCAGCAGCTTAATTTTGCCAGGCAGATATTTTTTGATCTCTGCGGCTGATTTTTCTTCATAAACGCAGATATACTTAGGCTCAAACCTTATGGCTTGAGACAGCAATTCTTTTACATTTGAATTAGCCGCCAAAGCCAGGACTTTTGCGCCTTGAAGGCGGGAAATAACATCCAGGGCATTTTTGCCTATTGAACCTGTTGAACCCAGTATTACAAAGTTTCTGTTTTTCATCTTGTAAAAATAAGGAAATAATAAGCTAAAGGCGCTATAAAAAGATAAGAGTCAAACCTGTCCAGCACCCCGCCGTGTCCCGGCAATATATTGGAAGAGTCCTTGACGCCGGCAGCCCTCTTGATCAGGGATTCTGCAAGGTCCGAATACTGGCCGGCTAGCCCTATCAGCATGGCAAGCAGGAAAGAATAGAAGGGAGTAAAACCGGTCAGATAAAAATGAAAAATCCACATTGTTAAAGCCGCCGCGGCCAAAGCGGCCAAAAAGCCCTCTACAGTTTTTTTTGGGCTTACTGAAGACAGTTTATTGCTTCCGAATTTTTTGCCGACAAAATAAGCGGCTGTATCCATAACCCAGACCGTAATTATTATGGCAAAAGTAAGAAGTCTGCCGTCAGGCCTTAAATCCCTTATCAGAGGCAAATGGGCCAGTCCGAAGGAAATAAGCATTATGCCGAAGGAAGTATAAGCCGGCCTTTCAAGATATCTTTCCGCGGCAAAAAGCTCCTTGAAAAGGGGAAGTATAAAGCATAATGAAACGAACAGCGGCAGAAAAACCCCTATGTTCAGCGGATAAAAATTGCCGTTAAAAAACACGGCAAAAGGCAAAATTATTCCGCAAATAAAAAGAGCGACAGGATCAACCGGCTTAAGCCCTATTGACATCACGGTGTAATACTCATAAAGCGAAAATATTATCACCCCGAGAACGAAGAGGAAAAAAGGAATTCCTCCGATCCATATGAAAGCGGCTACAAGCGGTATTCCAAAAAGCGCGGTAATAAGTCTAGGCAAAAGCATATCAGGCTCCTCTTCTCCTTTCTCTCTTAGAGTATTCATCAATGGCTGAAAGCAAATCGTCTTGAGTGAAATCCGGCCACAGTTTTTCGGAAAAATAAAACTCGCTGTAGGCCGACTGCCAGAG
>JAJUJA010000069.1 GCA_029267355.1 Elusimicrobiota bacterium | reverse complement strand
TGGCCTTCATCTGCTCGTTCAGGTAATATTCCTTTTGGGATTTATCTATTTGAGATTTTACCCTGCTTTGTATCTTCTGCTCTATATCCAGGATCTCTATCTCTCTTGTCAGGAAAGCTATAAGTTTTTCTAGGCGTTCCTTTACATTGAGCGTCTCAAGTATGTCCTGGCGTTCGGCTATCCTGAACACCGTATTGGCCGCTATGGTGTCGGCGAGTTTGGACGGATCTTCAAGCTGTTCCAGTATGGCGGGAGGATTTACTGAAATTTTAGCCGCAAGTTTTACGTATTCGTCGAATATTTCAACCACATGTCTCATCAGGGCTATAACTTCGGAATTTTTTTCTCCCGAATCCGTCAAATATTCTATGTCTGCTTCCCAGTAAGAGTTTTCAGCTTTTCTGAGATCCTTCACTTTGGCGCGCCTCATTCCGGTAATGAAAACCCTCATTGAGCCGTCCGGCAGTTTCAGAGACTGGGAAATCTCGGCCACAGTGCCGACAGAATAAAGGTCTTCTCCTTTAGGGTCGTCTATATGCGGTTTCTTTTGAGTCAAAGCGAGGATGAATTTTTTGTTGTCCTTGAGAGCTTTTTCTATGGCAGCCACGGATCTGGGCCTGTCCACAGAAAGCGGAAGAGGCATTTCAGGGAAAAGAACCACATCTCTTATAGCTATTACCGGAACCGATAAAGGCAAATCCGGAGTTATCTCCTTGCTCATACTGAATCTCCTTCAGAAGTTGAAATTAAAGCTTTTTGAAGTCAAGCACTCCGTCTATCAGGCCGTATTCTTTGGCTTCCTGGGCGGAAAGGTAAAAATTTCTTTCCATATCAGCCCTCAGCCTGCCCTCTGTTTGGCCGGTATGCTTGGCTAAAATCCTTATAAGCCTGTTTTTATTTTCCAGCATTTCCCTGCTTTCTATTTCTATGTCAGTGGCCTGTCCTGAAATGCCGCCGCCGAATATCAGCGGCTGATGTATCATTATTCTGGAATTGGGGAGAGCGTATCTCTTTCCCTTGGATCCGGCGGCAAGGAGCACAGCGCCGAAAGACATGGCCATTCCCATGCATATCGTTGAAATGGGAGCTTTTATGAACTGCATGGTATCATAAACGGCAAGACCGGCTGTAACCATTCCTCCCGGTGAGTTTATATAAAGATTTATATCCTTTTCATTGTCTTCAGCATCAAGATAGAGCAGCTGCGCTATTATCGTATTTGCCGAAGCCGTAGATATGGCTCCCTCGGGGTCTCCAACGAATATTATCCTGTCTTTAAGCAGTCTTGAATAAATGTCATAGCCGACCATTGCGCCGGCGCCTTTCCATGTTTCTATTATCGTGGGTATTATCATTTTATCCTCCGCTCAGACATTCTCTTCCTTTATCTCTGCCTTTGACTTTATGAACTCAAAGGTTTTGTTTTCAACTATGGAGGAAAGAACATAGTCCTTCCTGTTTTTAAACATCTCGGCGGCCTTGTCCTTTTCTTCCTGCGTCTTAAGAGAGGCGACAGCCCTTTCAACTTCCCTGTTAAAGTCCTCGTCGCCGGCCGTTATATTTTCCTTTTTGGCTATATTGTGCAGGAGATAAGTTATCCTGAGATTTCTCTCGGCTATAGGCCTCAGAGAAGAATCATAATCCTTTATATTGAGTTTCTCAGGGTCCTGTATATTGGCCTTCTTTTTGAAAATCTCAAAAAGCTCGGCCATTTCCTGTTCAACCACTGTGGGCGGCAGGGGGATTTTGTTATCCTTTATCAGGCTGTCCTCTATCTGCTTTATAACATCCCTTTCGGAGTTTATGTCGGCTTCGCTCTGAAGTATCTTTCTGACATTTTCTCTTAACTCATCCTGCGTTTTTACTCCGGCCGCAGAAAGGAAATTTTCGTCTATTTCCGGCACCACTTTCTCTTTTATTTCGTTTACCGTAACTGAAAATTTCATCTTCTTGCCGTCAAATTCCGTTTCAAATGTCCTGATTTCTCCTTTTTTTGCGCCGGCGATAGCCTGTGTCATTCCGGCTATTCCCTGGGGAGCCGACATATCCACTATTTCGCCCTTAACATCTCCGTTTTCAACCTTAACCCCATTCTCAAAAACCTCATAGTCCACAATAACGTAATGGGAGGGACCGACGACTGAGTTCTCATCGACCGATTTCAGATAAGCGTTGTATTCCCTTATTCCTTTTATATAGTTATCCACATCGGCGTCGGTGACCTTTTTTATTTTCTTGGTTACCTTTATCTTTTCATATTTCTGCGGCTCGAATCTTGGATTGATTTCAAGAGTGAGTCTGAGAGAAATCTTTTTTCCCGGTTCATATGACACATCTGAAACTCTGGGGGGAACGACAGGATAGATTTTTTCCTGAGCTACTACGGCGTTGAGAACACTTCTCGCCGCTATGTCTATCGCTTCCTCCTTCACCATGGAAGGGAATTGCTGCTTTATCATCTGCGGAGGAACCTTGCCCTGTCTGAAGCCGGACAAAGAAACTGCGGATTGCAATTTCATCACGGCATTGGCTTCAGCTTCCACGGTTTCCTTTTCATCCAGAAAGCCCTCAAAAACGACCAGGCAATCTTCTTCCTTTATTTTCTTGTATTTTTTATTGAGACCCAGCATGGCTTCCTCCGTTCGTATTGCGCCCTTCTCATGTTTTCCAGGACTGCGCCTGGTGCCGCGGGAGAGACTCGAACTCTCAAGCCCTTGCGGACATTAGGTCCTAAGCCTAACGCGTCTGCCAGTTCCGCCACCGCGGCATAATTTACATTGAAATAGCCCCGAAGGCCGTGGAGACAAGGCGCTCTCTCCGCCAAAAGAGCAAAGAAAAATGGGCCATACAGGACTCGAACCTGTAACCTTGCGCTTAAGAGGCGCCTGCTCTACCATTGAGCTAATGGCCCGTGAAGTATATTTTAACAAAAAGCTGACGACAAAAACAAATTTTGCTTGAGCCGAAGCATATTTTTTAAGGCTTGCCAGAAATTTTCATAATTGCTAAATTAGTAAATTATGAGAGCAAAAGTTTTTTTGGCCGCCTTGTTTTTCTGCCCCTGTTATTCTGCGGCACTTCCCTCAGAACCGTCCTCGGTTTACAAGGAAGCGGTAAATTCATGGAAAGACGGCCGTTTTGACGATTCCATAGAAGCCTATAAGTATCTCGTTTATATTTCAACCGGCGAAAAAGAGCTGATCACCTATACAAGAGACCTGGCGATTCTGCTCAATGATACCGGGCGGGCGGCCACAGCCAAGCTCTACATAGAGAAGATTGAAGCGGCAGGAATGGATGATGCCTTTCTTAAATACGAAAAGGGAATAGCCCTTTACGGCCTTAAAAAGTTCTACGAAGCGAAAAGGGCTTTTAATGAGGTCCCTCTTTTGACTTCAGACGAGGATATGATATACAAGGCAAGGTTCATGGCGGCTATGACCGAGTATGAACTTGGCGGACCTCTTAAAGCCGCAGAGGAATTCCAAACCGTTTACCAGAAATATCCCTATCTGCTGGCTCCGGCCTCATATATGATAGCCGACGCTTATGAGAAAGCAAAGAAAAGAAGCGTCAGCGTAAACTTTCTCAAAGAAACGCTTATATACGATTCAAGGAATATTCAGGCTCTTATAAAAACGGCCAAGCTGTATGAAGAGACCGGTTATTATCTCTCGGCATGGCAGTCGTTTTACACTTTAAGCGAGCTTGATCCGCAAAACAGATATTTCCTTAACGCTAAAAAAAGGCTGCTTAAAAACGCCGCCAGAGAGAAAAATCCCGACAATCTGCTTTACTGGACGAGACTGTCGTGGCCGGTTCATCAGGGAAAGGTTCAGATACCTGAAGGCAAAAAAATGCGCGTAGGCCTGTTCTCATCCGCCAAAACCCATTATGAAACAGAAGGTTTTGACTTTATCTCAAACTCGGATTTTGAGGTTTTTGATTCCAAATTGGGCAAGGTCTTTTCAGGAAAGAAAAATTTTCAGTATTCCCTGAATTATGTTTTCAAGGACAGAATTTTTGAACTGAAGGATAATACAGGCGCCAGAGTCTATACCACAAGACAAAATTTCACTATTGTCCCCTCGGAAAAAAAGAACGTTATTCTTATCAAAACTCCCAGATTCCCCTATGAGACGCCGGGCATAAACAAAAGCGACAGAGAATTGACCGGCTTTCTGGAAATATATGTATCCACAACGGGCATGCGTCTTATAAACGAGACGTATTCTGAGCATATCGTAACGGGAATACTTTCAAGAATGGATGTCCCTAAGGACAATATGGAGTTTCTAAAAGCCGCGGCTGTCGCCCTTAGAACTGCCGTTGAAGACTATCTTCCGAACTCTCTTTCTTCAAAATACGATATTTGCGACAGCGAGGACTGCATGGAGTACATAGGTCTTCAATTTGAAAATCCTTCGGCCGCGAAAGCGGTAGAAAGCACAGAGGGACAGCGCCTGAACGGGGGATATGGGGAAAAACTGACATTTCACAGGGCCTGCGGCGGCAAGACCATCTCCGGCGCTGACGACCTTGACGGCAGAGTTTTGGAGATGACCCCGTGGGGGATAGAGAGATTTTTTTCCGCAGCTCCCTCACGACAGACTTACTGCCTCCCCGAGGACAGCACTCTTTTCAGCGAAACAGCATGGACAATTCTGCTTGAACCCTACTGGATAGAGGAAAGGATAAACAGCCGATACCCCGTAGGCAAAATAAAAAATATCCTCATAACGAAAAGGGATGAAAAGCTAAGGCCCTCCGCCCTGAAGATCACCGGAACAGCAGCCGATGTCTCCGTTGAGGGCGTGAAGGAAGTTAACGATGTTCTGGCCGGCGGCAATTTGAGATCTCAATTATTTACGCTAAGACCGCTTCTAAAAGGCGACAAGGCCGTGTATTTTATCGTGAAGGGCATAGGCACAGGCGACCTGCAGGATATATGTCTTGCAGGAGCATACGGACTGGCCAAGCATCACGGCTTTTCATATGACAGAATATTGTCTCACTATTTGCCCAATGCCAAAATAACCGGCCTGCCCGCAAAAAAAGCCGCCAAACAAAATCAGAAGTTGAAAAACAAATGAAGGTAAAGGTTCTGCACCTTATAACAAAGCTTGAAATGGGCGGAGCCCAGGGGAATACCGTTTATACATTTAACAGTCTGGACAAAAACCGCTTTGAGCCTTTGCTGGCTTACGGACCCGGGGGGATGATTTCTCCGGAGAAGAAAAGCGGCTCAAAAATTTATGAGATGAAGAATCTTGTCAGAGAAATAAGTCCCCTTAAGGATTTGGCGGCCTTCTTTGAGATTTTTTTTCTTCTCAGAAAAGAAAAGCCGGAAATAATACATACGCATTCCTCAAAAGCCGGAATAATAGGCCGTTTTGCCGCGCTGGCTGCCGGAACCAAAGTTATAATACATACATATCACGGATTCGGTTTTCATGAGAGGCAGAGTTTTATTGTCAGGAGTTTTTATATTCTCATAGAGAAAATAGCCGCTCTTTTTTGCGACTGCCTGATTTTTGTCTCAATGGCGAACATGAAAAGAGCCGCCGCGCTCAAGATAGGAAACCCGGAAAGATACAGACTTATAAGAAGCGGAGTTAAAATTTCAAAGCTGAAGGAAATGCAAAAAGATAAAACTGCGCTCCGCTCTCTGCCGATAAAAAATACGCCGGTAACAGCCGTCAGTCTCGGCAATCTTAAGCCTCAAAAAAACCCCGGTGATTTTTTGCTTCTGGCGTCCAAAGTTACAGCGGCAAAAAATGATATTTCCTTCCTTTATATAGGCGGCGGCGAGAGGCTTGAAGAGATGAGGACACTCTCAAAACTCAAGGGGCTGCAGGATTCCTGCTTCTTTATGGGCTGGACTGAAAATCCCCACGCCTATCTGTCCGGCTGCGAAATTTTTGTGCTTACTTCCCTGTGGGAAGGGCTTCCCAGAAGCTTAGTGGAAGCCATGGCTATCGGTCTTGTTCCGGTTTGCTATGAAACTGACGGAGTTTGCGATATAATAAAAAGCGGAGTGAACGGTTTTCTTGTAAAACAGGGAGATGTCGGCTCAGCCGCAGAAAAAATCCTTGAATTGGCCTCAAATCCAAGCCTTTTTGAGAAAATGAGACAGGCAGTTTGCAATACGGACCTTAGCGAATTTGATATAGACGAAATGGTAAAAAGGCAGGAAACTCTTTACTCTCAAATTCTTGGGGGGAATCTATGAAACTCTCAATAGTGATACCCGTATTCAATGAAGAAGAGAATATCAGAGAGCTTTGCGCTCAGATAAACAGCAGCATTCCGGCCGGGATAGACTATGAAGTTATAATGGTTGATGACGGCAGCTCCGATTATTCCTGGACGGAGATAAAAAAAGCGAAAAAAGATTTTCCATTTGTCAGAGGGATAAGACTTAGAAGGAATTACGGACAAACACAGGCCATGGCAGCCGGCATAAGCGATGCCATGGGAGACTATATAGCCGCCATGGATGCCGATCTGCAAAATGATCCGGCAGACATTCCCGCCATGCTTGAAGAGGCTGAGAGGGGATATGATCTGGTCAGCGGCTGGCGCGAAAAAAGAAAAGACGGTTTTTGGGCAAGGATAATCCCTTCCATGGCGGCAAACCGCCTCATATCTCTGGTCACCGGCGTAAAATTGCATGATTACGGCTGCACTCTTAAGATATACAGGCGGGAAATAATAAAAGACATAGAACTTTACGGGGAAATGCACCGCTTCCTTCCCGCTCTGGCGGCCTACAATGGCGCCTCAATAAAAGAAGTGAAGGTGAATCACAGGCCCAGAAAAGCCGGACATTCCAAATACGGTATTTCAAGGACATTCAAAGTGGCGGCGGATCTTGTTACGGTAAAATTTATGGGCGAATTCATGGGCAAGCCGGGCTATTTTTTCTCCATGATTTCCTGCTGTCTTTTCCTCATTTCATTCGTTTTTGCATTGATAACCCTGTATTACAAATGGTATAATGGTATTTTCGTAAAAGACCAGCCGCTTTTTCTGGTCGCTATATTTTTGGCCATAGTAGGCGTGCAGACCGCTCTTATGGGCCTGCTGGCCGAGATGACATTGAGGGTTTATGCCTCCTCATCAGGCAAGCCCTGCTACAGGATAAAGGAAAGAGCATGAACTCTTTCGTTTTTAAAACCGATAAGATAAAGTCGGAGCGCGGATTTAAATGCTCTCTTAAACCAAGTCCGGAGAAATTCAGAGACCTGTTTTCCATAAGCGAGCTTCTGTCTCTCTCAGTTTCAGCGTCATTTTCGGTATCTGACCGCTGCATCCTTGTGGAGGGAGAGGTGAAAGCCGCCATAAGGGCTGAATGCTCCAGATGCCTTAAAAAGTTTCAAACCGAGCTGTTTGACAGATTTGAAGAGGTGTACGAAGAGCCTTGCGATGAGATAGATATAGAGCCGGTTTTAAGGGAAACGCTGGCGATGATGGAACCGCAGAAGCCGGTTTGTCCTGTTGAATGCGATGAAACTTTTTTAAAGAAATACGCGCCGTCGCATGACGGCGAGTCAGGGCCTTTTTCAGCCCTTAAAAAGGTTGATTTCGGAAAAAAGGAGAAATAATATGCCTAATCCAAAAAGAAAACACACCAGAGCGAGAAGAGACAAGAGAAGAGCCCAGAACTGGAAGCTTGAAGTGAAAAACTTGTCAGTATGCCCGAGCTGTTCGGCTATGATACTGCCGCACAGGATTTGCCCGGAATGCGGCTCATACGGCGGCAAAGTAGTTCTGGCGAAGAAAGAGAAAAAGAAAGATCAGGGCCAGGATTCTAAATAGATCCATGAAAGTGGTAATAGACGCCCACGGGGGCGATCTCGGC
>JAJUJA010000054.1 GCA_029267355.1 Elusimicrobiota bacterium | reverse complement strand
TCGGGACTCAGAGCGGTCGGGGAAGGCAGGTATACGGACAGAGCCAAGTTTATTGCCACCATAGAACAAAGGATGACTCTTTCCGTAACTCCCTTTATGAGATTTCTGAGCGAACTTGAGTTCACGCCTTTTCTGGACATCGGCACGGTAGCAGGCGCGCCTGGGAAAATGAAACTGAACAAAATGAAGTATGGGCCGGGAGCGGCTTTCAGGCTTGTTCTAAGGCCTCATATAGCGGCATCCGCCAATATCGCCTTCACCAAGTCAAGCACCAACTTCCTTATAAATGTCGGCTACCCCTTTTGAACTCATAAAGACAATTGAGACAAATCGGCTATATCGCTGAAAATATTTCTCACTGCAAACAAAAGTGAAATCCTGTTTTCCCTTGTCTGCGCATTATCGCACATGACCATAACGGAAGCAAAAAAGTTTTCAAGCGGATTTTTAAGCGAGGCAAGCGAATTCATGGCCGATTTAAAATCGTCCTTTTCAAGCGCCGCGGCAACATCAGCTGAAACCTTCTCAACCGCCTCGGCCAGATTTCCTTCTTCTTCCTTTTCAAAAAGCTCCTTTCTAATAGGGCCTGACATTCTTTTGTCTTTGAGTATATTGTTCACTCTCTTATGCAGGGAGGCAAGAACTGAAATCTCGCTTGAAGATGAAATTTCGTTTACCGCCGCGGCTCTTGCCATGGCCCTGAGCAAATCTCCCTCTCTGTAAAAAATCTCTTTAACAGCCGGCAGGGCTGACGGAAAAAATTTATCCGAACTGTAATTTTCCAGCCTTTGCCAGAAAAAATCCGCTATTTTAAGCCAGCATTCCTCATCTTTTTTAAGCCCGGAAACATCTTTGTAAAGAGACCAGGCGTAAAAAACGGCCTCTCTAAGATTGAATTTAATAGCCGTTTCCGACATAATCCTTATTGCGCCGTAAGCGGCTCTTCTGAGCCCGTGCGGGTCCTGGCTGCCTGTAGGGTTCACGCCCGCTGCGAAATCGCCGGCTAAAGTGTCTATCCTGGCCGCCAGAGAAAGGATGCATCCTTCAACTGTCGAAGGCAAACTGTCATTTGAAAAAGACGGCTTATAAAAATCCCTGAGCGCAGCCGAAGCCGACTCGCTGATGCCCCATGTCTTGCCGTAGTAACCGCTCATTATACCCTGAAGCTCTGGAAATTCCCTGACCACATTTGAAGCCAGGTCCAGATAGGCAAAAGAGGACGCGTCCTGCAAATCGGCGCTTTTGCCGGCTGTCTTTTCAGCTATCCACAGGGATATAGCCTTAACTCTTTCTTTTTTTTCCTTCATTGTGCCGAGTTTTTCCTGGAACATTATCCTTGAAATCTTATCCTCCAGAACGGAAGCCGGCGTCTTTAAATCGTTTTCGTAGAAGAATATTGCGTCCCGGCATCTGGCCTCAAATACGCTCAAAAATCCCTCCTCTACATTCTTATTTCCCTTGGACAGCCCGTCACGCACGCCTATAAAGAAAGGCGCCGGCTGAGAATTCTTATAGCAGGGGAAAAACTTCAGCTGTTTTTTCATGACGAGAGATAAAAGCTCATGCGGCAGGGAAAGAAACTCATTGGAATATTTTACCGGCACGCAGGACGGGTATTCGGTCAGATAGGAGTTTTCCTCTATAAGCGCTTCGTCCAGGTCAACGGAGAGCCGCATTGCGGAGCCGGCGTTCCTGAGATCCTTTACTATCTTTTGCTTCCTGTCTTCATCTCTGGCTATAACCTGCGCTTTTTCCAGAGATTTGAGATATGAGTCGGCGGTCTTTATTGAAATTTTCTTTGAACCGAGAGCCGCAAGCCCATAGGTCATTTTGCCTGATTTTACGCCGGCAAGGCGGAAAGCCACCGGAGTTGAGCCGTAAATCGCAACAAAGTTCCTTATCGGTCTGGCAAACTTCAGTTTGCTCTCTTCCCATACCATATTCTTGGGGAACTGCAGATTTTTGACTATATGCACGCACATTTCAGAAAGTATTTTTGAAGCCGACAGGGGAGGCAGTTTTCTTTCATAACATAAAACCTCTCCTTTCTTTTCAAGGACGGCGGTTTTAAGCTTTTCGCACGGCACGCCGATGGAAGAGGCGAAGCCGCTGGCCTGCCTTGTGTATTCGCCTTTCTCGTCTTTCAGAAGCCGGGCCGGCGGACCGTAAAAAATTTCGCTTCTTTCCGCGGTTTTTTCGGGTATTTTTTCTATGAACAAAGCCAGGCGCCTGTAAGTGCCGAAAGCGCTTATTTCGCCATGCGGCAGATTTCTTGACTTGAGAAAAGCGGCCGCCAGTTCCTTTGTCTGGTTCAAGGCCGAAATTATAAATCTCGCCGGAATATTTTCCACGTAGATCTCAAAAATAAAGTTTTTATTCCTGTTCTCTGTCATATTTTTTCGTCCTTCAAGGCAGGTTCAACGGCTTCAACATATGCTTTAGCGCAGGCCCTAGCCATATTTCTTACCCTCTTTATCAGATTGGCTCTTTCAGAGACCGATATGGCTCCGCGTGCGTCAAGAAGATTGAAAGAATGCGAAGATTTTATAACAAAATCGTAAGCTGGATAGTAAAGGCCCTTGCCGCAGAGTTTCTCCACCTGCGTCTCATAAAAATCAAAATCGCTTCTGAGCCTTTGCGTGTCTGATTCCTCAAAATTGAAAGCGGAAAATTGCCTTTCCTGCTCCTTGAACAGTTCGCCGTAAGTCAGCTTATCGTTCCACTTTATGTCAAAAACGTTCTTTTTCTTCTGTGAAAACATGGCCAGCCTTTCAAGACCGTAAGTTATTTCTACGCTGATTGGGAAGAGCTCATATGAAGCCATCTGCTGAAAATAGGTGAATTGGGTGACTTCCATTCCGTCAAGCCACACCTCCCACCCTATTCCGCTTGCGCCGAGAGTGGGAGATTCCCAGTCATCCTCTATCCATCTCACATCATGCGATGAATAGTCTATACCTATCGCCTTGAGAGATTCAAGATATACTTTTTGTATGTCCCTGAAAGGCGGTTTTATTATGACCTGATACTGATAATACTTGCCCAGTCTGTTTGGATTTTCTCCGTATCTGCCGTCGGCCGGACGGCGGCAGGGCTCGGCATAGCAAACCATGGTCTCTTTGCTGGTCAGAGACCCGAAGAAAGTGGCCGTATTGAAAGTTCCAGCCCCTTTTTCCATGTCATAAGGCTGTATTACAGCGCAGCCCTTCTTTGCCCAGTAGGCGTCAAGCTTCAAAATTATGTCCTGAAAATTCATAGCGTCTCCGAAATAGCTCAGACTTTTAAAAAAGCGATATCATTAGATTTTAACAAATTTGAGAGAATTAATCTCTTTTCCGCCATGCTCTACTGCGGTTTCTATGACCCTGGCTCCTATAAGAGAAATTGTCCTTTCATCAGTCTTTATATCCTTAAGCGTTGAAAAATCTTCCTTATGCAGGGCCTCCCACAGGTCGGCGTCAAAACCTATGTTCGATCTCTTGAAGCCGACCCCGCAGTATTCAAGAAGCATAAGGGAATATCCCAGAATGAGCAAAGAAGAATACGGCTGTTTTTCAAGATACTCAAGAGCGTTTTTCAAAAGCAAAAATTTCTCGCGTGAAGGCTGGCCCAGAGGGGTAAGGTTCAGCATGAGCTCGCACATATAAAAGGCGGAAAACAGCTTGCGGCTTTCATCTCTCATTGAGGGGAAAACGCTTATTACTTTCCCGCCCGTGCAAACAGGCAGAGCAGATCCGCTTTTTGCGTAAAATCTGTAATCTCCCAGAACGAAGGTCTCGCTTAAGGGCCTTAATTTAGCCTTCTGTTTCCTTACGCTTTTAAAATTTATTTCCAGCCTTCCGTAATCGCAGGTGAAAAGCGTAACGATCCTGTCGCTATCCCTGAGCGGTCTTTGCCTGAGCACAATTGCCCTGTCGCAGAAATACATAAGGATATTCTATAAAAATAGGAGAACGCTTTATACACGGCCCGCCTTTTTGCTAAATTCTAAATCATGAAGGCAATGATACTCGGTTATAAAGGTTTTCTCGGCTCGCATCTGCAAAAGATTGAAGAGATAAGAAAAATGGAGCTTATACTGCCTTCAAGAATTTTTTCAAAGACTGAAAAAAGGGCCAATGAGATTTTTGTGCCCTTTGAAAAGGCATGGGAAACGGCGGGCAAAGAGAGACCGGAGATGATAATAAATCTCATAGGCGTATTAAAGGAAACATATAAGGGCGAATATGAAAAAGCCCACGTACAAACGGCTGCTGAGATAGCATCATATTGTCTGTCAAATCCATCAACAAAGGTTGTTCAAATTTCCGCTATAGGTCCGCAGTCATGTCCGTCTGCGCCTTATTTCAAAACTAAAAGAGAAGCCGAAAAAATAATAATGCAAAGCTCAAAAAACGCTGTTATTTTAAGGCCGGGAATAATATTCGGCGAAGGGCAGAAAGTATTTTCTCAGATAAGGACAATGTCCGTTTTTTCTCCGGTACTATTCTGCCCTGATATAAAAACTGCCTTGGTGAGCGCCGCCCGAATAGCAGGCCTGATACACAAAGCCGCAGCGGGCGCAATAAATCCGGGCATATATGAGGTCTACGATGAAATTTCAGATATGAAGACCTTTTTTCAAAGGGCTCTGGATTTTATGGGAATCAAAAGAAAGGTTATCTCTCTGCCGAAAAAATTTTTCTGGCCTGCCGCCGCGGCTGGAGATTTTCTGCCTTTCATACCTATAAATTTGGCCCAGTACAAAATGCTGTCCTGCCAGGCGCTGCCCTGCGGGCTTTATCCCAGATTATGATAGAAAGCGGAAGAATAAAAAAACTGAACGGCAAAGATATAAACAGAAAGGGCGCCTACGGACTTTACTTTATGCAGGCGTCACAGAGAATAAAGGATAATAAGGCTCTTGCTTTGGCCGTATCAATGGCGAATGACAACAATATACCCCTGATTACAGTGTTCAATTTAATGCCCGATTTTCCCGGCGCTAATATAAGGCATTATCTTTTCATGCTGCAGGGATTGAGAGAGCTTAAAAGCGAGTTTGAAAACAGGGGACTGCCTTTTGAAATCATTCCGGGCTTTTATGAAGAAAACCATCTTGAACTTTCAAAGCAGGCGGCATTCACTGTGACGGATTGCGGCTATCTGCGCCATCAAAGAGAAATGAGGGAAAAGGCTGCGGCAGGCTCTGATTGCGCTTTTTATCAGGTTGAAACCGATATCGTTGTGCCCTGCGAAACGGCTTCCCAAAAGAAAGAGGCTTATGCCTCTTCCATAAGGCCCAAAATTCTCAGACATCTGTCATCTTTTCTTAAGGAAACCCCTGTTCCCGAACTTAAAAAAAAGAAAAATCCTCTTAAGCTGAAAGGGCTTGACATCAAGGACAGTAAAACAGTTCTGTCATTTTTGAAATGTCCAATGCAGCCGGGACCGGTTGAAGGGCTGAAAGGAGGATATTCAAAAGCCCTTGAACTTCTCAATATTTTCATATCAAGCAAACTTCCATTCTACCATATGCGTTCTGACCCTTCCTGCGACTTTTCATCCGGGCTCAGTCCCTATCTTCATTTCGGCCAGATTTCGCCCGCAGAGATCGCCCTGGCGGCTATGAAAAGCGCCGCTCCGCAGGAAAACAAGGAAAAATTCCTTGATGAATTAATAGTATGGCGCGAGCTTGCCAGAAATTTTGTATTGTATGAGAAAAATTATGATTCTCTTGAAGGTCTGCCTGAATGGGCGCGCAGACAGATAGAGAAAGGCAAAAAGGATAAAAGGGCATATTCTTACACGCCCGTTGAGCTGGAAAAAGCGCGTACTCATGACATTTACTGGAACTGCGCACAAAAAGAGCTGCTGATAACCGGAAGGATGCACAACTACATGAGGATGTACTGGGGGAAAAAGATAATAGAATGGACATCACATCCTTCCCTGGCGCTAAAAACCATGATACATCTTAACGACACATACGCTATGGACGGCAGGGACCCCAACGGCTATGCCTCAATACTATGGTGCTTCGGCCTTCATGACCGCCCCTTTTTCCCCAGGCCGGTATTCGGACTTGTCAGGTATATGAGCTCACGCGGCCTTCAATCAAAATTCGACATGAAAGAGTATGTCCAAAAAATTTCGCATCTGGAAAAAACGGCCTCAAAAAACTCTGAAGATTTTGTGTTTTGAAAAACCTTTTGCTATAATAATATTATTATGCTACCAACATACAGACCAAACGTAAGAAGAAGAAAAAAATCAATAGGCTTTAGAGCCAGAATGAAGACGAAAGGCGGACGCAAGGTATTATCCGCGAGAAGAAGAAAGGGGAGATGGAATCTCATCCCCGAATAAACCGTGAAGAGTTTTTCTTTCGGCAAAAATTGCAGAATCAAAAGCCGCGGTTTGTTTGAATTGATTTTTGAAAAAGGGGAAAAAAGAGCCACATCGGCTCTAGTTTTGCGTTTTATTTATGCGCAGGATTTTCCCGAACTCAAAGACAGGGCCGGCGTTAAGCTCGGCCTGATGGTCTCAAGGAAGACCGGCTGCGCGCCAGTGAGAAACAGGGTAAAGAGACTTTTGCGCGAAGCTTTCAGAAAAGAAAAAGGCGCCTTAAAGGAAGGCGCAAGATTATTGCTTTATCCCAAGCAGGGTTTTCTTCCGGCCTGCGAAAAGCAAGCCGCAGAGGAATTAAAAAAGATACTGGATAAAGCGGGCCTTTTGAAATGAAAAACAAGGCAATACTTTTTGCTTTTGCTTTTTACAAGACGATGAGGACTGTCCTGGGATCCGGGGCATGCCCGCATATTCCGTCTTGCTCCGAATATGCCAGAGAGTCTTTCTCCAGGCATTCCTTCTTCCGCGCCCTTTTTCTTTCCTGCAGAAGGCTTTTACGCTGCCACCCTTTCTCTCGCGGCGGCTTTGATCCGGTTCCCTGACCCCTTTGAGAAAAAGGAGGTTTAATGAACAGGAACATGGTTTTGGCCATTCTTTTATCTTCGGCCGTCTATATACTCTGGTTCGGCTTTGTCTCTCCGCCGAAAAAAAATCCTGAACAAACAGCATCATCGACGGCAGAAACTAAAGATTCACAGGCTTCACCTAAAGAGTCGGCCGCTGCCCAAGCTCAGGAGATTGCCATCTCAGCCGGCAAAAAGAGCGTAAAGGCGGTCAAACCCTTGGAAATAGAGACTGAAAAGGCTGTATTTCACATAAACTCAGATGACGCTTCAATAAGCGATGTTGTCTATTCGGGCCCTGTAAGCAAGATACATCTTTCACTTTCTGAAGATTCATCTTTCATAAGGACTTTGCCTGATATCGAGTGGAAAAATACAAAAAACAGTCCCTTATCCGCAGAATTTGAAGCTTCTCTCTCCAAAGAAATAAAGGTTAAAAAAGTATTCGCTTTCTCAAAAGAACCGGGCATAAATGATTTGACGCTTGAATTCAAAAACATTTCAAACAAAAAGTTTTCCATACCTTCCTTCCCCATTGAATTGGGGCCCGGGCTCGGCACAGCCGAAAGCGAAATGAAGGAAAATCCAAATATATGCGAAGCCGATTACACATATCAGGAAGAAGGCAAAAAACATCCCTCATTATCAAAAATAAAGGATTCAGTTGAAAAAGACAACTGGATATGGGCCGGACTTAATAACAGATATTTCCTGTTTGCCGTTTTCAATGAAGGCGTTTTCAATGCCATGGAAATGCAAAAAAAGGAGATAAAGGACAACAAGTATCCTCTGCTCACTTTAAAGACCAAACCGTTTGAGATAGCCCCCGGAGAAACAAAAAAGCTGAAACTGTCCTTCTATGCGGGTGCCAAAGACTATAAACTGCTTAAAAACCTCGGCAGAGGTCTGGACAGATCTGTGGATTTCGGATTCTTCTCTCCCATAGCCAAAATGGCGAACTCCTCATTAAAATTTTTCCATTCAAAAACCGGAAACTACGGTCTGGCCATAATACTTTTAAGCATTGCCATACAAATAGTGATTTTTCCGCTCAGCATGAAATCATATAAAGCCATGGCAGTTATGAAAAAACTGCAGCCTGAAATGCAGGCCTTGCAGGAAAAATACAAGGATGACCCCAAGAGGATGAATACTGAGCTCATGGAACTTTACAGAAAATACGGAGCCAATCCTCTAAGCGGCTGCTGGCCAATGCTTTTGCAGCTGCCGATATTTTTCGCACTTTACACAGCGCTCAGGAACTCATGGGATCTGCACGGAGCGCATTTCGCTTTCTGGATAAAGGATTTGTCGGCTAAAGACCCCTATTATGCACTTCCAATATTTATGGGCGCTCTGATGCTTCTTCAGCAGCATCTTTCTCCGCAGATGGGCGGAGATCCGACGCAGGCAAAGATAATGAAATGGATGCCTATTATTTTCGTTTTTATGTTTCTCTCGCTGCCGTCAGGGCTGGTCATATACTGGATAATAAACAGCGCCTTCAGCATAGGACAAACGCTTTATTTGAAGCGCAGCGAGAACAAATGATTTTTGCTTAAGGAGGAAAAATGAAAGAAATAAAAGTTGAAGCTAAAACTGTAACCGAAGCCGTGGAGAAAGCCATGAGAGAGCTGGATCTCAACAGGCAGCAGATAGAAGTTGAAATAATAGACGAGGGCAAGAAAGGCCTTTTTGGACTCGGCGGTAAAAATGCGGTTGTGCTTGTGAGGGAAAAGAAATGGTCATCTTCAAATGAACAGGAAACAGTTGAGCCGGCTCGCCGCGAAAAAAGAGAAAGGCAGGAAGAGGTTAAATCCTATAAGTTTGATCTCAAAAGCCAGGAAATGAAATTCACGCCCACGGGAGACGATATTAAAGACGCCGAGAATCTTCTTTCCCAAATACTTTCTCTTTCAGGTATTTCGTTCAAACCGGGGCAAAGCCGTATGGACCAGCAAAGCAAAACAATATTTTTGTCTTTCCAAACTGAAGATTCAGGCCTTTTCCTTTATGATGATGCCAGAGGTCTGTTTGCCTTGCAGTATCTTGTCAATTCGATCATAAACAAGGGCAGACAGGAAAAGGTAACTGTCAGGCTTGATACAGGGGATTTTTGGGCCAGAACAGAAGACAAGATAAGAAGGGATATTGAAAAAGCCATCTCAACCGTAAAAAGATCCGGCAGGCCTTACAGACTCAGACCCATGCCGAGCCAATTTAGGAAAATAATCCACGATATGGTAAAGGAAAAATATCCTGAATTCCAGACCGTTTCCGAAGGCGAAGATAAGTGGAGAAAGGTCGTCATAAAGCAAGTTAAAAAATAAAATGCTTTGAGGCAGGCGCTATGATTTTAAAAGATCATCAGGACCCGATAATAGCTCTTTCTTCAGGTCTTGAGAAAAGCGCCATAGCCCTGATAAGACTTTCAGGCAGCCGCTGTCTTGAAATAGCGGGGAGATTTCTCAGTCCGCAGCCGGAGCCAAAAAAGCTTGACGCCGGCCGTATACACAGGTTCAAAATCCTTGATGAGAAAGGGGAACTTGTTGACAAGGCGCTTGGCGTTGTTTACCTTGCGCCCAAAAGCTATACCGGCGAAAATATGCTTGAGCTGTTCTGCCACGGCTCGCCTTACATAATAAGGAAAACTCTGTCTATGGCAATTAAAGCCGGCGCAAGGCAGGCTATGCCGGGAGAATTCACTTTAAGAGCTTTTCTCAACGGCAAATTAAGCCTGAACGAAGCGGAAGCCGTAAACGACCTTATAAACAGCGAGACTGAAAAACAGCACAGAGCCGCAGTGTCGCAGTTAAAGGGGGAATTGTCGGAGAAGCTGAGAAATTTCAAGCAAAAGCTTGTAAATCTTCTGGCTCAAATAGAGGTAAGACTTGACGATTCCTATGAGGAAATATCTGAACTTAACCGCAAGAACTTCATTAAAGAGCTTGCCGCGATAGAGGATGACATCTCAGCCGCAGCCTCTTCCTTTGAGCGCGGCAAATTCGTAAAAAGCGGCGTAAATGTCGTTATATGCGGCACGCCGAACTGCGGCAAATCCTCTCTGCTTAATAAGCTGGCCGGCTATGACAAAGCCATAGTATCGCCTCAT
>JAJUJA010000079.1 GCA_029267355.1 Elusimicrobiota bacterium | reverse complement strand
GTATCGGTATTTCAGTCAAAGTGGCAAAATACATAAAAGCCGCCACTATTGAAGAGAAAAAATTAGCGAAAAAAGAATTGCCGCCTACGGCCCAGGCCACCCATTGAGAAGGTATTATGCCTTCATGCCCTGGTCTTCCAAGCAAAAAGCCCGAAATAAGAACGCCGCCTATAAGAAGCGGAAAAATATCTTTGGCCAGAGACCATGACGCGGAAAACCAGTCATTTAGCTCATCCCGGCCGGAGGTGTTTAAAACCCATGAAAGGCCCACAAAACCGGCTGAAAAAGAAAGTATCGGAAAATCCGGGAATATTAAAGCCAGAGCTATCGAGGGCAAGCTTGCTATGAAAAGTTTTTTTCCGCTGGCAGCAAACCATATTTTAAGCATTAAGCCGAGAGCGGCTGCGGAAAGTGCCGTAAGAGGCCACTTTACTTTATATATAGCGTGGAATATGGCGTCAGAAGGATCGGCCTTGGCCCAATTGGCAAATACAAGAACAGCCGCCATAGCCGCAAAGTAAAGCGAGGTCTGCCAGAGTGGCCTTTTAACTTCAGGTTCCGGGATATCAGCCTGAGCTTTTGCCTTGGCAGCTTCCTCATTTCTGAAAAATAAATGCATTAATAGCCCTATTACAATGCTGAATATCACAGCGCCTGTGGCTCTTGCCGCTCCCAGCTCAAAACCAAGTATTCTTGCTGTAAGCACTATGGCCAGAATATTTATTGCCGGGCCTGAATAAAGAAAGGCGATGGCAGGCCCAAGTCCTGCGCCGCGTTTATATATGCCGGCAAATAAGGGCAGCACCGTGCATGAGCACACGGCAAGTATGGCGCCTGAGACTGAGGCGACGCCGTAGGAAAGGGTTTTATTTGCTTTGGCGCCGAAATATTTCATAACAGAGGCCTGGCTCACAAAGGCGGATATCCCGCCGGCTATAAATAAGGCCGGAATAAGGCATAAAACAACATGTTCTCTTGTATACCATTTGGTAAGCTCCAGAGCCTCGGTAATGGCGCCGTCAAAACGCGCCGTGCCTACCGGCAAAAAATAGAAAGCGAAAAATACAGCGGCAAAGCCCGCCAGCCATTTCCATTCAGTTTTCCAGTTCATAGGGCGGCCTTCCTTTTTCTATTTATGCATAAGCTCATATCAATAACGCAGCGCATTTTAAGTCTGTATATTATCTGATTCTTTTTGCGCGTGGAATCAGCGATTCCGGCGGTTTTCAAAACTGAGAGATGCTTTGAAACGGTTGAAATGTCGTCGCCGATCATAGCGGTAAGCTCGCAAACGCAAATGTCCTTTTCTTTGAGTTTATGGACTATGAAAAGTCTCGTCGGATGACTAAGCGCCTTGAATATTTCTGCTTCCTTTGAGTATGATAAAATTATTGCCTTCTTCATATTGGCTATTTTACCAAATAGCCAAATACTTGTAAAGCTTTAATTTGCTTTTCCGCGGCACTGCTTTCCGCCAGGGAAAAAGCGGCGTCTAATCCAAGTATTTACCGTCATTATATGACTTTGTTTAAAGCGAAGGATTGGTTTATCAGGGTCAAACTTGGGGTGGCTGACGGGACTTGAACCCGCAGCCTTCCGGGCCACAGCCGGACGCTCTAACCGTTGAGCTACAGCCACCGCAATGGATATATATTTTAGGAATTTAATCAAAAATAATCAACTTTTGCCCTAAAGTCCTACCCGCCCCCGGTTCGGAGTTTTAATTTGGTAAAATTGAAAAGGAGGGTTTTATGAAAAGAGAAGCCTTTGCCGCGGGCAAATTCTATCCGGGCTCTGCAAAAGAGCTTAAGTCTTTCATAAAGGAAGCTGTTTCCGGCTGCGATTCTGGAAACCAAGAAAGGCAATTAAAAGGCATACTTGTGCCGCATGCCGGCTATGTTTACAGCGGAAAAACGGCGGCTATGGGCCATGCTCGTCTCAAAGATAAAAAAATTTCAACGGTCATAATAATGGGCAGCGGACATGTAAAATACCTTGATAAAGCGGCGGTTCCGGCCTCGGATATCTTTTCAACCCCTCTGGGCGAAATTGAAATTGACGCTCAGCTTAAGAAAGAGTTTTTATCTTCAGGTTTTTTTTTAGAGGATGAGTCTGCTCATTTGCGCGAGCACTCCATAGAGGTTTAATTGCCTTTTTTACAGGAGATCATAGGGGATAAGTTTAAGATACTGCCTGTTACGCTCAACTCTCAAAGCATTTCAATATTAAAGGGCATAGGGAAAACCATTGGACAGGCTCTCAAAAAAGATGATGTGTTTCTGGTTTTATCCTGCGACCTTTCGCATTATCCCCCCGCAAAAGAGGCCTTTCTTTCGGACAATGCGCTGCTTGAGGCCTACAGAATGGCCGTAGGCGGGGCGGGAGAGGATTATTTCGCTCTGGCTTTCAACCTGCTTTCATCAAGATTTCCGGATATGGACACGCCTGCCTGCGGTTTCAGCCCTATGCTTGCCGCGATCGCCGCCCTGCGCGAGACCGGCTTTAATGTTTTTGAAAAAATACATTACACTCATTCCGGCGAAATTTCTGGCGATAATTCATCCGTGGTCGGCTATGGCTGCGGGGCATTTTACCGCGGAGACGGCTCCTGCCTGCTTGAACTGTCAATTGAGGAAAAAAGAAATCTTCTTTTAAAGGCAAGACGGACTCTTGAAAAAAAATTAACCGGCAAAAAAAAACCGGATATACCCCTCTCACATAAATTCCTTCTGCCGGCGGCTCTTTTTGTCACCTTAAAATCAGGCGAAAATCTGCGCGGCTGCATAGGATGCCTGCAGCCGCATATGCTTTTAGACGAGGCCGTTGAAAACTATGCTCTGGCAGCCGCTTTTGAAGATAATCGTTTTAATCCGCTTGAAGCCGATGAGCTTGATAAAATAAGCATAGAAATTTCAATACTTTCCCCGCTTCGCGAGATTTCAACTCATGAAGAAATAAAGCCGGGAGTAGACGGGGTCATGATAAAAAAAGGAAACAGAAGCAGCACATATTTGCCTCAGGTATGGGAGCATTTTGATTCAAAGCAGGATTTTATGGATTCTCTATGTTTGGAAAAGGCAGGATTGCCTAAAGATTGCTGGAAAGAAAAATCCGCGCGTATTTTTACTTACCGCGCGGATGCATTCAGCGAAAACTGTTTATAATCTTGCTCTGCTGAAGGCTATGAAGGCCAGCACTCCAAGCCCCATTCCTATAGGGCCGAGAAGACCGCCGAACAAAAGCCAGCCGGCAAAAGCTCCGGCTCCAGCAGCCACAGCATAAGGCGCCCAGTTGTCTTTTATATCCTTGCCCATTTCAGAAAACAGACCGGGCTTTTTTTCCTCTTTCTTGGGTTCTATAAGCCGTCCGGAATTTATCTGAGCCGCGGCGGATGGATTGACTACTTGCGGCGAGCCGGCCGGCAAAGACCTTGACCCATCATAAGTTAATGAAGCGTTTCCTGCCGCCCTGCTGGCTTGATCCAGAGACTGGCCGGCGAAGGAAAGAGAGGCGAAAAGCCCCAGTATAAAGGATGTTAAAACGGTTTTTATAATTTTGTTTTTCATAATGAGTATATTCTAAAGCCTTGTTCAAAAAAAATCAAGGGCTAATTTGTCTTTTTTCTTTTAGGCCCTAAGGCCTATGCGCGAATATTCGCGTATGAACAGAATTAAGCCCATTTTGAAGTTGCCTGTAAAAATTGATATAATTTCCACAGAAGCGCCCCCATAGCTTAATGGATAAAGCAACTGCCTTCTAAGCAGTTGATCCAGGTTCGATTCCTGGTGGGGGTACTTTCTTTTTTATCCCGGTATTTTCGCTGATAACTGAGCGTCTGAGACTTTGAGAAATACTCCTTTAAGAGCGATTGCCTTTTGTGATATGATTATATGGTAATCTCTTATGCGTTTGACCTGAAAATATGAAGAAAATTTTTATTTTTCTCCCCTTTTTGTTAAGTTCCTGCTATGACAGTTATTATAAACAGGCGCAGGCCCTGGAAAAAAGCGGAAAAATGCTGGAGGCGGCAAATTACTATGAAAAGTTTTCTAGTATCTCAAAAGACGAAAATTTAAGGCCGATGGCTTTGCAAAAGGCGGCTGTTTTATATTCGGAGCTTCTTCTTTGCGCCAAGGCCTCTCCTCTTTGGGAGAAATTGGCCAGGGATTATTCACATTTGCCAATATCCGTCCGCGCTTCAAAAGACATTTATATCTGTCCGCCTTATTTCCCGGGAGAAAAAGTAAGAAAAATGGTTTACGGCGACTCGCAAACCTACGGCAAAAATGCCAGAGAGGAAATGTCTGTTCTTAAATATGGATACGGCGGCGGCGTATGGGAGCGGAGAATATATGCCGGCAAGAAAATGATAAGCAAAGGCAAAACCGCCTTCTATGAAAAAGATTTTTATATTTTTGAGAAGAAAGAAGGCGAGGACAGAAAGATCCTCAAATATCCTCTGAAAAAACGAGAAGAATTCTCAGAGGGAAAAAGAATAGTTCTCCTGGCCGAAACAGGCCTTGAGGTGAAGACCGGCGCGGGAAGTTTCAGCGGCTGCATAAAGGTGTACGAGTATCAGAAAGATCAGCCCTCTTTCAGGCAGGTTTTTTATTATGCGCCTTTTATAGGCAAAATAGTGACGGCCATAGAATATCAGTCAAAAGAGACGAGAATAACGGAACTTATATCTTATGAACAGGGATAATTATATTCAGGGCGATTTGTTTTCACATTCAGGTTCAGGCGATTTGAAAAACAGCAAAAAGCTTTTGTTTTCATATTCCAAAATGTCGCTTTACGCGGAATGCCCGCTGAAGTACAAGTTCAAATATGAAGATAAGCTCCCTGAAAAGCCAAAATATTTTTTCGCTTTCGGTCAGGTCATGCATGAGATGCTTGAGTTTTTTCACAAAACCGTTCCCCCCCCGCCTTTGCCGGACTTGATCAATGGATTTTCAGATCTTTGGAACCGAAAGAGCTGGCAGGAGAAGGGCTATCCTGATGCCGAAAAACATGAAAACGACTTTCTCAAAGGCAAAAGCATTCTTGAGAAATACTATGAAAAACACGCTTCGGATTCCAACCTCCCGTTTCTTCTTGAGTATAAAACGGAAGTTGAGATAGACGGACTCAATGTCATAAT
The DNA here is from genome assembly GCA_029267355.1 of Elusimicrobiota bacterium. Classification (GTDB taxonomy): domain Bacteria; phylum Elusimicrobiota; class Elusimicrobia; order Elusimicrobiales; family UBA9959; genus JAAYVI01. The sequence goes on along the minus strand of JAJUJA010000079.1, from coordinate 856 downwards.
AATAGCCGACAAGATAGAATATCTCGGCAAAGGCCTGATAAAAATAGTTGATTATAAAACGGGAAAGCCGGCTTCAAGAACGCCTGAGCAGCTTTATCTTTATCAGAAAATATGCGAAAACGACAAAAATCTGTTTAAAGCAGTTTCAGAAAAAAAAGGCGAAAACCCGGATAAGATCACAGTTGACAGCCTTCTCTATTACTATATAGAGGGCCTTAATGAGAAAATTTACAAAAGGGCTCCTGAAGATGAAATAAAGATTTTCTGGGAAAAGGCGCTTAAAACAGCCGATGACATAAAATCGGCCAGATTTGAGCCGACTCCGTCAGAGCGGGCCTGCGCTTTTTGCGATTTTAAGCAGTACTGTCCGATATTTTCAAGTAAGCCGCAGGAATTGCGCAGCCGGGAAAGTCAAAGTGATGAACTGTCCGGCCTGCTTGAATCTTATGCGGAAGTTTTAATCAGGAAGGAAGAGCTTGAAGGAAAATTGATTGAAAAAATGCCTGAAGGGAAAATTGACTGGAATAATTCCTCTTTTTCCCTTTCAATTGAAAAGAAAAAAATTTATGACTACAAAGACAGAAACGCAGTCATAGAAACTCTTAAAAAGCTCGGCCTTTATGAAAAGGTCCTTTCGCCGGTAAGAGATAAGGTTTATGAGCTTTTAAATTCCAGGGATTTAGACCGGGCGCAGGCAGAGGCGCTCAGGAAACATTTTGTTGAGAAATACGAAATTAAAAAACATAAGCTGGAGAGGAAATAATGCCGAATTTCCTTTCTCTTGACCTGGGCAGCAGCAAAATCAAGGGTCTTATTTGCGATGAAAAGGGCGTGGTGATTTTAACCGGGGAAAGGG
>JAJUJA010000145.1 GCA_029267355.1 Elusimicrobiota bacterium | reverse complement strand
TCAAACTGATGCAGCCATAAATCAGGGCAATTCCGGCGGACCGCTGATAAACATTAACGGTGAAATAGCCGGCATAAACACGGCGATAATGTCGCCGACTGGAGTTTTTGCCGGGCTCGGCTTTGCCATACCGGCCGCGCAGGCAAAGGAAGTTTTTGAGGAAATAGTTTACGGCAGGAGGGTGGACAGGGCCTGGCTTGGAGTATCGCTGCTGCCGGTCAAGGAGCTGATTTCTTCCGGGTACGGCCTGTACATCCCTGAGGGAGGCATAATAAACAAGATAATTGACGGTTCTCCCGCCCAGAAAGCGGGGCTTTTGAGAGGGGATGTTATAGTGTCAATGGATGGAAAGGAAATAAAAGATGATGAGGACCTTTACGCGGCTATTTACAGAAAAAAACCGGGAGAAAAGACCGCTATAGAATATGTCAGGGGGGGAAAAAGAAAAGAAATTTCGGTAATTCTGGCTTCAAGACCTAAAGATTTTAGCGGATACGGCAAAAATAATCAGGCGCCTATGCCTGCGGCGGGAAATGATATTTCGGATTGGGAAGGTCTGACGCTTTCTTTTTCCGCTCAGGGGGCAAGAATAGAAAAGATAAGCGAAAAATCTCCTCTGAAAAAATATCTCAGGGAAAATGATCTGATAAAGGGGATAAATAACGCAAAAGTATCTTCGGCCAAAGATTTTAAGACTGCTGTAAGCAATGCCTCGCTTTCTCAGGGTATTCTCTTTGACATAGAAAGAGACGGCGAGCCTTCATATTTGAGCGTTCAAATAAAGTGATAAATAAAAAAGCGCCCCGGCTCAGGGGCGCTTTTTTTATTTTACTGGCTTACTCTATGTTTATTTTATTCGGTTTGGCTTCCTGTGCCTTGGGAAGAGTTACTTCAAGTATCCCATCCTTATATGACGCTTTTATAGCGGAGCTGTTTACCGCCTGTGTAAGGCGGAAAGCCCTGAAAAACTTTCCATAGGGTATTTCATTCCTGAGTATTTCCGCATTTTTTTCGTTTTTGAAAACGCTTTCTCCCTCTATGGAAAGAACATTCTCTTTGAGAGAAAGGTTTATGTTTTCCTTTGAAGCGAAGGGCAGGGAGAGGTATATTTTGAATTCATCCTCACTCTCGCAGGTCATGGCCTGAGGCGTAAAAGTTTGTTCTGCATCGTTTTCCTGTCTTTCAAGAATCTCTCTCAACGCTCCGTCAAGGTCATTTTTCACTCTGAACAGGTTGTCTGTAAGTTTTATGAGTTCATTCATATTTTCCTCCTTGTTTAATTTATCTTTATCACCTTATTCTCTCCGGGATTCTTTTTTGGCAGCACTATCTTTAGAACTCCGTCTTTATATGACGCTTTGGCCTTA
>JAJUJA010000093.1 GCA_029267355.1 Elusimicrobiota bacterium | reverse complement strand
CCTGAACGGAAGCCAGCGCATTATATTGGGAACGCCGGCCTCTGCCATAACATTTGAAACTGAGTAGCTCATTCCGAGATTGGCGCTGACGGTCCTGTTGAAAATTTCGGAGAAAACGGAGAACACGTCAGTTGTGGCGCCTCCGATGTCCACAGCCAGAACATTGTAGTTATTGGCTTTGGCAAACTTTTCGGTCATAAGCCCGACGGCGGCGGGAGTAGGCATAATGGGGGCTCCGACCATCTTCATAAGCTTTGGATACCCGGGCGCCTGCTGCATCACATGTTCAAGGAAAATATCATGTATCTTGTGCCTGGCAGGCATTAAATTTTCTCTTTCCAGCACCGGTCTCAGGTTCTCGGTGATTATCAGGGCAGTTCTGCCGCCGAGTATCTCGTTTATCTGTTCATGGGCCTTATTGTTTCCGGCATATATTACCGGAAGCTTATATGAGGCGCCAAGACGGGGTTTGGGGTCTGCGGCCTTTATGAAATTGGCGAGCTCCACAACATGCGTAACCGTTCCTCCGTCAGTGCCGCCGGAAAGGAGTATCATATCCGGCCTTAACTGCCTTATCCTTTCTATTTTCTCATGGTCGGCTCTGCCGTCATTTGAGGCCAGCACATCCATAACTATGGCGCCGGCGCCCAGAGCGCATCTTTGGGCCGATTCGCCTGTCATGGCTTTGACAGCTCCGGCCACCATCATTTGAAGTCCGCCGCCGGCTGAGCTTGTTGAGACATAAACATCAACACCGGTGTTTCCGCTGTTTGGAGTTATGACCTTTTCATTTTCAAGTATTTTCCTGCCGGACAATTCTTCCACTTCAGTTATAGCGTTCAAAACGCCTCTTGTAACATCTTCAAAAGGCGCTTCTACTGTTGTGGGAGCCTCTCCTCTGAAAGTCTGGCGATATGTATCGCCTTTCTTTTCTATGAGGATGGCTTTCGTAGTGGTGCTGCCGCAGTCTGTGGCGATTATGACATTGAGGTCTTTATCTTGCATGGGGCGCTCCTTGTTTAAAGATTCTCCTTAAAGAAGTCCAAAGCCGCCGGATTCTGAAGCAGATCTGACAATCTTTCAACTTCTTTTTTGTCGAAAATAATGTTCAAAAAAGGCATACCGAATATCACAGCCTGGGAAAATATGTTATGCGCCGGGACTGTGGAATCGGCCGTCAAAGCGGCCAATTGAGAAAGTTCTCTTTTCTTTATCGCCTGACAGGCCTTCAAAAGGAAGGCTTTATCATCTTCGCTTAAAGGTCTCTTCCCCGGTATCTTGAAAGCATTTGACCATATTCCCATGGATTTAATTTTACATAAATTGACTTGAAAATAAAAGTATTGAAAATTTGCTGCAACGGGTGTATACTATATTTCATCGACTTGTTTTTCCCGTTTAGGGGGAGGATTTATGTTTAAGAAAGAAGAAAGAAAAATTTCAACGCCGATAATAGCCGGCGTATCTTTACTCCTGGTTTCGGCGGCGCTTTTCATAGCGGGCAAGAGCCTTTTTTCTGACGCCAAGTCTCCGGGTATTGCGGACGGCAAAAGCCAGTCTTCTTTTTTTGAGAAGCAGGGGGAAAACAAATTTCTTGCCTCATCAGCATATCAATCGGCACAAAGATCTGACTCCATATCAGTGCTGGTGAAGGCGAATGAAGGATACGCCTCTTCATCGGCTGTTTTGCCTAAAAAAGAAACTCAATTGTCATTCTCTTCATCTCTAAAAGACTCTTATCCCGAAGGCGCCCTTTCAGATTTTGAAAAACAGGCTCAGCAGGAATTAGGCGAAGCAGATAAGACGGATCAGCCTCCTGCCGCCGGCGCGGCTCCAAAAGCCGGTTACGGAGATAATCAGCCGGGTGAGACAAAACAAGCCGAAGTATCAGGATCAAGACAGGCATCGCCGTCCAGGCAGCCGGGCAGCGCCATTTCTTCAAAAAAATCCGCCTTTACAAGTAAATTGCCGGCAATGGATAATTTTAACGCGATCAGACCTTCCAAAAACTTCGCCTCAGGCGGCAGCGGCGGGGCTTTTGAATCTTCTTCATCGCAAACCGGCGGATTCGGCGATTCTTCGTCAAATTATGCAGGGGCTTCAGGCATGGGCGGCAGCAGCTCATCAGGCAATTCCTCTTCATCAGGCGAGTCTTCTTTGGGAGGATCCAGCTCTTCGGGCGGTCTCAATTCAAACTCTTCGAACAATTCAAAACCGGATGTGCCGAGGCCTCAGATGCTTGCGCATAAACAGGTATATGAATTCGGCACCGTAAATCTCTATGAATATGCCAGGAAACTGGTTACCGTGATGAATGTAGGTAAAAAGAATCTCACGATAAGAAAAATAAACAGACTGAATGACGAGGATTACTCCTTCTCATTGGACAATAATAAATGCTCAGGAAAAACATTGGCGCCGAAAGCCGAATGCACATTTGAAATAGTCTTCAGGCCGACTTCAGGCGGGGAGAAGGGCGACGGCTTTGAGATAGAAAGCAATGATGCGGATAAAATTCCCTACTCAAACTATATAGAAACGACTGGAAGGGGCGGCTCTTACTGGTACTCATACTACTGGCTTTCAAGATACAAAGCGACCACCAAGATGGACTTCGGCACTGTAACTGCGGGACATGCTCTTGAGCTGAACTATCTGCTTAGAAACAATTCGGGCCATACATGGCGAGACATAAACTTTTACAGGAATGCCAACGCCTCTTTCTCAGTCTCATATCATAATTGTCCGTCAACAATGGTCAATGGTTCATATTGCCTGGTGAGGATAAAGTTTGCGCCCCAGGATGCTTTCCTTAAGAGTCTTTCCGCTAACTACGGAAAATACAAGGCTGTGAACGGTTTTAACGGCAAAAAGGAAATATTGGAAAAGCCTGTATTTCCTCCTTATGTAATAGAAAGCCCTTTTGAATTGGAGCTGGGAGGCTATATAATAGCAAAAGCGAGGGTCAGCTCTTCTACAGTTCACACCACGGTAAGATACATACCTTTGAGAGCCTTTGCCAGCGCCAGATATCCTGACCCGAAAATAAGGCGCGTGGACAAATACTACTCTTTCTGAACGGAGGGATATTATGGTAACCGGCCTGGTACTGGTAAAACTTGCCCCTGGAAAGGAAAGGAATGCGCTTTTGAAGCTGAAAGCCATACCTGAGGTTGTGCATATGTCGGCTGTTTTCGGCAGATGGGATCTGGTCCTTGATATGGAAACGGAAGATCTTCCTGAGCTTTCAGACATAGTGGTCAGGGAAATAAGAGGAATACCGGGAGTAATATCAACTGAAACGCTGGTTACCACCTCCCTGTAAGGCGATGAAACTTGGATTTCTCATTATGGCGTTTTGCGCCGGCGGTCTTTTTGCTCAGCAATTTTCGGCAGGCGCCGTTCTGGAGCCATCTTCCTTCTCGTCAAAGGACAGCCTGATCTCAGTTTCTTCTTATTCATTCTCAGGCGCTTTACTTTCGCATTTTGAAATATCAACAGACACGGATTGTCCCCAATTGCCTTATTCCGCCCTTGATAAAAGCGGCTTTACAAGAACCGAATTGACTGCCGCAGCAATAATATCAAAAGAAAAAGGCGTCAGTTTATGTCTTACATTAAAGGACTTCAGGAAAGAAAAAAGCTTCACAAAGATCGCAAAGAAAAACGGATTTGAACCGCTTGAGCTTTTCAGCAGGGCTTCAAAAACAAAAGAAGAAATTGAAAAAAAGGCCGGCGATGAAATAGAAGAAATGAGAAAAGTCTGGCTGTCAACGCAGCCTTACAGCGATAACTATGAGGAATAACCTTTTTCAGCTTTATATCCTTTCAGTTCTTATTTTCATCCCGCCTTTTTTCTTATCCTGCAGTTCTCCGGATTTCTCAAAAGCCGGCTGCGCCAGACTTAAAACCGGGCGGGGGGAGATTATAAATCTTGAGCTGGCAAAAACTCCGCATGAACACGCTTTCGGCCTGATGTTCAGAGAATTTATGCCTCAAAACAGAGGTATGCTTTTTATGTTTCCCGATGATGAAGCAAGAAGTTTCTGGATGAAAAACACTATGATACCGCTTGATATACTTTTTGCGGATTCAGACCTCAAAATAAGGAAAATTTTCCGCAATAAGCAATATTTACAAATAAAAATAGAAAAGTTTCCATTTTTCTATTGACTTTGCTTACCACTCGATTGTAAAATGAAGTCAGTTCTTAAACACGTGTGTGGAATATCCGTTTTGAAAATTAAGGAAGTTATAAGGGAAGCGCTGTGAATGTTGTGGAAAAATTAACGGCACTTTTATCCGAAGCTCAGGTGAATACAAATACAGATGATCTATATGATGCATCTGCAGACCGATATAAGAAATACGCCAAGGCCAGAAAAGTACTGGATGTACCGATGCCGACGGCGATTGTCTATCCGAAATCGACTGAGGAAGTCAGCAAGATTTTAAAATTCTGCAATGAGAACGATATTAATGTTATCCCTAGAAGCGGCAAAACAGCAACTGAGGGTGGCCTGGAAAACTGGAAAGAAACCACGGTGGTCCTGGATGGCCTTCACCTG
>JAJUJA010000137.1 GCA_029267355.1 Elusimicrobiota bacterium | reverse complement strand
CCCTCAACTGAGCAGGAACTCCTTTGCCGTTGCCTTAACCGAGGGCTGGCGGGGCGAGATATGCCATGTTTGTTTTACAGACGGGGAGGGCAGAATAGACTCTTACAAAATAACAGACCCTTCTTTTCATAACTGGCACGGCCTTTCAATGGCTATGAGGGGAGGGCAGATTTCAGATTTCCCTCTTTGCAATAAAAGCTTTAATCTTTCATACTGCGGGCATGACTTATGAGGTTTGAGAAATGATAAAAGAGATAATGGAGAGAATAAAACAGGGATACAGGACAATTCCTTTCCCTTTCCGGAAAGTAAAGCTTTCAGAGAGGTATCTGGGCCTTCCTGAGATTCATTTTTCATCTTTGACGGAAAAGCAAAGGGAGGATTTGTATAAAACTTGCGATTATGGGTGTTTTTCACGCAATGGAAACGATTTCTCCATGGACATCGGGAAATGCGTATTCTGCGGCATGTGCAGTAGAAAATTTCCCGAAGCCGTAAAATTTTCCAAATCATGGTCAATGGCCGCTTCATCAAGAGAGGATTTGATCCTGAGAGAAAACTTAAGGAAGAAGACCGTTGTTTTAAGAGACGGGATAAAAAATTTTTTTGGCCGTTCACTGAACCTCAGGCAGGTCTCGGCGGGCGGCTGTAATGCCTGTGAAGCGGACTGTAATGTTCTCAATACTCCGGCTTTTGATATGGGGCGTTTCGGGATACAATTTGCGGCGTCGCCAAGGCACGCTGACGGCTTACTGATAACCGGACCTGTTACTAAAAATATGGAGACCGCTTTGAAAAAGACTTATGAAGCCGTGCCCGGCCCTAAAGTGGTCATAGCGGTTGGAGCCTGCGCCATAAGCGGCGGCATTTATGCGGGACTTGGGCAGATCAAGGGGATACCGCCTGAGATAAAAGTTGATTTGTATATTCCCGGCTGTCCGCCTCATCCGATGACCATACTTGACGGGATGCTGAGATTCATAGGAAGGATAAAGTAATTTTTTAGCGACATGATTTCAATTGCCATTTTATCTGCGGTTTTTATTCTGATTTCTGCACGGCAGACCGGGATTATAAAAGTTGAGATATGGCTTGTGATGCTTCTGGGCGCCCTGGCCGCAGTCCTTACAGGTCAGATAAGCCCTTACAACGCGCTCAAGGCCATAGATTTTGACATTATAATTTTTCTTTTCGGGATGTTCACGGCGGGCTCGCTTTTTGAGATAAGCGGTTACCTGGCCTACAATCAGTACAGGATATTTGCCGGCATTAAAAGCTCGGAAGGCATGCTTTTTGTTTTTATATTTTTCTGCGGCCTTTCTTCCGCTCTTGTAATGAACGACACTATAGCCATAATAGGCGTGCCGATAGCGATAAATCTGGCCAGAAGATATTCTGTCCCGGCGCCTGCCATGCTTCTCGCTCTGGCCTTTTCCGTCACCATAGGCAGTGTTTTCAGCCCTATAGGCAATCCGCAAAATTTGCTTATAGCGGTAAAAGGCGGTTTTAGTAATCCGTTTTTAAGTTTCTTAAAATACCTTTTCTTGCCCACAGTTTTGAACCTTTTCATTCTTTTTATTTTTTTGCGTCTTAGGTATAAAAATGATTTTTTGAGTCAGCAGCAGAAACACGCCTATGTGCCTGAAAAAAAGCCGTGGCTATACTTTCTTTCAAACCTTACAATGGCTATAATTCTGGTTCTCATAGCCGTAAAAATATACTTTTCCCTTAACGGAAAAGAGTTCAGATTG
>JAJUJA010000095.1 GCA_029267355.1 Elusimicrobiota bacterium | reverse complement strand
GAGATCCTCTATCATATCGTAGAGATATCCGTTCTTGCTGAAAAACCTGTGAGGGCCTATATCGGTCTTGAACCCGGAGAAATCAAGGGTTGAAGCCAGCCCGCCTATATATGAATTCTTCTCAACTACGATTGAATCCAGGCCCTTTGAGGAAAGGTTAAATGCCGCCGACATGCCGCAGGGCCCGGCTCCTATTATCAAAGCCTTTGTTTTCATATCTTTCTCCCGCTTTTAAGCCAGACTTCGTATATATAGTTCGGCGAAGGCCTGGATTTCTTCTCCTCTAATTTGTAAACCAATATTCTGTTTACGGAATTTCCGCCCTGAAACTCGTCGGCGGAATATTCTTCCTGCATATGGTTTTCAAAAAAAGAGTTAAATTTCTCCATGGCCGAAGAATCAAAATAAAGTATCCCGTATGCCGCATTATTTCTCATAGTTTCTTTGATATTGAATATTATCCTGTTTATGCCGGCCTCTTTCAATTTTGAGTAAATTTCACGGCCGTCTTTTGAGGAATATGCTAGTTCTATCAGAAGATTTCTGTCAAAAACGCTTGATGCCTCAAAGGGCGAATTAAAGTAAAGCGTTTTTGAATCTCCAAGAAAAAGCGTTTTACCTTTGCCCTTTGAATTCTCAATGTAGGGGTAAACTGCATTTGAAGGCCATGGATATCTGGGCTGTGAGGAAGACAAATAATCCTGAGCCTTAATAAGGCCTAAGACAACTTTCCACTTGCCCTCCATATAGAAAAAAAGAAAGGACCAGTAAAAGGACATGAATATGCTTAAAAATACAATGCCCTTCAATAGAGATGAAAACATGCCGTGAAAGGCTTCAAAGGCGTAATAAGCTGCCAGCAGAGAAGCCGCAAACCAGGCCGGCATAAGATATCTGACCACATTGCTTGAAAATGACCATAGAATCCATGAGCACAGAAAGTATACCCAGAAGAATTTTAAAGCCGGATTCTTTTTCGGAGAGAATACCGCCAAAGGAAGGACTATGGCAAAAAGCGGGGTAAAGTATTCATCATTGGCTATCTTGCCGGCCGAAACCGCCACAGGATGATAAAGCCAGTCTTTTAAAGAAAAGGAGAACTGCTTGACTTCTCTCATAAAGCTGTCTATCAATGCCGCGTCAAAGGCATCGGGATTTTTGGCAAAAACCTTGTAAAGCATGGGGTAAAAAGGATTGGAATATAAAAGCCAGTTCTTTAAAAGCCATGGGGCGCAGGGCAGCAGGGCGCAGATTGAAAAAATAAGAAAAAACTTTACCGCGGAAAAACCGCTTTCTTTCCTTATTGAAAAGACAGAAATACAAATTCCAAGAACAAAAATAGCTGAAGTGTATTTTATACCCATGGCAAATCCTGCCGCCAGGCCGGCAAGCGCGGCATAAGGAGCATAATTTTCATTAGAATATCTCAAAGACAGGTAAAATGAGCAGAGTATAAAAAAGGTAAGCAAAACATCATTTGAAGCATACCACGAAACGTTCATATAGTGGAAAATAGAGAAAAAAACGGCTGCCGCCGCAAAAAGAGTTTTTTGTGAAAAATATTTTCTGAAAAAAGCGAAAAAAGACAATAGAGTGAAAACGGAGGCGAACCAGTTAAGCATTTTAGCCCCGTATATTCCTGAAGTCATAAGCCCGTAAAGATAAACAAGTCCGTGATTAAAAGGCATCTTTGAAAATATCAGATAAGGCATATCCTTTATACGCCCCTCAAGACGCCAGTAATTGGGCACAGCCAGATGGTAAATCACCGTGTCATAAAAAGTCTCAGGGGAAATTGATTGAAGCAGATTTATGAAAGCTGTCAAAAAAAGAAAAAGCCAGTAAACCGAAAATGAGCCGAAGGATTCAGAGGGAAAAACAAATCCTTTCCTTTCCCTGAAAAAATCCGCCGCCGATATAAGACACCCTGCCGAGGCAAATAAAACAAAATACTCCTTCTTAATGGCGCCTAAAATACCCATCAAAGCCGAGAAAGCTGCGGTTATCAAAAGCCCGGCCGCAAAGGAAAGTATAAAAGCCGCAAAGCGGTCTTCATTCAGCTTCAATGGCTTAAGAGCCAGGTAACCCCATCCCAGAATGCCTAAAAAGGAGAATAGACCCCCAATGAGAGAGCGGGAAATGTCAGCTATGAAGCCGGCGCTTTGAGGTATATACTGACCTAAGGACAAAGCCGTAAAAAGAGAAGATATATCAGGCTTAAACTTTGAGAAATATTCCCCTAAAACCCAGAAAGCCAGAAAGAACAAAAAAGGCCAGGCCCAGAAGGAGATTTCTTCATTTTTAATTTCCTCTCTGCCTTTCTTTTTCTTATTTGCCATAAAATCAAAAGGCGCCGGCAAAACCGGCGCCCTGTTTACAAAGGCTTATTTTTCAACTATTTCAACATTGGCCCTTGGGATAACTATCCTGCTGCCGTTCTCAAGTTTTACTTCAAGGACTCTCACATGGCTTTCCGTAGGTATTGACTGAAGCTCGGACGGCAGGGATGTGACTGTCCCTATTATGCCGAAATGCGGCTCCCTTATTATTCTCACCTGATCTCCGACCTCTATCCAGCCCCTGGATTCCTCTTTCCTCTTGAGATTCTTGTCGGGAGAGCCGGGAATTATTATCTCAGGCCTCATAACGCCGGCTCTTATCTGCGTAGCGCCTGAAACCGAAGCCTTTTCGCCTTCTCTTGATTTGAGAAGCTTGAAGGTATAATCGGCCATGGGTATATGACCGAAGCCCTCGGTAACCACGAGTGTAATCCCTATCTTCTCGGTGCCGGTCACGGCCACGCCTATGTCATAGCCGAGTATCTCTCTCAAGTCCTTGTCATGTATGCCTCCGACAACCACGGCATTGACTCCGGCTTTTATGGCTTTCTTTATGGCGTCAAGGCCGGCATGCTTTCCGCCGACTATGATTTTACCCCTGTACTCTTCCTTTATATCCTCGGGCTTAAGGTCAACGTCAGGGCCGTCAACGGCGACTTTTATCTCGCCATTGGTCTCTCCGCCTATGCCGAATATGCCCTGTATGAAAGTGCCTTCGCTTTCAATGACTACGCCGAAATTCTCTTCCACTTCCACTATTTTGCCCTTTATATAGGCCTGAAGAGGCAGGATCTTGGGCGGTTCTCTGAAAAGAACCTGTCCGGTGATCTCGGAAACGGATTCCACAGTGCCGGTTACAGGCGCCTCAACCATGGATTTTAGGAATGACAGACCGAGAAAGGGCTTTGTTTCGGCTATAATTTCTCCTTTCTTTACGGCATCACCTTCCTTCTTGAGCATATAATTTCTGACTTCGCCGGGCTCTACGCCAAGCCTGTTGGCTATATTGACTGAAAAAACCTTGCCCGGCAATTCTGTCTGCGCCACCACATCAAGAGCGTCCACCTCTTTGCCAACCTGATAAAGAACCTTTCCCGGAATCGGAAGCATTCTTCTCTTTCTTAAAACCATAAGCGGGACAACCTTAAGTCCCGGCGAATAAGCATGCGCCATTTTTCCTCCTGTTTTTCAATCCCTCAAGGATACATGTTCAATTTCTTATACCACTTATCAAGGCATTCAACCCTCTTGCTTTCCGCTTTCGGCAATTCAAGAGGCCTGCCTCTGCCGTCAAATATCACACCTACGGTGCCGCCCTGTATTCTGCACTGATATTTGGAACCCTTGCCGGCGCCTACATCAAATCCCTTTGAGGGATTAAGCGTAATTTCCGCAGTTTCATCCTTCAAGGGAACAGCAAAAATTTCTCCGAATCTCAATTCGCCCGACTGAGTTCCTGAGGCAGCCTTTATCTCCCATTCAAGTATCTTCTCGCCTTCCTTAGCCAGGCCCTTGGGGGAAATATTCGTGCCGAGTTTTATCAGGCAGTCATTATAGAAAACGTCAAGCGCGGCTTTTTCGTTTATCTGAGCCAGAACGCCGAGATGCGGCATCATAAATATGGAGTCAACAGCCATCATAGTTACGCCTTCAAGCTGATATGAATCTATCATCATCAGGGCAGACTGTATCCTTCTGGGCGAATGCGCAAGTATGCCGCCTGAACCGATGACATAGTTGAGGTTCATCATGTTTATAAGACTTTGTCCGCTTGATGTCTGCTCAAAAGCGTCGGAAATGGATCTTTCCTGCTGTATGCCCTTAAGTCCGACAGCAAGAGCTTTATGCTGATCAAGAGCCAGACGCAAGGCTTCCCTGGCCACAGCATGTTCAACCTGCAGGTCTTCCTGAGTTTGAGGTATCGTGGTCGGCCTTATCATTTTATTTTTCAGCCTGTTTCTGACCTCCTGCTCATCTATCCTGAACGGAAGCCAGCGCATTATATTGGGAACGCCGGCCTCTGCCATAACATTTGAAACTGAGTAGCTCATTCCGAGACCAAAAGACTAACAACGCAATAAACAAAGTTCAAGAACTTCAAAGAAAACTATATCTATCAGCCAAGAAAAGTAAGAGCAGAAGATTTCATGCTATATACGATAAAATTTACAGAGATGATGTACTTTT
>JAJUJA010000041.1 GCA_029267355.1 Elusimicrobiota bacterium | reverse complement strand
TCCGATTTCAGCTCTTTTTTGACTTTGATAGCCAATTCTTCCGTCTGATCTCCGTTCTCTATGCACTGAGATATCTCCGAAAGTTTTTCCCATGCAAGCCCGGATATGTCTATTTCAATATTCACGGAAATAACCCCGTAATCCCACACTCTGCAGTTTACGGCTACAGGGTATTTGCCGCACGGAAGACTTATTTCATCATTGCTCATCTCAACCTTGAGAGGAGCTTCCTTTATTATTATCGCCTTGCGCGGGTCTTTTGAAAATCTGAACCTTGAGCTTTGTTTTTCCCTTGACAAAAGAATTTCATGGGCCTTTGAAAGATTTATTTCCCAGCCGACATCAAAGGCATTATGTACTATTATCTTGCCCTTGTTTATCTTTACGCTCATTTAAGAACCCTTTCTATTGTTACATCTATATCGGCGTCATAGGAAGGGTCATAGCCCATCCAGGTGTCATAGTTGTTATGATTCCTGTCGAGAAGGAATATGAAAGGCACGCCTTGAACATGATAATTCTTCCCTATCTGCGAACCTTTGTAGGCGAGCGGAAAAGTCAGGTTGAAATCAGCTGCGAACCTTTTGGCGCTTTCCGGAGAGTCTTTCATGGAAATGCCTATTACGGCAAGCCCCATAGGAGAATACTTCTGATGCATTTTCTCGATATAGGGAGCGGCTTTTCTGCAATAAGGGCAATTTTCCGTGAAAAACATTATCAGAATGGGTTTTCCGGCATAGTCCTTAAGGTCTATGTTTTTCCCCGAGTAAGAAGGCAATGAAAAATAGTTTTCGTTCTTTACATATTCCTTCGGCTGACTTGTTTGGTCTTTGCGGACGGCGGTACCGCCGGTTTGCTCCGCCTGTTGAGATGAAGCTTGAACGGTCTGGTTTGCGTTTTCATTCCCGGCGGCGGTCTGCTCCTGTTTTTTCTGGCAGGAAAATAAGAAAACTGTTAATACGGCTATTGAAATCAGTGCATTCCTGTTCATATCTGTTCTCCTTTTGGCCTTTCAGCCGCGATAAGATTTTACCAATTTTAGAAGAGCAAACAAAGCGAAATTAGCCGAAGACTGCCTTATGAAATCCCTGTCCTTGCGGAAAAAGGATACGGCTGAGTATTCTGAATCGGGTCCGCAAAAACCGAAACATACCGTGCCTACAGGTTTGTCTTTTGTCCCTCCCATCGGCCCGGCTATGCCTGTTATTGAGGCAGAGAAATCGGTTTTGAAAATTTTCTTTGCTCCTCTGGCCATTTCAATTGCGCACTCGCGGCTTACAGCGCCGTGTTTTTTGAGAGTTTGCTGACTGACAGCGAGTATATTCTTTTTGGCCGAATTTGAATAGGCATTTATGCCTCCGGCATAGAACTCTGAACTGCCCGGTTCGCTTGTTATAAGCTGAGAAACAAGCCCGCCGGTGCATGATTCAGCGAGAGAAACCGAGACTTTTTTCTTGATACAAAGCTCTTTCAGTTCGGCTGCCAGTGAGAAATCTCTTGACGAATAAACATATTCGGCAAAAATATTTGAGAGTTTTTCGCCGGCTTTTCTGAATATACTCCTGCCGGAGCAGTAAAAAGAAAACTCGCATGTATATGGCCCTGCCAGTACGGTGCACTCAATATCTCTTGCGAATTCTTTAATTACCGGCATTGCTTTTTCCTGTACCTGCGCCTCCCTCAGACCGGCAAGCCTGAAATTTTTGAAATAAATCTTCTGTTTTTTATTCGCGATTATTTTGGATACCTTTTCATCCCATATCGGCTCCCACTCCTTAAGAGGTCCGGGCAGGAACGCGAATGTCTTGCCTTTCATTTTCAAGACTTGGGCAAAAGCTGTGCCGTTGGGATTGTCAAAAACTTCCGCCTTTTCAAGAACAAGGGACTGATTTTCCAGATTCCACTTCTCCAAATGAGGGTATCTTTTTTGAAGAGTTTTTTTTACTTTTTGGTTCTCATGCAGGGAAAGGTTGAAAAGCGAGGCCGCTGCCTGCCTGGTTAAGTCGTCAAAGGTCGGGCCCAAGCCGCCTGTCACAATGACGATATCCGCATTCTTTTGCGCAAAATCCATGGCTTTCTTTATATCTTCCAGTCTGTCGGCAGCCGTTATTTCGCCTGCCAGAGTATAGCCGGCTTTGAACAGTTTTCCGGCCAGAACAGGAGAATATCTGTTCGCCTTGAAAGAGAGCAGCTCGCTGCCTACCGCGACAAAAAAAGCTTTTCCGGCTTTCATAAAGGCAATTATATATAAAAAGGCGGCCTTCTTCCATGTGCGGATATCTGGTTCCAGCCTGCACAAGCTTTAACAAACGCCCGTTTTTTTGCTATCATATATCAGGCGGGTAAACCCGCAATTTCTATATCCCACAGGAGATAAAAAAAATGGCCAAAACCGCGGTTAAGAAATCTTCAGCGAAAAAAACACAGAAAGCAAAACTTTCTAAAAAACTGGTTTATTTCTTCGGAGCAGGAAAAGCCGAAGGAAAAGAATCAATGAAAAATCTTTTAGGGGGCAAAGGCGCCAATCTGGCAGAAATGGCCGGACATCCAGCCTTGAAGCTTCCCGTCCCGCCGGGTTTTACTATAACCACAGAGGTTTGCACATATTACTGGCAGAACAAAAGAAGCTATCCCAAGCAGCTTGAAGCCGAAGTCCTTAAAAATCTTCAAAAGGTTGAACAGATAACGGGCAAAAAATTCGGAGATCCCGCCAATCCCCTTCTGGTCTCGGTAAGATCCGGCGCCAGAAAATCCATGCCGGGCATGATGGAAACTATTCTCAATGTCGGCTTGACATCCAAAACCATACCGGGACTTATAGCGCTTACCAAAAATCCCAGATTCGTGTGGGATTCATACAGAAGACTCATAATGATGTACTCCGATGTCGTTATGGAAAAGGCCGCAGGCATAGAGCCGGCTGACGATATGGGCATAAGAAAACAGCTGGACAGAATGCTTGAGGAAAAGAAGCATCAGAAAGGCGTCAAGACCGATGCTGAACTTTCAGCCGAAGATATGCAGGAGCTGGCCGGCAGATTCAAGGAAAAAGTTAAAGAGGTTCTCGGCAAGGAGTTCCCCGACGATCCGATGAAACAGCTCTGGGGCGCTGTAGGCGCCGTGTTTGCCTCATGGAACGGCAAAAGAGCGATTTCCTACAGAAGAATAGAAAACATACCTGACGAGTGGGGCACAGCTGTAAACGTTCAAACCATGGTTTTCGGCAATATGGGCGAGGACTCAGCCACCGGCGTAGGTTTTACCAGAAACCCCGGAACCGGAGAAAATTACTTCTACGGCGAGTTCCTGGTCAATGCGCAGGGCGAAGACGTTGTGGCCGGCATAAGAACTCCCAGCCCGATAAATGAGGAAAGCAAGAACGACCACTCAAGAAATCTCAAAACCATGCAGGACCTGATGCCTGAAGCTTACAAACAGCTTTCGGACATAAGGAAGAAGCTTGAAAAGCATTACCGCGACATGCTTGACATAGAATTCACGGTTGAAAAAGGAAGACTGTGGATGCTTCAGTGCAGAGTCGGCAAGAGAAACGGCGTTTCAGCCGTAAAAATGGCTCTGGACATGGTCAAGGAAAAACTCATAAAGAAGGAAGAAGCCGTAATGAGAGTTACTCCGGCTCAGCTTGATGAGCTGCTTCATCCGATAGTCGATCCTAAAGCCGAAGCTGCCGCCAAGCCTTTGGCAAAAGGTCTGCCTGCAGGTCCCGGCGGAGCCAGCGGCATGATAGTTTTCACGGCTGCAGACGCTGTGGCCTGGGCTAAAGAAGGCAAGAATGTTATTTTAGTCAGAGAAGAGACCAATCCTGAAGATGTTGAAGGCATGAGAGCCGCTCAAGCCATACTGACAGCCAGAGGCGGCATGACCTCTCACGCAGCTCTCGTCGCCAGAGGCTGGGGTAAATGCTGCGGTGTCGGCTGCTCGTCTTTGGAAGTTGATCTGGCAAAGAAAGAGCTTCATGTCGACGGAAAAGTTTTTAAGGAAGGAGATTGGATAACGCTTAACGGCTCCAAAGGTTTTGTCTATGAAGGCAAACTCAACATGCTTGAAGCCGGCTCAGGCAATACCATGCTCGCCGATTTCCTTAATATATGCAATTCGGTGAGAAAACTCGGCGTAAGGACTAACGCCGACACTCCGGCCGACAGCGCTAAGGCCAGGGAATTCGGCGCCGGCGGCATAGGGCTTTTCAGAATAGAGCATATGTTCTACGGCAAAGGTTCAGATGAACCTTTGTTCAAGCTCAGAAAGATGATAGTTTCCAAATCCAAAGAGGAAAGGATAAATGCCTTGAACGAACTGTTCCCTTATATGAAAAGGGATATAAAGGAAACCCTTAAAATAATGCAGGGCCTGCCTGTCACAATAAGACTGATAGACCCGCCTCTGCATGAGTTCGTTCCGCATCAGCAGGACAAGCTTAAGGAACTTGCTGAAAGCCTCGGCATCTCCTTTGAAGAGCTTCAAGCCAGAGCCGATTCTCTCAGAGAGTCAAATCCCATGATGGGACACAGAGGCGTAAGACTCGGCGTGACATATCCGGAGATAACTGAAATGCAGGCCAGGGCCATTTACGAAGCAGCCGCCGAACTCATAAAGGAAGGCGTCAAGGCCATGCCTGAAATAATGATACCGGTCGTCTCTCATGAAAAGGAAATAGAAAATCAGCTTCCGATAATAGAGAAGGCCTACAAGGAAACCGTGGCCAAAACAGGCGTTAAGTCTCTCAAATATGTTGTCGGGACCATGATAGAAATTCCAAGAGCATGCCTGAGAGCCGGCAAGATAGCCGAAACGATGCAGTTCTTTTCCTTTGGAACAAATGACCTTACTCAGATGACTTTCGGCTATTCCAGAGACGATGCCGGAGTTTTCCTTAAGGAGTATGTCGAAAAGGGCATACTGCCTGAGGACCCCTTCCAGAGCATAGACCAGGAAGGCGTAGGAGAACTCATAAAGTTTACGGTTGAAAGAGGCCGCAAGACCAGACCGGAGCTTAAGATAGGAATATGCGGCGAACAGGGCGGCGAGCCCAAGAGCGTGGAATTCTGCCATAAATCGGGCTTGTCGTATGTCTCCTGTTCTCCTTTCAGAGTTCCCATAGCCATATTGGCTGCGGCTCAGTCTCAGCTTAAATATCCGAGAAAAAAATAGTGAATAAACTCAGGTATTTTCCGGTGGTAATTTCCGCCCCCTCAGGGGGCGGAAAATCCGCCGTAAAAAATCATCTTATAAAGTCGGACAGGCGTTTCGCTTTCAGCATAACCTGTACCACAAGAAAGCCCAGGCCGGGCGAAAAGGAAGGGAGGGATTACTATTTTGTAAGCCCTGAGAAATTTGAGGCCCTCAGGAAAAACGGCAGTCTGATAGAATGGGCCGAGGTGCACGGCAATTTGTACGGTACTCCGAAGAAATCTGTTTTGTCTCTGCTTGAAAGCGGGAAAATACCTCTTATGACCATAGACGTCAAAGGCGCAAAAAGCGTAAAGAGGATATTCAGGGATGCGGTTTCAATCTTTCTTCTTCCCCCCTCGCTTTCTGTTATGGTAAAAAGACTTAAAAAAAGAGGAGAAGGCGAAAGAGAACTTTCAATAAGACTTAAAACCGCAAAAAGAGAATTGAAAGAGGCTTTTGGTTACGATTATCTCGTTATAAACGACAAGCTTGAAAAGGCCTCTGAAGATATTGCGGCTGTAGTTAAAGCCGAAACTCTAAAGCTGAGCAGAAACTGCGCTTTTGTTAAGGATTTCGCTTCAGACTTTAAAAAAATCAAATAGAGGAGGAATGATGACTAAAGCAAAGGAAGAAATAAAAAACAATGAGGATCTTGAAAAACTTATATCGGATTATAAAGGCGGCAAATACAGAGCCACAGTGCTGGCTATGAAATGGGCTAATCATCTTAAATTTTCCGAGGAGTTCAGGCTTTTGCCTATGGCCGAGATAATAGAGAAGGCCCTCAGGGAAGTTCTTTCGGGAGATGTCTCCGAGGAAGAAATTATAAAGGCCTCGAAGAGAGATGAGGAAATAAAGCTTGAAAGAATGACAGAAAAGAAGTCTGAGAAAAAGGAAAAAAAGACCAAGAAAACCAAAGATGAAGAATGAGATAAGGAAAATAAAGAAGGAACTTTCCCTTTATCTTTCCTCCATTGAAGAGGATATCCTTCTGCATCAGCCGAAAATCAAAGAAAAAAGCTCTGTTCCTTCGGCAGGCGGAACGCCGAGAGGCAAAAAGGAGAAAATGGAGGAGCTTTCTCTGCTTGTAGCCAATTGCCGCAAATGCATTTTAGGCTTGTCCAGGCTTAATGCCGTTTTTGGAGAG
The DNA here is from genome assembly GCA_029267355.1 of Elusimicrobiota bacterium. Taxonomy (GTDB): domain Bacteria; phylum Elusimicrobiota; class Elusimicrobia; order Elusimicrobiales; family UBA9959; genus JAAYVI01. Next base: position 6,502 of record JAJUJA010000041.1, on the reverse strand, counting down.
GGCAATCCTGAGGCTGAGCTTATGTTCATAGGCGAGGGGCCCGGCTATGATGAAGATCATACCGGCAGGCCTTTTGTCGGCAGGGCCGGCCAGCTTCTGGATAAAATTCTGGCGGCAATGGGGCTTGACAGGCAGAAGGTGTACATAGCCAATATAGTCAAATGTCATCCGATGATAGATCCGGAGGACCCGCAAAAAAGAGGAAATGACAGACCGCCTACTCCTCAGGAAATATCTTTCTGCAGAAATTACCTTGAGCAGCAGATAGAGATAATAGCTCCGAAGGCCATTGTCACTCTCGGCAATGTCCCCAGCCGTTTCATGCTTAATGAGACGCTTGGAATAAGCCAGCTGAGAGGCAAAAGTTATAATGTTCCGGACGGGCTTTTTTCCTTTTCCTGTTCGCCTGTTATTTTTCCCACATACCATCCGGCCGCTCTGCTTAGGAACCCAAATCTTAAAAAGGACACATGGGCCGATATGAAAGCCGTTATGGCTTTCCTGGGCATCAAGTGATGTTTGCGGAAATATCTTTCCCCGTCCCGATAAACAAAACTTTCCATTATAAAGTGCCTGTCTCCTTTGAAAAAGAGATTGCGGAAGGCGACGCTGTTAAATGCCGTTTCGGCCGCTCTCTTCTCAACGGGACGGTCATTTCTCTGGGCCGGACTTTGCCGCCAGGCCTGCCGCCTGAAAAAGTCAGGGAAATAGAAGCCTTCGTTTCCCTGAAAAATCTATATGATTTTAAAAGCTTAAAAAATACGGTTGAGTACTGCTTTTCAAAATGGCACGCTCCTAAAGGAATGTATTACGGCCTTTTTTATGAAAATATTTTTGAAGTTTTAAGCGGCGGCTGCTGTTTGACGTCAAATAATGCCGAAACTCCAAAGGTTGATTTTTTCCCCGATAGGCCGGGAGAAAGCGTTTTCTGGCAGGATGATTTCCCTTTAGAGCGCGTATGTTCTCAGATATCTGCAAATTCGGCCCCCTCGCTTTTTCTATGTCCCGATTATCTAAGCGCTTTGTCAGTTTACAGAAAAATTTCAGCCGCGCTCAATGGCGATGAATGCGCTTTCTATCACGGCTCTCTGACCAAAGCGGCAAAGAAAAAAATTTTAGCTGCTATGCTGTCAGGCAAAATCAGGCATATTATAGGCACAAAAGCGGCCGTTTTCCTGCCTTATCGCAAGGGTACGCTGATTTCAGTTTTGAGAAGCAGAAGCGATTTTTACTTCCAATTTGATCAGAGACCTTTTTATAAAACCTGCGATTTAGCTCAAAAATTGGCTTCAGAATTTTCCCACAGGGCTGCTTTTTTTTCCTGTTATACTGATCTGGAATTGCCTGAGCCGGCAAAAAGCATGTCAAACTCAGATTCAAAACTGACTCCGTTGATCTTAAAAGCGGGAGAAAATTTTTCTGTTATTTCACAAAGATCTATTGAAGAGACGCAAAAGGCGCTTTCAAAGGGCGAAAAGGTCCTTTATCTTGCTCCCTCAAGGGGCGTGGCTTTCAAAAGCTTCTGCCCTGTCTGCAAATGGAGCGCCAAATGCCCCGAGTGCCTGAAGAACTTGCGCCTTTTTTCAAAGGACGGAACTTATTTTTATATATGCCCGTCCTGCCTGAAAAAAACGCCCTATTCAAATAAATGTCCGGTCTGCTCTGCGGAAATACTTAAAACCGGGGGGCACGGCAGCCAGAAAATAGCGCAGGAACTGGAAAGCAGATTCCCGCAGGCAAAGATTTTCAGAATAGATTCAGATTCCCTAAAGAAATCTTTCAAAGGTGCCGAAAGCGTATATTCCAGACTTTCAAGCCTTGATTATGACATCATAGCAGGAACTTCTTTTATTCTGGCTCCGGAGATATACGAAAAGAAATTCGCTCTGGCGGTCCTTGCCGGTTTCCATGCCGGGATGTCGGCCGGTTTCAGAGAAAGCGAGCGCCTGTTCAATAAAATATCCGCCGCTGCCCGTCTTGTGCAGGAGGGCGGGCTGTTAATAGCCGAAACCTTTGAACCCGACAACCCGGTTTTTTCTTTCGGCCTGGACGGCAAAAAATTTACCGCGGAAGAGCTGGAAATGAGAAGGTTTTTTGTTTATCCCCCGTTTTGCGACCTTCTCACCGTAAGATTTTCATCCTCAAAAATAGACCGTTTAAAATCAGCCGCCGGTTCTTTCATAGCCATGTTTACTCAGCAAAAGCTTAAAGAGCTGCGTATTATAGAACATAAACCCAAGGAAACCGTCAAAACAAATAAGCAGACTGGAATTTCATATCACGACACCTTATTCAAAATAGAGAAAGATTCAAAGGCGATGGCTGAATTCTTGTCCTCTCTTGACCTGGGAAGGGAGATAGAGGTATCCGTCTGGCCCGAGTGGTTTTTTTGAAAAGGACATAAAGCGAATATTTTTATAAAATATAGACAGACTTTTTACGGAGAATGATATGGATTTGGAAAATGAAATTTCTTTGATCAAAAGAGGAACTGTCAACATAGTGAGCGAAACGGAACTTGCTCAAAAGCTTCAAAGCGGCAAAAAGCTCAGAGTAAAACTCGGCGTTGACCCGACCTCATCCGATTTGCATCTTGGGCACAGCGTTGTATTGTCAAAACTCAGGCAATTTCAGGATTTGGGACATACGGCAGTTCTCATAATAGGCGACTTTACGGCTAGAGTAGGCGACCCTTCCGGCAGGGATTCAACCAGGCCAATGCTTGACCAGGATGCAGTTAAAAGAAATGCAGAGACTTACACTCAGCAGGCCTTCAAAGTTCTCGACAGGGATAAAACGGAAATAAGGTTTAATTCCGAGTGGCTTATTCCTTTCACGGAGCATAAAAGCGGCTCAATGAGCGAACTTATAAATACAGCTAAAAATCTTACCGTTTCCAGAATACTTGAAAGAGAAGATTTCAAAAACAGAATGAAAAATGAAATGCCTATAAGTCTGCTTGAAATGCTTTATCCGGTTTTTCAGGGCTATGATTCAGTGGCAGTGAAGGCGGATATTGAGCTCGGCGGACAGGACCAGATTTTCAATCTGCTTATGGGGCGGGATATGCAGAAATTTTACGGCCAGACACCGCAGGTTGTTTTGACCGTGCCTCTCCTTGTCGGGACTGACGGAGAGAAAAAAATGTCCAAGTCTTACGGCAATTACATCGCCTTGAATGATTCCGCCAAGGATATTTTTGGAAAAACAATGTCTATAAGCGATGAAACGATGCTTTCATACTATGAACTGCTTACAAGCGAAGATTTAAGCGGGATTAAGGCGCTTCATCCTATGGAGGCCAAGAAAAAACTGGCTGTTATGCTTACAGACAGGTTTTGCGGCCGTCAGCAGGGCATCAAAGCCAGAGAGGAGTTTGAAAAGGTCTTTTCCGCCGGCAAACTTCCAGATGATATGCCGCAAGTGAAAATGTCAGCTCCGTCAAAAATTTCCGCTCTTATGGTTTCCTGCGGAATGGCAAAAAGCAATAATGAGGCCAGGCGGCTTATAGAATCAGGCGCTGTCAGGATTGACGGAGAGAAGATTCTTGAGGATAAGGTTATAGAGCCGGTTGACGGCGTTCTTCAGGCGGGCAAGAGAAATTTCAGGAAACTTGTTAAAGGGGGTTAAAATGCTCAAGTTGGTATTTTTGGTTTTATTTGCCGGCTTTTCCCACGGGCAGCAGAATCAGCAGGAGTATAAGCAGATGGTGGAACAGCTTATGAAGATGAAAGCTGAAACTGCAGCCCAGGCAAGCGCTCAGACCCAGCAATTTGAAGCCGTGATAAGAAAAAGCGCAGGTTCGGTTTCTGTCAAATCATCACAGGATGAAGAATTTAAGACTATTGAAGATTCCGGGTATTATCCGCTTGACCCGGATGATACTGTAAAGACAGGCCCTGACGGTTATGCCGAAATATATTTTTCTGACAGAGGAATGCTTAAACTTTCCAGAAACAGCGAACTTGAAATAAAAGCTCTTGAGCAGGACGACGCCTCGGTATTTTTGAAGATAGGGGCTTTGGTGGCTAAATTTGAATCTAAACTTAAAAAGAAACTTCTCTTCAAAGTGCATACGCCGACGGCTGTTTGCGCCGTAAGAGGGACGGAATTTGCCGCTGAATACTCAAATTTCAATAAAGAAACTGCCTTCGGAGTTTTTGACGAGGGCGAACTGGCGGTTTCTCCCGTTGACGAAGAAGGCAAAACGCTTGATGAGGTTAAAGTTGAAAAAGGGCAGGAAATAGTTTTATCCCCTCAGATTAAAAGACTGAGGACTGCGCGTCTTGCCAGATTGGCTAAACACAGGGCTATGATGGGCGAAGTTAAAAAGAGGTTTCCCCTGTATAAAAAGAGATGGAGACCTATGGACTTTCAGAGAAGAGAAAAAATGAGAGCCGCTCTTTTAAAGAGAAAGATTAGGCAGCAGGATGACGAGCAGGATGCCCCGCCGGTTAAAAAAAGCCCGAGGAAACATAAGCCGGCAAAAAGAGGCCCTTAATGCGCTCTTTTCTGGCTGTCTCTTTGCCGAACAATATAAAAGAAGGTATTTACGGCGAATTGAGCTTCCTTGATACCGGAGGCGTGAAAAGAACATCAAAGGAAAATCTGCATATAACAGCCGCCTTTATGGGCGATTCGCTTTCTGCAGATGATAAAGCTTTTTTCTCTGAAATTATGGAAGAAATTTCATTTCCCTCTTTTTATGTGAGTTTGGGCCGGACAGGCGCTTTCCCCTCAAGGGAAAAACCTTCCGTTTTATGGGTGGGGCTTGAAAAGGGCGAAGAGGAAATGAACAATTTGAGAAAGAAAATTTATTCAGCCGTAAGAAAAGCGGGTTTTAGCATAGAGGAAAAATTTCACCCTCACATAACCGTGGCCAGATTGAAAGAGAATTTCAGCCGCAGTTTTCTGCCGGACTTTTTTGAAAAAGATTTTTCCGGCAGGTATTCTTTCAAGGCGGAAGCTCTTGTATGGTATGAGAGCGTATTATCTCAAAAGGGGCCTGAATACAAAGAAATTTTCAGGAAAGAATTTTTATGAAAAAAACTTTTTATTTGATCTCGGCCGCTATTCTGATTCTTCTGGCGGCGTACTTTCTTTACAGGGGCGAAAAAGTCAAGTTTATTGTTGAAGAAGGCCAAACCGCCGGGAAAATAGCTGAAAATCTGAAAAAAGAGAAAATTATAATCAGCCAGCTGTGGTTTAAGGCGCTGGTTAAAATTACCGGCTCCGCCAGAAAGATAATGCCGGGCGAATATGAGCTGAACAGATTCACCCCTCATGAAATAGTTTTGTGGAAAATAACTCATTCCATTTATATTTCGGATATGAAAATAGTTATTCCGGAGGGCTGGCGCGCCGAGCAAATAGCGGAAAGGCTTAAGGCGGCCGGAGTTATAAAGAACGAAAATGAGTTTATGAAAATAGTGAAGGATGAAAAGCTGGAGGGCTATCTTTTCCCTTCAACCTATCACCTGAAAAGAAATATGCAGCCGAGAGAAGTGATAAAAATACTGACGGACGAATTTAACAGAAACATAAAGCCTCTTTTGGACGGCCCGCTGCCCAAAGGTATAGACGCTTATAAAGCGCTTATCGTCGCCTCAATAGTTGAGAGAGAGGCGGTTATAGATACTGAAAGGCCTTTGATTGCGGCGGTGTATCTTAACCGCATTAAAAAGGGCATGCCTCTTGAAGCCGACCCTACTGTGCAGTACGCTTTGGGGCATTGGAAAAAGAATCTTTCCTACGCAGATTTGAAATTCCCCTCGCCTTACAATACCTATTATGTTTCCGGCCTCCCGCCGGGGCCTATATGCAATCCCGGCTTTAAATCAGTTGAAGCCGTGGTTAGTCCTGCCGATATAGACGCTTTGTATTTTGTAGCTGACAGGAAGGGCAGGCATATTTTCAACAATAACTTTGGAGAGCATAAGAAGGCCATAAAAAGAATAAAGGATTTGTACACGGAGAACAAAAATTGAAGCCAGCCGGCTCACAAGGCCTTCAGTCATCGGCATACGAAAAATTAGAAGAGCGGGAAGCGAAAATGGCGCCGCGAGCGCCTCTTGTGTGGATATTTTTGTACTTGTTTGAGGTTGTAAAGTGGACGTGATGGGGAACGCCATGATTTTTCTGGCCCGCCGACGCTGTAGCGGCGGAGCCCGCCCGCCGACGCTGTAGTGGCGGAGCCCGCCCGCCGACGCTGTAGTGGCGGGAACCCACGACCTCCTCGTTGCGAACTTGCGCACAGCGGCTTGGCAAAGCGGGAAGCGAAAATGGCGCCGCGAGCGCCTCTTGTGTGGATATTTTTGTATTTGTTTGAGGTTGTAAAGTGGACGTGATGGGGATCGAACCCACGACCTCCTCGTTGCGAACTCGCGCACAGCGGCTTGGCAAAGCAGGAAGCAAAAATGGCGCCGCGAGCGCCTCTCGTGTGGATATTTTTGTATTTGTTTGAGGTTGTAAAGTGGACGTGATGGGGATCGAACCCACGACC
>JAJUJA010000129.1 GCA_029267355.1 Elusimicrobiota bacterium | reverse complement strand
GATAATAGGCAAGGCGGAGATAAAACAGATATTTGACCTCAGTTCTGGTAAGATAGCCGGCTGCATGGTCAGAGAGGGCAAGGCCGTAAGGGGCGCCTATGCTAAGATCATAAGGAATTCGCAGGTAGTTGCCGACGCGAGAATAAGCGGTCTCAAGCGCTTCAAGGATGACGTTAAGGAAGTGGAAAAAGGTTTTGAATGCGGAATCCTCATAAGCGGCTTTTCCGACTTCAATGTCGGGGATGAGATACAGGTTTATATCAAAGAGGAAAAGCTCAGGAGATTGAATGTTTGACAGAAATGAGAGACTTGTTTCTCTTTTCCTTTCGGAAATTAATTTTGTCCTGAGAGACAAGCATGAGCTTAAAAGCGACGGCATCTTTACGGTAACCGGAGCCGAATTGAGCGATGAAGGAAAGGCGCTTAAGGTTTTCTTTTCCGTTTTCGGCTCTTCAAGAACTGCGCAGGAAAATCTCAGGATCATAGAGAGTTTTTCCAGAGAGATAAAGAATTCAATGAAAAAAAGGCTGAAGCTTAAAATAATTCCGAATATAAGCTTTTGTCACGATTCAACTCCTGAAAGGGCGGGCAGGATAGAGGAAATTCTCAGAAAGATAAACTCGGAGAGAGAAAATGAAAAGCCCGAAACTTCCAAAGATTGAGAAGGAATTTGAAAATTTAAAGCAGATAGTTCTGGCTGCAGAGAATTTTTTTCTTGCCCCCCATCTTAATCCCGACGGCGATGCGATAGGCTCCATGCTGGCCTTCAATTCGCTCCTGAACCGGCTGGGCAAAAAGACCATACTTTTTTCCCAAGATCCGGCACCCTCCAATCTTTACTTTCTTAACGGCATAAAGAAGATTAAAAACAGGCTGCCAAAGAAAACTCCCAAAAATTGCGTCGCTGTTCTGTTTGAATGTTCGGTGCCCAACAGAGCCGGCGATATTGAAGGTTTCCTTTCCGGCTGCTCGAAGATAGTAAACATAGACCATCATAAAACAGCCCAGCTTTACGGCGATGTTAACATAATAGATCACAGCTCTTCTTCCACAGCGGAGATAATTTACAGGTTTTTCTATGATATAAAGCTGAAGATAAACAAAAGCGAAGCAGCCTGTCTCTATACCGGTATAGTAACAGATACCGGCCGTTTTCATTTCCCCGCCACAAGCTCAAGAACGCATCAGATAACGGCGCTTCTGATGCAGGAAAATTTTAATTTTTCAAGAATAAACGATATAATCTATGCCACTAAGCCTTATCCTGCGCTGAAGCTGCTCGGCAGGGCGCTTGAAAGCCTTGAAGTCTCGGAGAACGGGAAGCTGGCAAAGATGAGCTTGAGACTTTCCGATTTCAGTGAATTTTCAGCCGTATCAGAACACACTGAAAACATAATAAACTACGCCATGATGATAGAAACGGTCAAAGCCTGCGTGCTTTTCAAGCAGGACCGGGAAAGAATAACGGCTACTTTCAGGTCAAAAGGCGACATAGATGTAAGCAAGGTGGCTGCGCTGTTCGGGGGCGGCGGGCATAAAAACGCCAGCGGCTGCAAAATTAGAGCATCTTTGGAACAGGCCGAAGAAAGGGTCATGGCAAGGCTTCGCGAACTGCTAAAATGACCGATATATGCGGACTTATTTTGTTGGATAAGCCCTCAGGGCCGACCTCCCATGATATCGTGGACGAAGCCAGAAAAAAACTTAAAATCTCAAGAATAGGGCATGCCGGGACGCTGGATCCAGCCGCAACAGGCCTGCTGATACTTTTGGCCGGCAAAGCCACGAAAAAGCAAAGCGAATTTTTGCTGATGAACAAGGTGTATTCAGGCAAAATTTTATTCGGGGTTCAGACGGATACGTGGGATATGGCCGGAAAAATCCTTTATGAAAATGCAGGACTTGATTGTCAGGAAAGCGTTATAAGAAAAACTCTGACGCTTCTTGAGGGCGAAATAACACAGAAAATCCCTCCGTATTCTGCGGCCAAGGTAAACGGCGTGCCTCTTTACAAACTTGCCAGAAAAAATCTGCCGGTTCCTTCTCTTGAAAAAAAGGTCAATGTGAAATGGCTGGACTGGCAGTTAAATGGAAATGAGCTTGTTTTCAAAGTCCTGTGTTCAAGCGGCACTTATGTCCGCTCCCTTGCCAGCGAG
>JAJUJA010000032.1 GCA_029267355.1 Elusimicrobiota bacterium | reverse complement strand
GCGTAAAATCTACGACCTGCCTTATGTATCCTTTTTCAGCCGGTATATTGTTGTTGCCGTATTCATAAAGAGCCACTTCCACAACAGAAGCATCGCCTTTTTTTGAGCTGCCCGCAAGCTCGTTTACAACCTTCCATAGATGGCTTTTTGCCTGATTTATAAGTCCGTCCATGCTGCTGGAAGTATCAAGCAGCAAAGCTATTTGTATGAAGGACTTGCCTGAATAGTCTGAGCCGCTGGAAGAGGAGATGGAGTCTTTCCAGGTCTTTTCAATGCGAATTGAGGCCGCTTTCAGTATCTTTCCGGTTTTTGATTCAACGGTTCTGGCGTTTATTTCGGTCTTTTCATTTGAAACATCGTTTAGCGTCCCTATTATCAGTATATCCGCTCCAAGAAGCTTGCCGACTTCGGTCGCTTTCTGCGGCTCTATCGCTCCCGAGTTCTGAAGATTTAGTTCCTCAAGCACCTTTTGTATAAGCCCTCTTTCTATCAAGGTAATTTGCTTGCCGGCAAGCTCTGTTATGAGCCTTTCGCGTATTATGGCTGGACCTTCAGATTTTCTTGAATCGGCATAAGGGAAATCCATAACGGCCACTTTGAGGTTTTTGTCAATTCCTTCCGAGAGTTTTTCTGAGAGAGGTTTCATTTCCTGAGAAAAAAGAGAAACGGAAAATAAAACCATGTTCAAGAATAAAATTTTTTTCATCACGGCCTCCTGCCTATAATGAATTATACAAAAATAAGCCCGTCTGTCATTTGGCCTTTTCTCCGCCCCCGGTATTATCAGCCGCGCCCGAAACCGGCTTGCAATTTTGCGCTTTATTGCTATAATAGAACTATGAAACGGACAGCGGCGCTAATCTCAATATTTTTATTTTTTCCCGGCTGCTTAAACAAAAATTCAAAGCAGGAAGTTTACAGCGAAAAAGCCTACATAATGAGCGTGCCTGTGGAGATAAAATTTTACTCGGGCGACATTGATTACGTGTCAAGGATTTCCAAGAAAATAATAGGCGAAGCAAAAAGAATATCAGACGAGTTCAGCTACAATGAAGCTTACAGCCAGATATCCTACCTGAACAAAAACGCTTATGAAAAATGGATGCCGGTTGAAAAAGAGCTTTTGAATCTCCTGCTTATATCAAAGAACTACTATGAAATCACCTCGGGCGGTTTTGATCCGACATTTGCGCCTTTGTGGCCGATATGGAAGGAAGCCGCCTCAAAAAGAAAGATGCCCTCCGAAAAAGAAATAAAGGACGCTATCTCAAAAATAGGATTATCAGGCGTTTTAATAGATGAGCAGAATTCAAGGGTCATGTTTTCAAAACCTGTTGAATTGAATCTGGGCGGCATTTTGAGGGGTTACGCTTTCTACAAGATAATAGAGCTTCTAAAAAGGGAAAATGTAAAAGAAAGCCTTATGCTTGACATCGGAGCTAACAGATTGTGCTGGGGGGAAGGCGACTGGAGCTATCCTGTCAATTCGCCTTTTGATGAAACAAAGGTCATAGGCGTTCTCAAGTTTCCCTCAGGCGTTATAGTTTCTTCAAGCGGACGCTCGCATTTTGTTGAAATAGAGGGCAAACTATATTCGCATATACTCAACATAAAAACCGGATACCCGATAGAGAATTTTTCAAATCTGATAGTTTATCTGCCTGAGATAAAGAAAGATTTCATCTCATCTGCAGCCCTGGCCATACTTGGAAGGGATAAGGCTTTTGAAATGGTCGGCAGGCAGAAAGGAGCCTGCGCCGTATGGATAGACGGGGCGGGAAATGTTTCCTATTTCTCTTCGCAAGATTCGGCCTGCAGATGGGAAAAACCCAAAAAACTGAAGTTTTTTTAGGATAGCCGGTTTACTTTACTTCTTCAAACTCTCCCTTAGACTTATTCTTCCTCACATTGTACCAGTTGAAATATTTGCCGTTCATGGCTATATAAACGCCGGGCGGCAATATCTGGCAGAACGAGATTGCGCTTCCGAGATTGAACATGCCGTCTGAAGAGCCGAATTTATACGGGACCATGGCACCGGTCAAAACTATGGTCTTATGCTTTATTTTAGGGCCTAAAACGGCTGCAGTTTCAGCCATGGTGTCTGTGCCGTGGGTTATAACTATGTTGCTTTCTTTGGAGGCGAGACATTCTTTCAATATTTTCTTCCTGTCTAAGCCTGTCATATAAAGGCTGTCTATCATCATCAGTTTTTTTATCTTAAAAGGCACCCTGCATCTTCCCAGGGAAAGCATTTCATTTATGTGAGTATCCTTGAAGAACAATTCTCCGTTTAATTCATTATATTCTTTGTCAAAAGTTCCGCCTGTTATTATTATTTTCACCGTCATATTCTCTCCATAAGCAAAAAAAAAAGCCGGGAACAAATATGCTCCCGGCTTCAGAATATTATTTCCTGGCGTCTTTCAGGAAAGCAAGATAAGCCTTATAAGCCATATATATGTCAAGCTTTCCCGCTGCTTCCATCGGGGCATGCATTGACAAAAGTCCCACTCCGCAATCTATAACCTGCATGCCGTATCTGGCCATATAATGGGCTATAGTGCCGCCGCCGCCCTGGTCCACTTTGCCCAGCTCGCCGGTCTGCCAGACCACCTTGTTTGCGTCAAAAATTCTCCTTATCTGCGCCATAAACTCGGCGTTTGCGTCTGAAGAGGCTGACTTACCTCTTGAGCCGGTATATTTTGTAACGCAAATGCCGTGATTTATGAAAGCGGTATTTTTCTTTTCCGAAACGGAGGGGAAAAGCGGGTCAAAAAGGGAATTCACATCGGCGGAAAGCATCCATGAATTGGCCAAAGCTCTCTTCAAGTCAAGTTCACTATAAGAGCTGGAGGTCAGGTTTATCGTTTCAGCGCAGACATTCTCAAAGAAATTTGAACCCATGCCGGTGGCGCCGTAGGAGCCTATTTCCTCCTTGTCAGCCAGAATAAGGCATGAAGAGTATTGCGGAATATCCTTAATGTCAAGAGCGGCTTTCAATGAAGTATAGGCGCATACTCTGTCATCATGTCCGTAGCCGAGTATCATGGACCTGTCCAGGCCGAGGTCTCTAGGTTTGGCCGCAGGCACTATTTCAAGCTCGGCTGAAAGAAAATCTTCCTCTGAAATCTTGTATTTGTCGGAAAGAATCTTAAGTATATGCGCCTTTACTTTTTCCTTCTTTTCCTTGTCCTTAAGCGGCTGCGAACCGACAAGTATATCCAGATTCTCTCCTTCCACTCCTTCGGCAAGAGATTTCTTCATCTGATCCTGCGCCAAATGCGGAAGTAAATCTGTAAGACAAAGGACCGGGTCATTTTGATCCTCGCCTATTTTTATTGAAACCTTGGAGCCGTTTTTCTTCACCACGACTCCATGAAGGGCCAGAGGTATGGTAAGCCACTGATACTTCTTTATCCCGCCGTAATAGTGCGTATCCAGATATGCCATTTCTGAATTTTCGTAAAGAGGGTTTTGTTTTATGTCTATTCTCGGAGAGTCTATATGCGCGCCTACTATATTGAAACCCTCTGTCAAAGTTTTTTTCCCTATTATGAAAGCTATCAAAGTCTTTCCATAAGACGAGTAATATATTTTGTCGCCCGGATTTAGTTTTGCGTTTTCTTTCCTGTAAGATTCAAAGCTTCTGAACCCTTTCTCCTCAAGGAGTTTCACCGCCTCATCGTGAAATTCTCTTTCTGTTTTGGCTTCGCCTAGAAAAACCGAATATGCCGAGCAAAATTCATTTATGTTCTTAAGCTCCCTGTCTTCTATCCTGAAATATCCGTTCTCTCTCTTGTACTCAAGAGAGATTTTCTGTTTTTTTTGCGTTTTTGTAGCGGGCATCTTTCCTCCGTTAAATGTCTTCAAAATATCTTATCATAATTTTTCCGCTTTTTTGACAGTCAGGGCGCAGTTTGATATCATAGCTTTATGAAATACAACAGGAAAGTGCTGATTCTTATATTTTCCATAAGCATTTTCAACTATATTGACAGGTACATACTATATTCGGTTTTTCCTTTGATAAAAACGGATTTGAGGCTTTCAGACACTCAGCTGGGATTTTTGGCCTCGGCTTTTATGCTGGTTTATACGGCTGTTTCTCCTTTTATGGGATTCATAGGCGATAAAGTTAAAAGGCCTATCGTCATAGGAACAAGCGCGATATTGTGGAGCATATCCACCTTCGCCGGGGGACTGGTTTCATCTTTTAAACAGCTGTCATTTTGCAGGAGCATGGTCGGCATCGGCGAGGCCGGCTACGGCACGGTGTCTCCGTCCTATCTAGCCGAGTGGTTTAGAAAGGAGGTGAGAGCCAGAGTTCTTTCAATTTATGCTCTAGCCATCCCGGCAGGAAGCGCGATAGGTTATCTCTTGGGCGGCTGGCTTGGGCAGAAATACGGCTGGCGCGAGGCCTTTTTTATAGTCGCTTTCCCCGGAATCATCCTCGGCTCTTTGGCTTACTTGCTCAAGGAAAGCCCGGAAAGAGAAAAAAGACAGGAAATTTCTTTCAGCGATTATAAGAAGCTTTTATCAAACAGGACTTATCTTCTGATAGCCGCTTCTCAGGCGATTGGAACTTTTTCAGTCGGCGGGCTTAGCGCATGGATGCCGACATATTTTGTCAGAAACTGGCATATGAGCGTGGCCGAAGCCGGATTCAAGTTCGGCGCTATAACGGTGGCAGCAGGGATACTCGGCAATCTTGCCGGCGGCTTCCTGGCAGATTTTATGAGACGATATACCAAAAGGAGCTATTTCATAGTCGGTTATATAACTTTTTTCCTGAGCGCCCCTTTTGCCGTATTGTCTCTTGTAGCTTCTGACTTGAACACTTCCCTTTTTTGCATATTCCTTGCGGAATTTTTCATTTTCATGCATTCCGGCCCTTATCATGCAGCCATTGTGGAGATAACGCCGTCCAATGTCCGCTCAATGGCTTTCGCTTTGGATATATTTATACTTCACGCTCTAGGCGATGCGCTTTCCCCGACGATAATAGGATATGTCTCCGATAAAATAGGTCTTCTCATCGCCATATTTTTTGCGGCCGTTTATCTTATTTTCGGCGGATTCGTTTCAATACTGGCCGGCAAATTTTACATGAAAGAACATGCTGATAAAGCCTGAAATAGTTTTTGAGAACCCGTCATTTATTGTTATAGACAAACCTGCCGGCCTGCTTTCCATAAAAGCCAGAGGTTCGCTGGCGGCTGAGAAAACGGCTGCCGATTTTGTCAGGGAGAAATACGGGGATGTTTTCATAGTTCACAGGCTTGATAAAGAAACTTCCGGCCTTATGATCTTTGCCAGAAATCCTCAGGCGCATAAGGATTTTTCATGCCTTTTTGAAGAAAGAAAAGTTGAGAAAAAATATATGGCCCTAGTATGGGGGCATCTTGAAAAAAAACGCTCCGTCATAGACAAAAGGGTAAAAGAGTTTTCATCAGGCAGATGCGCGGCGGATTTTGACGGCAAGGACAGCATTACGGAATATTTCGTAAAAGAGGAGTTTGAGAAAACTTCGCTTGTCTGGGCAATGCCGAAAACCGGGCGCAGGCATCAGATAAGGGTGCATTTTTACTCCATAGGCCATCCTCTGGTAGGCGACGCTCTTTACGGGGATATACGCGAAAATAAAAAGTATCCGAGACTTATGCTTAGAGCTTTCCATCTGGCATTTGAATACGGTGGTGGGAAATTTTCATTCACTGCTGCAAAAGATCCTTCGTTTGAATCGGTTTTATCTGTTTTTAAGTGAAACTTTAAGGCCTTTACGCGCATCTAAATATTGAGATTCGGAGGTAATATGCCTTTAATGGATGAAGAAACTAAACAGGAAGTAAAAAAAATTCTTGATTCCCTTGAATCGGAAGTTAAAATTGTGTTTTTCAAGGAAAATATAAATTGCCCTTCATGTCCTGCAGCCGAAGAGTTCCTGAAAGAAGTGGCGGGGCTTTCCTCAAAGATTAAGCTTGAAATCTATAATAAATACATAGATGAGGAAAAAAACGCTCAGTACGCTCCGGCCCAATTGCCGGCTATATTCATTGAAACCCCGCATTCGGGAAAAAGGGTTATTTTTTACGGCATTCCGGCCGGCTATGAGTTCGTTTCTTTCATAGAGGCGCTTAAAGCTTCATCTTCCGGCAAACCTGAACTTGAACAGGAGACAATTGAAAAAATTAAAACTATAGACAAAAAGGCCAATATAAAAGTTTTTGTTACTCCGACCTGTCCTTATTGCCCGGCCGCCGTCGTTTTGGCGCATAGACTGGCCATAGCAAATCCCAATATAGTCTCTGAAATGATTGAGACCGGCGAATTTCCCCAGCTTGCTGCCAAATATCAGGTTGAAGGCGTTCCCAAGATAGTGATAAATGACAAGGTGCATCTGGTCGGAGCGCAGCAGGAATCCGCTTTTGTCGCTGCCGTTATGGATTCTTTATCCGTCTGATATTTACCTGTTTTCTTCAAGTTTTATTTCCGCTTCTTTTTCAATGCCTGAAGACAGGTATTTGATCTTTACTGTATCCTGAGGATTGAGCTTCTTTAAAGCTTCCGAGTAATCTTTCAAGCCGGATATCTCAGCTGCGTTTAATGAGATTATTATATCTCCGGGTTTTACTCCGGCTTTATCAAGCGGCGAACCGGCGGCTATATCAAGAGCCTTTACTCCTTTTTCATTGTAAGAAAAATCGGGGGTAAGTCCGCTGTACGCCTTGCGCTTTGCCGGCCTGCCCGCCTGATTTGAAACTGCATTTTGACTGACGGGTCTTGTTATGAAATCTGAGTCCGAAGAAAGGTAATCAATAGTTTCTCTGGCGATTTCCGCAATGTTCATAATTCCCTTATAATTTATTGTGTCTGCTGTGTCTGACGGCTTGTGGTATGTCTCGTCAGGACCGGAGAAAAACTGCACTGCCGGCACGCCTTTTTCTATAAAACTTGTCTGGTCCGATGAGTCAAGCTGCTGAAGAGCCAATTCATAATCGTTTTGCGTTATAAATCCGGCGCCTCTGAATATATGCTGCCATTTATCAGAAGACGAAGAATTAAGAATGATGATTTTGCCTTTTTTCAGCCGGCCTATTGTGTCAAAGTTCAAGGCGGCATTTATTTTGTCTTTATCTTTGAAATTTTTTAAAAACTCAATTGAGCCGAGCCGGCCCTCTTCCTCAGCCGAGAAAAAGGCGAAAATCAGCGTTCTGTAGGGCTGCTTTTTGGAATAATAGCGGGCAAGCTCCAAAACAAGCGCCGCGCCGGAGGCATTGTCATTTGCTCCGGGATAATAGACTGAACCCTCGGATTTCAAATGGTCAATATGGGCGCAAATAACCACAAATTCATTTTTATTGCGTCCTTCAATCTGCGAAACGATATTGAATGTCTTTATTGCGGCTGAACCTGTTGTAAGTTCAAACTCGCTTTTATAATCAGCGTAAAAAGGCTTTAATCCGTATTTTTTCAGATTATGAACGACATAATCTGCGGCTTCTTGAAATCCTCTGCTGCCGGGAAATCTTTCTTTTATTTCAACGCTTAATTTTTCAATATGTTTTTCCAAGTTTTCCTTCGAAATAAATGAAGGTATTTCTGCCAGCGGTTTTGATGAATAGGCGTATTTTACGGCCGCCGCTGAAAATTCTTTCTTAAGATTTGAAATTTCCCTGTCCCAGGTCCCGGTTTTATAATTATTTCCGTTTTCATCAAAAATAAGCCATGAATATTTGCTGTAATGAGGCAGTTTGGAAGCAGCTTTTTTAAGCGTTTTGGGGGAATTTGAAATTATGTAGGCGGCTGAAATTGAAGGATTAAAATGGTCATAAAAAGCCATAACGACAGTTTTTGAGGATATGTCATAAGTGTCTTTGCCGTCAAAGAAATATTTTTCATTCAATGAGGCGCCGTACTGGTCTAGATATCCCGACAGAAGCGGAGCGAATTTGTTCTTGCCGCCCAGATACCAGGCGGAAGCATTTGAAGGCGGCGCTGAAAGGGAGCAATCATTGGATACTATCGGCCTGTTTTCCTTGTGCAGACTCCAGGTTTCGGCCAGCTCTGAGTATTCCTTAATGTCAGGGCTTGAGCATGGCAAAACTATATTCGGCCCTTCCTGCCCTAAGACCATAGATAAGGCCGGAGGAGTCTCGAGCGGAGAAAGTTTTCTGAAAACTTCAAAATCGGGGTCTACGGCCATAGCCGAAGGTTTTTGAGCGAAAGAGAAAGAAAATGATTGAGATGAAACGGAAAAATCAATATATTTCTTTACCATCTCATTCTCAAAATAAAAAACGGCCGGAACTTTTATTCCTTCGTAAATGAACGGACCTTTTTGTTTAAGCGTAAAATTAACTGAATAAACACCCTTATTTTCGGAAATTTCCGGGTTTTCAAGCTCAAGCTCCATTGCGCCTTCTCTTTCAAGCCATTGTTCAAAGAAAGCTTTCAAGTCCATCCCTGAAACCTTTTCAAAAGAAGCTCTCAAATCGTTAAAGGACGCTTTCTTGAAAATATTGGCTGAATAAAAATACCTGAGTCCGTTTAAGAAAACTTCATCTCCCAGCTTTAATCTGAGCATATGGTAAAACATCATGCTTTTCCCGTAACCAACCGCTTCCTGCGCCGAAGAATGGCGGCTTATAAAATTTTTCAATGGGAAATCTTTTGACCCTTTAACATAATCTGAATATTTCTTGAGTATATCCCGCCTGTATTCCCTGCCTTTATTCTTGTCTTCTTTTATCAGATAATCCGCCAGATATACAGTAAGCCCTTCGCACCAATTGCCGAAAGAGTAATCAACAAAAACCCCGTTGCCCCACCAATTATGCAATATCTCATGGGGAAAAGACGATGAAAGTATGAAAGGCATTCTTATGACTTTTGAGCCGAGCAAAGTAAAAGAGGGCAGTCCGTAGCCGGTTTCCCAGAAATTTTCAACCATGGCGAATTTTGAATACGGATAGGCGCCCAGCAGCGAAGAGTAAAAATTCACGAATTTTTTTGCGGTTTCAAGATACTGTCTCGCCAGCGGTTCATCATCTTTAAGGAGGAAGGCGTAATAAATTCTTGCGCCGTCTTTCATTGAGTATTCTTTGAATTTGCCGCAGGAAACGGTTATCTCATCGACGGGATGGCGTTCCTGCCATATCTCAAAGCTCTTTCCTTTTTTTAATCTATTCCCGGGCATAATGCAGGAAAAATCCCCGGGAAGAGAGAGCTCGGCTCTGAAGGAAATTTGCTGATCAGGGAAATAGGGATAAAAATAGGAAGAGCCGGAGAGATAAACTCCTGAAGAGGAGATTATTCCGTCGCTTTCTGAAAAGCTTCTTGAATATTCCTGAACTATTTCCTTCATTCCGTGATTTATCATTCCGCGGTAATTAAGTTTTATTCTCGGCGAAATATCGCTGATTAAATAAGCCTGAGCAAGAGGCGGATAATCGCCATGGTAAATGGATGAAAGCCGATTCTCGTCTAATTTCTCAATTTTAGCTCCTTCAAAACTGTTAATCTCAAGATTCTTATTAAGGAAAAAGATCCTGACATTGCCGCGCGGGGAAAAAATAATCTCAGCCCGAGATTCAATAAAGGAATTTTTAGGGTCTATTCTGGCATTTAGCGAAATATCCATGGCCTGTGATTTTGAAATAAAGATAAGTGCTGAAAAAAGTATTGATTTCATAAAGTCTCCGGATCCATATCTTGCTATAATATATTCTATAAATTTGTCCGGAGGAAGGCATGAAAAATAATAGAACCGCTTTGCTTATCGTTATAGACGCTGTCGGACTCAGCACTTTCAAATACCTTTTTGATAAATACGGCAAAAAAACTAAATTGAAAAATCTGGCTTCTTTCGGCCTGGGTGAATTGCTGGGTAAAGAATATTCAAAATATCTGCCGGCCAAATATTCAGGCAAGGCGCTGCCTTTGGCGGCGGAACAGGTCTCGGCCACTGCGGACAGCCTTATAGGGCACAGGGAAATGATGGGAGTGGTGGATAACAGGACTTATGAGCTTTTTTATGACGGCTTTCCAAAGGAATATATTTCGGCTCTGGAAAAGGCGGTTGGAAGAAAAACTTTTTTTAATAAAATGGCCGGCGGTGTTGAAGCCATAGAGATGAATGCTGACAGGCATGAGAAGACCGGCGATTTGATAGTTTATGCCAGCAAATGCGATCCTTTGATACAGATAGCTATGAATGAGGATATAATTCCCGTTAAACAGCAGCATTTTATAGCGGATACAGCCTTCAAACTTGGAAGGGAAATGGGCGTTCCTATAACAAGATGCATAGCAAGAAGCTATATAAGAAGAAACGGCGAAATAATAAGGACTTCAAACAGGCATGACGCCGTCTTACCTATAGAGCAAAAGACTCTTGTTGACATAATAAATGAAAATCACGTCTGGACTGTGGCTGTTGGGAAAACAAGCGATTTGGTTAATGTCCATTACAATGCCAGGGTTAAACTTACTAACAAAATATTTCTGGACCCAAAGCTCAAATTGAAATTCGTCCATCCGAAAGCCAAGGATACCAATCCGTTCACCATACAGGGCACCATAAACGCTCTCAATGCTAAGAAGGTAGTTTACAGGCCTAAGGGGACTTTTATTTTCACAAACCTTGTGGATACAGACAGCCTTTACGGCCATACCAGAGATGTAGCCGGCGCAATAAAATCGCTTGAGGAAATAGACCGCAATCTTCCTTTGATAATAAATTCAATGGACAAAGGGGACCTTCTCATAATAACCGCCGACCACGGCATGGAGCACCGTCAGGATTACGGCTACCATAACAATGAGCCGCTGCCTTTCATCTCCTACAGAAAAGGTTTTGACAAAAAACTCGGCGGCTTGAAGACCGGAAAAATGCCCGGCCTTACAGATATAGGAAATTTGCTGGCTCAATTCTTCGGCCTTGAAAAAGAATATTCCGCCATAGTTAAAAAAATATAACTGCCGCGATATTTAAGTTCAGGGTAAATTCTTATAAGGATGACGCTGCGCCGGATAATTCAGGTCCAGGGACCTGCAAAAATCCAGTTTATGGCGGCCCGTTCAAATTAAGCGCCGGCAAACATTTTGTTTATTATCAGGCCGTAGATAAGGCGGGGAATGAAGGCGCAATAAATATAAATTACTTTGTTGTAGAACATAAATGAAGCGGATAGAGTATCGGGCTAGTTTTTTTATACCTCCAAAATGAGCATAAAGCTCGTAAAACTGGGAATGCAGATACACAGTTAGTCAATATACGGAGATTTGATTTGAAAGCAGAATTACAGTCAGCGTTTAATGCTGTCAAATGATGGGTCTATGAACGCCCTGTACATTTGCGGGGTCAGCGCTTCCCATGAGTATTTCACGGAGGGATTCCACAATATCCAGCTGTCTATCATATTAGCCCTTGCGGCTATGATTTGCGCTCTTAATTCAACGGGCCCGTATTTCCATTTCAATGAAAAGTCCTGAAGATAAGGCCTAACTTTTGCATAATTCTCGCCCGTTTTTTTCAGCGCCTGCTTGAGGCCCCTGTCTATAACTTTATACGGTTGAGAATCCGGATCCTTGAGATTATACTCCCCGGAATAATAGTGGGAAGGATACATCATAGGGTATATGTAGTCTGTATGTTCTGCGATAAGATTTAAATCCTGACCTATGCCCATATCGCTGCCTGTGGTCAGGCCGAAAACATCTGCGGAAATTTTTACATTGTAGGGCGAAAGCCTTTTTTTTGCATAATCAAGGAAAGCGGCTATATTCCTTGTGGCATTTTCCTTGTTATGCGTTTGACTGAATCTGCACATTGAGGTATTGCCTTCTGTAGGATATCGGACATAGTCAAACTGTATCTCGTCAAAGCCAAGTTTCGCCGCCCTTTCGGAAACATCAAGTATATAATCCCATGTGCCGCGGTCATAAGGGTCAACCCATGTGGAACCCTTTCTTGTTTTCCACACTGAACCGTCAGGATTTTTTACAGCTATGGCCGGATTTTTCCTCGGTATAGTGTCATCATGAAAACAGACAACTCTGGCCATCATATAAAGGCCTGCTTTCTTGAAGTCTTTGATCATTTTTTCAGGCTCTTTTATGGCGCCCTCATAGGAACCCCATTTTTCCGCTTTTTCAATTCCCGGTATATAAACCTTGCCGTCCTTTTCTTTTACGGCAATTACAACGGCATTTATAACCGAGTTATTTATTTTCTCTATCAAAGCCGCTCTGAGCTTTTCATTGCCGGCTACCCAGCTTGTGATATGTATGCCTCTTATTTGGGGAAGAGATCTGATTTTTGCCTGTATGGCAGCCCTCTGAGCCGTGGAAATCTCCACATCCCAGTAATTCCTGGCGCTGGTTTGTTTTTTTATTTTGTTTTCTTTTCCCGATTTTTCGGTTATTTGCCCTGCTTTGACCGTTTCAGTTGACCTTTTGGCTGCTTTAGTCTCCGTCGTCTTCTTTTGTCTCGGCGCCGGCTTTCCTTCTTTATTGTTATGCTGTTTTACATGTTTATGTTTTGCGCCTGTTCTTTCATTGTTTGAGGCGGAAAATGCTGAGGAATAAAGGAAAAAAAACGATATCATCGCAATTAAAAGCCTGTTCATAATTACAATTCTATCATTTTTTTATATACTTACCTTATGAAAACAATCGCTTTTTTCTTGTTTGGAGTTTTTATGAATCTCAATCTCTTTGCGCAGGATTTGCTCAAAATACATTATCAAAGACTGGAATCCGATTATGAGGGATGGTCGCTTTGGGTCTGGGATGCCTGCGCCAATAAACCGGGTTTTGCTAAAAAAACTGACGGCATTGATAATTTCGGCGCTTATTTTGTTTTGGATATTTCAAAAGAGGTTCCCGGCGCCTGTAAGATAGGCATTTTGCCCAGATATGGAGAGTGGATAAACAAAGAGGCTTTTGACAGAGTTCTTGAATACTCCGGACAAAAGGAGATATTCATAGTTGAGGGGGAAAAAGAGATATTTTTTAAGCGTCCGGAAATTTCCACAACTGCCATTGCCGCCTATGCGCAGGCCGATTCAAGCATAAACCTTTTTTTCAATAAGAAAATCAATGGCTCCTTTCTTGAAAGCAGAAAAATTTCCCTGTTTTGCGCCGGGAAAAAACTGCCTTTTTCTGCATATCTGCCAAATCAGTATTCCAATTATGCCGTAATTAAAACTGAGGAGAAGATAAACAGGGATATGTTCATGTCCGGCAGCTGCGTCTTTAAAAGCCCTTTTTTCAAGGACATAAAAGTTGACGCTTCAGAACTGCTCTATTCCGATGAGTACTACTATGACGGCACTCTTGGAGTTTTTAAGGAAGGCAATAAAACGGTTTTCAGGGTTTTTTCTCCAATGACTAAAGCCGTTTCGCTTATCATTAAAAATAATCCGCAAGAATTGAACGAAAAATTTATCCCGCTTGAGAAAAAAGAAAAAGGCGTTTGGGAATACTCTACTGATGAAAATCTTGAAGGTTTATGCTATCTCTATGAAGCTGATTATGGAGATAGAAAACTCAGGGGCGTAGATCCTTATGCCAAAAGCGTTATAGGCGATAAATTATGCTCAGTGATTTTTAATGAGGCCGGCGAAGAGGTTTATCCTTCGCCGTCAATTCCGCTTTCAAAGACTGTGGTTTATGAAATGAGCGTAAGGGATATGACCTCAGACAGCAATTCCGGTGTGAAAAATCCCAAAAAATATCTCGGCCTTGCCGAGGAGAATACTTTCAATCCTTCATTCCCCGAAATTAAAACAGGGCTTTCTCATATAAAAGAGCTTGGCGTTAATGCGGTTCATATAATGCCTGTTCAGGATTTTGAGAAGGATGAAAATTCCGACGACTATGATTGGGGCTATATGCCCGTTAATTTTAATTCCCCTGAAGGGCAGTATGCCTTAGATAAGCAATCAACAGGCCGGGTGAAGGAGCTTAAAAAGATGATTTCCGCTTTTCATAAAAACGGAATTAAGGTAATTCTGGATGTGGTTTATAATCACACGGCGGAGACCAAGGACAAAATTTACAATTTTAACGCTTTGGCCTATGATTACTTTTACAGAAGAAAGCAGGACGGATCCTACTATAATGGCTCAGGCTGCGGCAATGAGTTTAAAAGCGAGGCGCCGATGGGCAGAAAGTTCATACTGGACAGCCTTAAATATTGGGTCAAAGAATATAAAATTGACGGTTTCCGTTTTGATTTAATGGGACTCATAGACGAGGAGACGGCTTTTCAAATAGCTGATGAACTTAAAAAGATAAATCCGGAGATAATAATATACGGCGAGCCGTGGCATGCCGGCGGCACGCCGATAAAGGGCGTCAGCAAGGGCAGCCAGAAGAACAAAGGATTCTCAGTTTTTAATGATGATTTGCGCGACGCTCTTAAGGGCAGCGTCTTTCATATAGAGGATTTGGGCTATGTGCAAAGCGGAAACTATGCCGACAAGGTTAAAAAGGGCATAGCCGGCTCGCTGGATCTTTTCACGGCCAATCCGTATGAAAGCATGAATTATGTTTCCTGCCATGACAATAATACGCTTTTTGACAGGATAGATCTTTCGCTTAAAAACGAGACGCTTGAAAACAAAATAAAAATGGACAAGCTGGCGCAGGCCGTTGTTTTTGTTTCGCAGGGTATACCTTTCCTGCACAGCGGGGAGGAAATCCTCAGGACCAAAAAGGGCGAAGAAAATTCCTATAATCTCGGCGATGATATAAACAAAATAGACTGGAACAGGAAAAAGCAGTATTACAGCGTATTCTCATACTATAAAGATCTGATAAAAATGAGGAAAGAGCATCAGGTTTTCTCTCTGCCTGACGCCGAGTCTGTGCGCAAAAACTTGAAGTTTTACGAGGATTTGGGACTGCCCATTGAAAGTCCCCGAATAGCTTTTATGATAAACGGAGATGATATCGGGGATTCATG
Source organism: Elusimicrobiota bacterium (assembly GCA_029267355.1). GTDB lineage: Bacteria > Elusimicrobiota > Elusimicrobia > Elusimicrobiales > UBA9959 > JAAYVI01. Next base: position 1,911 of record JAJUJA010000032.1, on the reverse strand, counting down.
GGGAAAAGTTATTGTTTTGATAAATCCGCTGAAGCAGGCGTATAAATTCCAATTGCCGTCCGGCGGGTGGAAACTTAGATTTTCAGAAAGCGGGATTCATAAAGAACACTCTTCATACAGCAGGCAGTTCACCGCAGCGCCGATATCCCTTTATATTTTCTCCTCAAGGTGAATAGGACTTAAGGGCAAATTCCGCTTCCCTTTTTTCACTTAAAAAAGGATGAAAAACTTATTAAAATTTTTCTGCAGCTTAAATTAGAGGGAGGATTGTTTAATGAAAAAAACGGTATTATCTTTGTTTGCCTTAGTTCTGTCCTGTTCTTTCCTTTCCGCCAAGTCAAGCACTATTGAAGATCTTAAAGGCGGAGCTTTTGTCATAAACACAAAAGCTGAGACAGTTATTCCTGTGCCTGCGGCGCCGGTCAAAGATGAGGTTCAGCAGGACCTTGTTTACAAATTCCAGAGACTCAAGGATGATATGTGGAGACTTGAAAGCGATACAACATGGCTCAGAAACGATATTGAAAGACTTGAGCAGGATGCCAGAAGAATAGCTCAGGGCTCTTCGGCTTCATTCTTTTCAAGCGATCTCAGGAATATGTCCATTAATATGTCAAGACACTACAATGAAATACAGCGCCTTTCCCAGGACCTGAAATCATTGCTGCCGCTTGCAAAAAAAGACGAGAAACTCAATAAGATAGCTTCCGACATAGAGTGGGATGTGAGAGATTTGGACAACAGGTTCAACTTTGATGTAAAAAATTCTGCACAGAACCTTGAATGGACTGTAAGAAGAATAGACCCGAAAATAATAGGTTATAATGCTCAATGGGATGCCTCAGACATATCAAGATATGCCAGAGATATTGCATGGAAAACAAATGATATGCGCTGGGACGCACAGAAGTTGACAGACTCCACAAGACCCTAAGTCAGCCTTTTAATGGAAAAGGCCGGCTTCAAAACCGGCCTTTTTTATTTTTAATAGCCCAATTCCTCATTTATCAGGAAGACGCTGTATTCGGTTATTTTTGGTTTTTTCCAGATTTCAGTCACTATATTGCAAATCCTTTCCGGAGATGAGCAGTCTTCGCATTTGCCTGTCAAAACGCAGGGATTTTTCTTGCCCAGCCTTATATTGTTGGGTATGGCGGCTTTTTCTCTCATCCTTATTCTTGCTTCATCCAATGATGAAACGATTTTATTGAATCCGGCCGCCAGTATTATATGCCTGGGGCCCCATGTTAAAGCCGCGCATCTGTTGCCTGTTCCGTCTATAAATACCAGCTTCCCGTCCATTGTTACAGCCTGCGGAGAAGCAAGATAAAAATCGCTGTCCATGCAGGAAAGCCAGGTTTTTCTTCTTTCATCCTGAGTCATTGAAGGTTTGTGAACATAAAGGGTGTTTTTTGCGGATATCATTTCAGGCAAACCTAATTCTGCCATAGTTATGCTGCCGCCCATACCGACCTTTTTACCTTCTCCTATGAGGGAAATTATTTTCCCGGCGGCTTCCTTTTTATCATTTGAGATATCAGCCTTAAATCCGTTTTTGCTCAATGCCGCCGCAGTTTTTTCAAACATCAGTTTAACCGCTTTTTTCTTGTGTTCGTCCATAAGTCCTCCGCATTAAAAAAACTTGACTTGAGTCAATACATTATACTAATATTCGGGAAAGCGGACCTTAAGTCCTTTTTTGCATGGGACTAAAGTCCCTATAGGAGGGAGTCAATAATCAAAAGAGCAATAATGGCGGTAGCGGTTCTGTTTGCGGCTGCTTCTTCATATGCGCAGGTCACCTTTGACAATAAAGGCGACATAAAAGCGATGATAAGCGCCATAAATGAAACCGAAGTTCCTGCTTATGAACAGATAAGCAAGGCGTCTCCGAAAGAATGGACCATAATG
>JAJUJA010000038.1 GCA_029267355.1 Elusimicrobiota bacterium | reverse complement strand
GCTCCAATATTTTATCCACATCTTCGTTTTTTGAATTAGGAAGTTTTTTGTAATAGTTGATTCTTTCCATCTCATCGTCTATATAATCTTGAGGTATATAAGCCGGAATGTCCAAATCTACGGAGGCCTCATTTTTTTCCTGCTCTTTTTGTCCCCTAAGTTTGCCTATCTCGCCGTTCAAAAGTTTTACATACATATCAAGGCCTATTGAATTCAAAAAACCGTGCTGTCTCGGGCCCAGAAGTTCGCCCGCCCCTCTTATTTCAAGGTCTCTCATCGCCAGCCTGAACCCGCTTCCAAGCTCGGAAAATTCCCCGAGAGCGGCCAGTCTCTTGGCTGCATCGCTTGAAAGCGCGTCAGCGCCCAGAAAAGGGGGATAAAAAAGATAGCAATAGGCCTTTTGTTTTTCTCTGCCTATTCTGCCTCTTAGCTGATAAAGCTGAGCCAGACCCAGCTGATGAGCATTTTCTATTATCAAAGTGTTCACTGTCGGTATATCTATGCCTGATTCTATTATTGTTGAGGCCAGCAGTATGTCAAATTCTTTTTGAAGGAATTTTTCCATGGTCTCTTCTATTTTTGAGGAAGGCATCTGTCCGTGTATAAAAGCTATTCTTGCCGCCGGCAAAATTTTTTCAAGCTTGGCTTTCCTGCTTTCTATTGTTTCAACCCTGTTATAGACATAATAAACCTGCCCGCCGCGGTCAAGCTCAAAGTAAACCGCCTTATGCACCTCGCTGTCTGAATAGGGGCCTATTTTGGTATGAACAGGAAGACGCCCTATGGGCGGGCTTTCTATGACAGACATGGACCTTAGAGATGAAATTGACTGATAAAGAGTTCTTGGTATCGGCGTGGCGGATAGAGTCAGGCAATGCAGCCCGCTGGCGGCGGCTTTGAGCTTTTCCTTGTCTTTTACGCCGAATTTATGCTCTTCATCTATTATCAGCAGGCCGAGGTTCTTGAATTTTATGCTTTTTTGAAGAAGTTTATGCGTGCCTATGAGAATATCCGTCTCGCCTGAGGCGGTCATGGCTTTTATTTTTCTTGCTTCAGACGGTTTTGTCAATCTTGAAAGAGCGCTTATTTTCACAGGAAAGCCGTCAAATCTTTTAAGAAAATTCCTGTAATGCTGCTCCGCCAAAATAGTTGTCGGGCATAAAACGCAGACTTGCGCGCCGTTCATAGCTGCTCTGAAGGCGGCTCTCATCGCCACTTCAGTTTTCCCGAATCCAACATCTCCAACTATGACCCTGTTCATTGGTACGTTTTTTTCGAGGTCGCCTAAAGTTTCAATAATGGCCCTTTGCTGATCCTGAGTTTCTTCATAGGGAAAAGCGTTTTCAAAGGCCTGTTCTTCCGGGCAGAAAGTCAAAGGCTTTGTTCTCGCTGCGGCTCTTTTGGCTTCCATGGCCAGAAGCTCCCTGGCTATGCTTTCTATCTCTTTTTTTACTCTGTTTTTTACTTCGCCCCAGGTTTTTGTGTCCATATGGGAAAGTTTCGGTATTTTCCCCTGGGAACCGACAAATTTCTGCACTCTTTTGAATTCATAAAGCGGGACAAGAAGCTTGTCTCCTCTGGCATATTCTATTTCAAGGCATTCCGTCTCTCTCAATTCTCCGTTTGAGGCAGTTTCCGAAATTTTTCTTATGCCCAGATAGCGTCCTATGCCGAAATCCTCATGGACAAGATAATCTCCCCTGCTTAAGTCTGAAAACTTGAAATGAGCGGCTTTCTGGAGGGTTGTTCTGCTATTAGAAAACTCATACTTTGAAAACAGTTCCTTGAAAGTTAAAACGGCCAGCTTTTCTTTTTTGAGTAAAAAGCCTTCCTGTAAATGGGAATAAACGATTTTGACAGGCGGCAGTTTTTGAGACATAAAAAAATCTTCAAGAGAAACGGTTTCTCTTTGATTGAAGCAGGATATGATTATTTTGTAGCCCTCCTTGTGCAATCTGTAAAGCTCTTTTGAAATCAGAAGTTTGTCATAATTGTACTTGAGATTCGGCAAATAAGAAGATTCCGCCTCAATGAATCCTTCTTCAAAAACAGTTTTGTAGACGGCATTAAATCCTTTTATTTGGACTTCATCACCCGTGCCGGGGAAAAAAACTGCCGATTTTCGGCCTTCAATTTCAGATATTTTTATCCCGGAGGCTCTCATCGAAAAGATTTTTGTTTCACTTAAAAAAGAGAGAGTCTGCTGAGTCGCTATGTCAAAGATCTTAATATTCTCAACCTTTTCGGAAAGATATATTCTTTCGGGAAATTGCGAGGCCGGCGAGAAAAAATCCGCTACAGAGCCCCTTAAAGCGAATTCTCCCGGTTTTTCAACGAAAGAAACCCTTTCATAGCCGTTTGAGAGAAATATTTCAGCCAGCTGTGTTCTTGAAATTTTGGCGCCCGTTTTAACGGTAAAAGAATTTTTTTCCCAGTCGGTTTTTAAGGAAATTTCCTGACCTGCCGATTTTTCGTCAAGTATTATTATTTTGGGGCCGGGAGCGCCGTGTATTATGGAAGCGGCCTTCAATCTTTCCCGAGTATCCGAAATGAATAGTACCGGCTCAGCGGGACTGTTTTCAAAAAGCAGCTTCTTTATTTCTGAAATTTCGTCAAAGGCCTGCTGAGCGTCTTCTTCATCTTTCAAAAAGAGAAAAAAGTAATCGTTCCCGAAAAGGGAATTGGAAAGCAAAAAATGGGCCGTTGAAGAAAAGTTGGGGAGATTTACGAATATTTTTTCCATATCGGCGGAAGTTAAGCTATAATCAAATTGTATAATTTATTTATGCTCAAATGGATTGAGATAGACGCGCAGGTAATAGCGTCAAATACCGCTATAATAAAGAAATCTCTGAACAGTGGCGTCAGGCTCATGGCCGTTGTGAAAGCGGACGGTTACGGACACGGCGCAATTACTGTGGCAAAAACGGCGCTTAAAAACGGGGCAGAATTTCTTGGCGTTTTGACCGTTGAAGAGGGCATTATGCTGAGAAAAAGCGGAATAAAAGCGCCTATAATGACCCTGTCTCCATGCCTTGAGGATGAATTGCGTTCCGCCTCAAAATATTCTCTTTTGCCTACCATAGACGATATAGCTGCGCTTAAATTTGCGGAAAAAAATAAAATCAGCCTTCTTTACAATCTTGATTGCGATACCGGCCTTAAAAGATGGGGCATTGCGCCTGAAAAACTTGACGCTTTTCTCAAAGCGGCGGCCGCGGCCGAAAAAGCTAAACTTTTTTCATTTTCAACCCATATAGCGTATACGCCGTACAGGAATATGATCGATGCCAGGGAGAAATTGTCTCTTTTCGGGGAACTGGCTTTAAAAGTTAAAAAAAGTTTCCCTGGCGCCCTGATTCATGCTGCCAACAGCCTTGTACTTTGCGATTTCCCTGAGTTTCAATTTGATATGGTAAGGGCAGGTAATTTAATTTACGGAATCTATCCGTCCGATGTGTATTCAAAGAAAAAAGGCGGTGCTCCGCTTGAGGGAATAAAAAGGCCGTGGAAATTTTTTGCCAGGATAATTTCAATAAAAGACATAAAGGCGGGGGAGGTCTTCGGCTATGCCGGGGAAGTAACGGCTTACCGCGATATGAAAATCGCCACTATTCCGGTGGGTTACAGCGACGGGCTTACAATGGAGCCGAGAGAAAATGTCTATAAACTCAGGGAAGGCGCAAGTTATTGGGCCGTGATTAAGGGCAAAAAGGCGCCGTTTGTCACAAAATCATCTATTTCAAACACCATGATAGACATAACAGGCATAGACGGGGTCAGGAAAGGCGATATAGTTTCTCTGGCTATAAGGAGAACAGCCGCCAGCCGTCAGATACCAAGGATAAAAAAATGAATTTCAGAAAAAATTTTATGAACACTCTTTTGACGCTGGCTTTACTTGCGGCTTTTTCCCATGCCCAGCAATATTCAGAGGCGCTTTTGATAGTAAAAAAATCTGAAAAAGCTTACAGCAAAGATTTTTCTTCTTTTCTGGAAAGAAATTCTGTGAGAATAACTCAGGCCTGGCCGCCGTCCGCCTATTTCGCCTATCTGCCGCCTGAGAAGGATAAAATCCTGATTCAAGCCGGAATTCTTGTTTACAGGGGAAAAATAGACGACTGGACTTCGCTTGGCGACTACGGAGAAAAGGCGGTTCTTGCGGCCAATCTTTGGAATAAGCGTTTTGTTCAGGACCCGCCGAAGGCTCCTCTGGCCGTCAGCCTTTCCGTGAAGAAAGTAAGAAAAGATATTCAGGCTTTGGAGTGGAATGAAGTTATGAAAGCCTGCGGCTACAAATTGCAGGTTTCCAGAGATAAAGATTTTTCAGGCGTTTATTTCGAAACTCTTTTATCTGCCAATTCTTACATTGTTCTGCCGGCATTCTGGCCGGACGGCGTTTATTACTGGCGTGTGGCTGCGCTCCTTTGTTTAAATTCAGGGGAAAACAGGGAAAGCTCTTTTTCGGATATTTCAAGCTTTGCCTCTGCTTTCATTTCAAAAAATGTCAAAACTTACAAGAGAAAAAAATTAAAACTGGATTTTTCCGGCGGAGTTTTAAACTTTCAGTCGGAAAAATTTCCTTTTTACAGGGTGAAAATTTTTGAGAAAGACAAGACGCCTCTTATAGACGTTGTCATTGATACCAATACGTATGATACTTCGGATTTGCTGGAAAAGGGAAAAAAGTATCTTGTTGAAATTGAGGCGGGGGACGGCTTTTATAAAAACACCGTTTACGGGCCTGAAGAAATAATCAAAGCGGAGGATTGATTTGCCTGTCAGGGCATTTTGGGGTTGTCTTCATCGCCGTTCACATGTGTCAGGGCGCTTAAATCTCCTTCGGCCTTTCTCATATTCCTTATTATCTGCTGCCAGGAATTTCTTTCGCCTTTTGCTATGGAGTTTATGAAAGCTACATCCACGGCCGCTCCCACTTCAAAAGCGGCGCCTATGCCGGTGGTTATTATGTCAAGATTTTTAGTTCCTTTCGGATCATTCTGCGATTTTTTAAGGTTAAAAAAAGCGCTGTTGTAATAAGCGTAGGTTGAACAGCCCTGAAATACAAAAATCTGGTATTTGTCTTTGGGTAAAGAAAGTGTCTGGCCGGAATCATCTGAAAGTCTCTGGGGATTTAAATATCCTCCAAGCCCTGAATGTCCGTCATAGAGAAAAATATCCGAGTTTTTCATCGCTTTGACCGCCTGAATTGCAAAATCCCCGGTGTCAGGATTAAGCAAAAGCATTTCTATCTCGGTTTTTTTGCCTGAGACAGTTAAGTAAAGCTTTTTGACTCTTGGTTCATCAACCTTTACATTAAAACCGCTTTCTTTAAGCATGGAAAAGGCTTTTAGAAAGGTTGTTTTGCCCAAATCGCCGTTTTTGAAATTTTCATCCACGCCTACCAGATAGGAAATTTTCAGGATTTTTCCGTTTCCATTATCTTTGTAAAGTCTGTCATATTCGGGATAGGTGGAGGCTGTCATCGGCAGCGGCTTTATTTTTGCGCTTACTGCGGCAAGGTCATTTCCGCTTATAGGACAGCCGTCCTGATACGGGTTCCAAAAATACCAGAAATCCCCTTCGCTATTATAATGTTCGTCAGTGCATCTGTTCTTTCTGGAAGAGGGAGTCGGGAATCCCTTGGAATAAATAGTCAAAGGATCTTTCGGCAGAACAAAGTTTATAGTAACTTCTCCGGAGCCGGGAAAAATTTTTGAAGAAAAAACTGCAATGTCGTCATAGTAGTAGTTTATTCTGGCATAGTCCTGATTGGGAACTTTTTGGGCTGAAAGTATGGAAACCTTGTAATCGCCTGATGGTATCCCCGGATTTTCCGTAAAACCTGGATGAGTGGTAAAGGCCCCGTACATATGCTGGAGCTGCAGATTTATTATTTCATTTATCTCCTCAAAGCAGGCGGGGTCATTGAATATTGCGGAAACTGCGCCGCTATAATTTTTAGGAATTTTATACAGCACATAAGAGTTGAATCTTAGATATGTCCTTCTTGAATCCGCGCCGAACCACCTGTCTGGCCCTTTCCCATGAGTTTCAAAATGATACGGAAGCGGCACATCAGCCTGTTTTATGTCAGGCATATTTTCAAAATCTTTGAAAGCGCTGGAAAAAGAGACAAAAAAGAGAACCATCAGCATTGCCGAAACAGTATTTTTATTCATTTTGTTTCCTTAAGAGGAGTTTTTGCATCGCTAAAATTATACGTTTTGTTTTAAAAAAATCTAAGAGCCCAAAGGTCCGCATAAAGCGCGCTGTTCGGCCCTTTAAAATAGGCCTTTGCCGTCTTTTTTTATAGGTCTAAAAACATTGTAAAAAAGGCCTTTTGCTTCAATACTTTCCTGCTTTAAAAAAATAGAATGGGTTTATCAAGGAGGCCGTAATGAAACTGACCTTAACTTTTTTCAGCTTTATTTTTTGCGCTTTACCTGCAATCGCCGCAGAAGCCGATCATTTCACTGTGGATGAAGCTCAGGTTGCCGATGTCACATATGAAGTAAACAGGCTGGCCAATGAAGGACTTGAAAGAAAACTGGAAGAGTTGAACGCCAACGGCGGCTGCTCCGATGACAGAGAAAGCGAGGAAAGGCTTTATGAAGCCTTAACGGATGTGTTTTCAAATCATAAGAAGGGCGAGCTGGTTAATGCCATAAGGGCAGGTTCCATAAGAAGGACGGTTATACCCTTAAATCAGTCAATTTATCACGAGTGGTCTATTTTTAACGGTTTTCTGCTTGGAAGAAGAGGGGCAGCCAAAAGCCCTCTCGCCCTTTTCCCTTTGATTAAAGTCGGGGATGTGGTTATTGGCGGAGATAAGCTTGAGCATATGTTCGGCATGGGTCTTAGATATTTCAAGAAACATTACTTTGAGGAAAGACCGCTGGTTTCAGTTCTTAAAGGCGGCATTTTCAGAGAAAAGACATTTTTAGGCGGCAATATATTCGCCACTGGAATTTTTTCCTATGCTGACTTGTCCGCCAATTTCAACGGGATGAGATTTTGGAATCATATGCTTCAAAAAAGAGATGATGTGCTCGGCCCTTCGCAGAATATCGGGCCTTATGTCTTGTGCAAGGAAGGCAAATGGGTAAAAAATGCCGAGAGGCCGATAGATTTCAGAAATTATATAGATGAAACGATGCAGGAGAGCATAAACTGCTCAAAGTTTGCCACGCAGAGAGGATATGAGAAATTTGAGCAGGCGCTTAAAGAACTGGAAACAAGAAACCCGGAGAAAAAATTTACTTGCCCCATGTCTCAGCAAGCGCTTGATGAGTCTGCGAAAAAATATGAGGTTGAAATAAAAGATGACCCCCGCAAAAGCACCGTGGACCATTGGATAATAAACAGAGAAGGAAACGGAAGAGTTTCCTATTTCAATGAGTTTTAACGCCTAGAGAAAATAAAGCCTTAAACAGCCGTTCTGTTTTTTCATTTTTGAGACGGCCGTCCAAAAAATGACAAAAAATCAAATTACATAAGGAAATGAAAAGAGGCTTTGCCCCTTGAAAATCTTATAAATTTAATGTTTCGCTATAGATATTCCGGGCTTGATTTTTGCCGTTTTAGGCCTTATAATTTGATTTATGGCTGGTCTTATTTTGGCGAGTTTTTTTTGCCTTTTTATCGTTTCCTGTAATGTAAAACAAGACCCGTATGACAGCCTTTATGAAGCCATAAGGAAAGGCGATGAAAAGGAAGTCAGGAAAATAATAGATTCCGGCATTGACGTAAATCCCGCCAATAAAAATTGGACGCCGCTGATGATAGCCGTTTTGAGAACAAATGTGACGCTTACTGATATGCTGTTAAACAATGGAGCCGATATTCAAAAGAGAAACAACAAAGGCCAGACCCCGCTTCATCTGGCTGCCCGCTGGGGAAAGCCGGAAATAGCCGCGCATCTTATAGAGAGAGGCGCTTTTTTAGAAGCCAGAGACTGGCTTTCATGGACGCCTCTTATGTGGGCTTCTTTGAGAGGAAGAGATGATATGGTTAAGGTCCTTCTTGAAAAAGGCGCCAATCCCAATGTTAAGGATATTGACGGCAATACTCCTCTGATTCTTGCCTGCTGGCATGGCCATACTTCAACTGCGAAGATAATAATATCTTTCGGCGGCAATAAATTTGCCAAAAACGGAGAAAATAAAACCGCCTGCGATATAGCGCGCGAAAAGCAGTTCCCCGCCACTCTAAAATCTATTGAACCGTGCAGATAATAAAAGACGGCAATAATATCTGTTAATCATCTGTAGTTTTTAAGAACGCAATTAAAATTTAGCCGACGCTAAGGCGTAAAACCCTTTTCCGTCGTAATAAGGAATCAGTGAAATGTTTTTTTCTCAAGTCTCGGAACAAGAATTCTGTTTGAATAAAATCCTATCATGGCGCCGGCTATTACATCGTGTATAAAATGCTTGACTGCTGCGACTCTGCTTACTCCGACCATGGCGGCCGCGGCATAGAAATAATATTTTTCCTTTATATCATAGCGTCTGTCAAGGAAAGATGCGGCAGTAAAGGCTGCCATGGTATGACCGGAGGGAAAACTTGCGCCTGTTTCAGTCTCTCCGGGCCTTTCTTCGTTCGTCTGCTTAATTATAAGCGTAGCTGTTTGTGCGGTAATAAAGGTTTAGGCAAAATATAAAGTTCCCCTGTAGTCTTGCATGTGAATGGAATAAGAAAGTGCTGTGAGCGGAAGAATTATCTGGGTATAGTCGCCGTATGTTTCCAGCGATCGGTTTACTTTGTCCCATGCGGCAAATCCATGTGATAAAAGGAGAATATTCAGGAGCAGGATTTCAATTATTCCACAGAATTTCTTGTTTTCGGGCATGTGTAATCTAAGTGAAACTTTTTTATTTTTTCCGTGAGCTGTTTTATTTCTTCTTTAGGCGGAAGAAAAGTTGTCCTGAAGTGAAAAGTCCCCGGTTTTTGTCCAAAGCCCGAGCCTGGGACTACGCAAATTCCTGTTTCTTCAAGCAGCCTCAGACAGTATTCATTATCTCTGGCGGATTCATATTTGAGCCTTTCCTGTACGTTCATTTTTTCCGGGTCTATGCCTTTTTCCTTTGGAAGCTCAAATTTGACAAAAGCGTACATTGCCCCGGTTGGAATTTTTATTTTCATGCCCGGCACCCTGTCAAGCTCGGTTCCGAGTATTTCAGCTTTTTCTTTTAAGTCGCTCAAGATTGAATCTCTCTCTTTTCTGTAAGTATCGTAGCTTTCATCGCCTTCTTTCGGGGGCGCCACCATAGCGTATGTGACGATCTGTCCTGCGGTATTTGAGCAAAGGCCTATGGATTGAAGTTTTATCATTTGTTCGTAAACCTCTTCGCTTACATTTCTCGTCTCCATATAGCCGCCTCTGTGCCCGCATTCTCCCAAGAAGCCCTTGGAAACTGAATGGAAGCTGAAAAGGGGCACTTCAGTTTCCTTCATTTCATCCATTATCTTTGCAAAAGAATGAAAAGGCAGTGCCTTATTATAAATGTTTTCCTGATACACTTCATCAGCCAGTATTGAAAGTTTGTTTTTCTTGGCGAATCTGATTATCATCTTTATGTTTTCTTTTGATAAAACAGAACCGGTCGGATTACCCGGATTTATAACTACTATAGCGACCGGATTTACGCCTTTTTCTCTGGCGTCTGAAATGCTTGAATTTAATTCCGTTTCATTGAGTTCCCAGTTATTGTCTTCGTCAAGATAATAATTTATCTGTGAGGCCCCGTAGAGAGCTATTGTGGCGCTGTAAAGCGGGTATTGCGGTATCGGTATCATAAAGCCGGATTTAGAATCTTTCATAAGCATGGTGAAGACAAGCTGTATGCCTTTGCTGGCGCCGTCTGTAAGCATTATTCTCTTGTAATCAGCTTTTATGCCGTCTCTTTTTTCTATGAAATCAGCCACAGACTGCCTTATGAAAGGCATGCCTTCGCTTTGTGTGTAAGCGCCGAGGCCGTGAGAGTTTTCTTTAAGTATAAACCTGGCTTTTCGTATTACGTCCTGCGGAAACTTTTTATTAATCTCTTCATCTTCAATAAGTTTCGGATATTCAGCCAGAGCAAGCAGCTGACGGACAAAAGTCAGAGGTTTCTGTTTGAGGGCCTGCGGATTTCCTATATTGCAATAAATTATCTTTTTGCCTTCTTTTTCAAGTTTTTGGGCTCTGGCAACTATCTTTCCTCTGACTGCGTAGTGGGCTTTAAGTAAATTCGGGTTCAAGTCATTAATATGCATAAACTCTCCTTGGTACCACATTTTAATTATATATTTTTATGTCTATTTTCAAAACTTTTCGCTTATTTTTGCGCGACACTACGCTGTCGCGAAGCTCTGCTAACATATATTTGAGCAGACAGGGAGGCCTCATGACAATGATAAAGGTCATTATAAGAAAAATGCTGAATTCTCTTTCTCAACGCGACCGGGCGCTTTTGTCCACTTGCAGAAAGTGCGGGTCTTATATGTCATACAGGGAATTTTACGGACATGCCTTCTGGCTTTGTCCAAAATGCAGAAGCAGAAAAAATATATAGAAGCACTTCGGGAATTTTAATTAAAAAAATTATGATATGATTAGAAGCCTTTGTATTTTCTTACGCCTACAAGTCTTGAAAAATAATAGGGGTTGTAAACGGAATCTATATGCACGCCGGAGGTAAAAGAGGCATGAACGAAAAAGCCTTTCCCGACATAAATGCCGACATGGTCAATTTTTGCGGCAGAAGGATTCTTCATTGAGAAAAATATGATGTCCCCGGGCAAAACCTCCTGCGGAGAAAGACGGGCTGTGGCCGCAAACTGCTCGGCCGATACTCTGGGAAGATTTATGCCGGATTTTGAATAAACGAGTTTTACAAAAGCTGAGCAGTCCATTCCCGTCTCCGGATGCATGCCGCCCCACAGGTACGGAGTGTTAAGATAAACCAGCGTATTTTTTACTATCTCATTTCTCGCCTCTGCTATGCTTTTGGCTTTGGCCTGTGAACCAAAGAGCAGGATAAGCGATAAAAAAACGGCTTTTTTATTGGACATAAAGGTATTTTATAATATAAAATCAATTAACCGCTATGGAAATTAAAAAAATCGGATTTTTACTTTTTTTCATTTTCTTCTCTGCTCTGCTTTCAGCCCAATCTTTGCCGGATATGAAAAAACAATCTGTGTGGAGCGAAAAAGAAAAAAAGGAATTCCTGAACTATCTTAAATCTTCACAGCCTATGCCTGAAGGGCAGGTCAAATACGTCGCTTCTTCGGGCTCGCAGGAAAAAACTAGAATATCAAAGGCATCCTATATTTCTCTGGGGCTGGCTTTGGATTCGCTTGTAAGGGATATCGGCTCTTCAAGCAAAACGGAACCGGCTACGCTTGGCGTCAAGGCTCTTGCCGGCGGGCATATCTTTTCCTGGGTGCGATACTACGCGGGGTTAAAATACAACAGAGTGGGGCAGGATAAAATTGACGGCGAAAGAGCGCATTTGTCTCATATTGAAATACCGGCCGGCCTTGAGCTGGCCTTGATACCTTTGGGCACGCCGCATACAAGATACATAATTTTGAGGGCGGGCCTTTCTCAGCATTATTTTTCAAGTTCGGCAAAAAAATCGGATTTTAAAGATTCTCTCCTGGGCTGGACTTCCGCCTGGAATCTGGGCCTTGGTTATGAATGGCAGTTTGATAATTCAAACTGGAGATTCCACGCCTTGGCAGAGGGTTACCGCTCAATTTCCGCGCGTTCTCCATTTTATGGAATGGGAATAACCAGCGGATTCGTTTATACTTTTTAGCCGGAAAATCCTTTTATTCCCAGATTTAATTGACGCCATGCATCCATTTTTTTAGTTTGGGCGTTATAAGCAGCAATAAGACCGCAGAGCCGAATGCCGTGCCCGCCGGTATCATATAGAAAAGAGTATGGTTCATAGTGTCATAATTGCCGGCAAAAAAACCTCCGACAAAATTAGCCACAAAGGATGAAAGAAACCATACGCCCATAAAAAGAGATACAAATTGAGCCGGAGCCAGTTTGGTTATCAAGGAAAGCCCTACCGGCGAAAGGCAAAGCTCTCCGAGAGTGTGAAACAGGTATGCGCCTGCCAGCCAGAAAACGCTGACCGGTCCGCTTTGCTGATATACGCTGGCCGCTATTATCATCACTACAAAACCTATGCCGAGAAGGCCAAGGCCGGCTGCGAACTTCATAGGAGAAGACGGTTCTCTGCCCATATCGGAAAGCTTAATCCACATTTTTGAGAAAAAGGGCGCAAGTATGAATATTAAGAGAGGATTTAGGGACTGAAAATAACCTGCGGGCATTTCCCATTGCCAGCCGAATATATTCAAAACCCTGTTTGTCTCCTTGTCGGCAAAAAGGGTCAGAGAGCTTCCTGCCTGTTCAAAAGCGGCCCAGAAGAATATTGAGAAAAAGACCATTATGAATATGACGGCTATTCTCTGTTTTTCAATATGAGTCAAAGTTGACTTTTCAGATTTTGAAGCATAGGCATAAACAAGGCCGAAAGCTGTAAGTATGGCCGCTATCCAGTAAATATATGAAGGTATTGATTCCTTTATTCTATAGCCGCTGAATTGAAAGGCGCTTAATATAAGGAATAATAATACTATTGACAGCATAAGAGCGGGCACATGATAATCGGTTTTAGGCTCAGCCGGCTTTTTGCATTTATCGCCCAAAAACATATTCTGCCCCCACAAATACATTCCCAATCCTATGACCATGCCCACGCCTGCCGCTCCAAATCCGTAATGCCAGCCGAGTTTTTCGCCGAGAGTACTGCAAACAAGGGGGGAGAAAAAAGCGCCGAGATTTATGCCCATATAAAATATCGTGAAGCCGGCATCTCTCCTGGGATCATTTTGCTCATACAGCGAGCCGACAACCGTTGAAATATTAGGCTTAAAGAAACCATTGCCCATTATAAGCAGTATAAGCGCTGAAAAGAAAAACGGCAAAGGCGGGAAAGCCATGGCAAAATGTCCCAGCGCCATCAGCGTGCCTCCTATAACTATAGCCCTTCTTTGCCCGAGATACTTGTCGGCTATGTAGCCGCCCAAAAGAGGAGTAAAATAAACCATGCCGGTATACCAGCCGTAAATCTGGCCGGATTTTTCGGTTGAGAACTGCAGCGCCTTTATCATATAGAGAACGAGCAATGCTCTCATCCCATAGTAGGAAAACCTTTCCCACATTTCAACAAAGAATAAAAGGAATAATCCTTTCGGCTGATTTTTATGTATGCTCATTTAACCTCCGTCTATTCAAGGAGCTGAAATATTAAGCTATTATAACTAAAAAAGAATTTTTTCAAAATATTTTTCTTCCATTTTATGTTTGATATGTGCTATAATTTTTAGCGTAAGATTTTTGCTGCTCGCTGAAAAAAACGCGCAAGATGTTTTGAAAAAAAAGAAAAAATTTTTTTCAAAAAACGCTTTTTCCCCAATGGAAAAAAAAGTGTTGACAAACTTGTAAAAAATTTGCTTAAATATTTGTGTAGCAAAAAATGATCTCTAACGTGCTTCAAAAAGTTTCAAAAAAAGTTCAAAAAAGTTTTTTCAAAAAAACATTTGACATATCAAAAAAGAATTTGATAAAATAAACCTTGTCGCGTAAAGGTTCAAAAAAACCAAACGCGAAAAATTAAAAACCCGGTAAGAAAAAACCGGCGGGTTTTTTTCGCTCTCTGAAAATATGTATGAACGGGCACCCTGATCAAAGAGAATGGCAAAATGTTCTCTATATTCAGGTGTGTTTATAACCTTATTAAATTGAGTAAGTAATTAAGAGCCAAATAATTCTCCGACTCCGGCTTATGGTGGTCTGCGAAAGCAGGCATAAACCGTATTCGGATTTATCTGGAGAGTTTGATCCTGGCTCAGAGTTAACGCTGGCGGCGTGCCTAACACATGCAAGTCGAGCGGAGAGTGGCAGAGTATCGCGCTCTTAGCGGCAGACGGGTGAGCAACACGTAAACAACATGCCCTCAAGAGGGAGACAACCTGGCGAAAGTCGGGCTAATATCCCATATTATCACGGTGAGGCATCTTACCGGGATGAAAGGCCCGCAAGGGTTCGCTTGAGGAGTGGTTTGCGGCCTATCAGCTAGTTGGCGGTGTAAAGGACCACCAAGGCTATGACGGGTAGCCGATCTGAAAGGATGACCGGCCACAAGGGCACTGAGACACGGGCCCTACTCCTACGGGAGTCTGCAGTGGGGAATTTTGGACAATGGGCGAAAGCCTGATCCAGCGACGCCGCGTGAAG
>JAJUJA010000034.1 GCA_029267355.1 Elusimicrobiota bacterium | reverse complement strand
GACCTTGAGCCCTTGTCAACTACACCGAATATAAACAGGCCGGCCAGTATTATAAGCGAAAAAGCGTAAACATATTTCCATTGGTCGTTGAATATCTGATAGTTAAGAACCCAGAAAAGCAGCATAAAAAGCAGGCCTATAAAAAAGGCAATAGTATGCGTTCTTATTATCCTCGGCTGAAAGCCGAGTATGGCTGTTGAGGAAACGACGGCAAAATAGCCTATAATCATAAGAACAACGGCAAAAGAAAAGAGGTACCAGTCAAATCTGCTCTTTTTAAGTCCGCTTTCCATAAAGTCCATAAAAACTATTCCACCGGGCCCTGAATTTTTTCCTCGTCTTTTTGACTTACCTGCGGATAAGCCGCCCTTATTATCGCCTTGGCTACTGAAAGGGCGGAGGTTGAGCCGTGTTCGCCATGCTCCACAAGCGAAGCGACCGCAACTTTTGACTTTTCTCCCGGCCTTGCGGCAAAACATACAAACCAGGCATGGTCTTTGCCGTGCGGATTCTGGGCGGTGCCTGTCTTGCCGTAAATTTCAAGCCCTTCTGTATATATGGGTCTGCCTGTGCCGCTGGCCACAACCTCTCTCATAGCCTCATAAATTTTCTCCCATGTTTTATCTTTAAGTTTTACTTTGCTTTTCAGCTCGGGAGAATTTTTTAAAACTTCATCCCCGTTCCTTTTTACCACTCTGTCGAGATAATACGGCTTGTATATAAGCCCGCGCGAGGCCAGAGCCGCAGCAAAAACGGCCATCTGAATCGGAGTAACAAGAGTTTCGCCCTGGCCTATGGCAAGATTTAAAGTATCGCCTATGAACCAGTAGCTTTTCTTTCTGGCCCTTACCCTGGGGCCGAAAAGATTTCCGGAGTTTTCGGATAAAAACAGAGCGCCTGTTTTCTGCCCAAAACCGAATTCCGAAGCTATTTTTTCAATTTCAAGAGGGCCTACTTTAAGAGCTGCATTGTAGTAGTAGACATCGCAGGAATGAGCCAGTCCGCTTATCAAATCCATATTTTTGTGGCCTTTTTTCTCCCAGCACTTGAAAATTCTGTCTCCGGCGTCAAAAAAACCAGGACAAAAGAATTTTTCCTCCGGCGCAGGTCTGCCGTTCTCCAAAACGGCTATTGAAGTTATTATTTTAAAAACGGAAGCGGGCGGATAAGCTCCCTGCACGCCTATATTGAATTCGTCAAATTCGGCGCTTTTCTCTTTTTTTTCTTCGCTGTAATTGACCGAGAAGTTAGGATCAAAGCCGGGCTTTACGGCATAGGCAAGGATTTTTCCGCTGTAAGGGTCAAGGGCTATGGCTACCCCTCTCTTATAGGGCAGCTCCGCAAGAGCCTTATCGGCCGCGCTTTGCATTTTAAAATCAATGGTCAGAATAACGTCGTCTCCGGGCTCTCCCTCGCGGCTGTCAGCCACCTTTATCATCCTGCCCTTATTATCAACCTCAACATAAAGGCCGCCGTCCTTGCCTTTAAGGTTTCTTTCATAGATTTTTTCAACGCCGGTTTTGCCGACCATGGCGTCCATTGAATAATCCTGCAAGGATGAGTAAGCTTTCCACTCCATAGCGTCTATTTTGCCCATATAGCCGATTATATGGCTTAATGATGCCGCATAGGGATATTCTCTTATGGCTTCAGGCACAAGCTGAAAGCCCGGATAAAAATTTTTAAGCTCGGAAATTCTCATTATGGCGTAGGAGCCGAGATTGGAGGCCACTTTTACCGGCTTTTGAGAAGCCTGAGCCTTTGAAAGAAGAGAAAAGACAAATTCTTTGTCTGAAGAGCAGTATTTGGCGGCATAAAGAGCCATTTTTTTAAGAGCCTCCCCGGTGATTTTGGCGTCCGGAAAGTATATAAGACTGTAGGAAGGCTTATTGGAAGCTATCACGACATTGTCTGAGGAAATGATTCTGCCTCTGGGAGCCGCCTGATTTATAACCTGAGTCCTGTTTTTTTCGGCAAGCTTAAGGTAATAATCGTGTTTAAGTATCTGTATATCTATGACTCTTACAAGAAAAAGCACAAAGATAAAATAAAAAGCGCCCAGGAAAAAATCAAATCTGTCAAATTCATTTTTAGAGTCTATCAGAGACATTTTCTTTCGCTCAAATATCTTTCGGAAATTTCGTAAAACAATCCAAAAAACAAAACATTTATAAAGGGCGCAATCACAAAATCCTTCCACCCGAAAAACCAGGACTTGTATATGGCAAAATGAAAGCCCGAATAAAACAGCAGATTAATATAGAAAAACATGAAGAATATGACCGCTCTTGAAAAAGGCGAGGTCAAATCGGTTCTGCTTTTTATTGAAATCAGAAAATAGGATATAAGGGTATAGGAAAGGCAGTAAAGGCCGAAATGTCCCCAGGAAGAAAAATCTGAAAAAAAACCGAGCATAAAGGAAAACAGCAAGGCGTGAGCAGGTCTGAAAAGAGACGCTGAGACCAGGCAGGCCATCAAAGAAAAGTCCAGCGTAAGGCCGAAAAACCTGAAATGCTCGGCAAACCAGTACTGAAGCGAACAGACGATGAAATAGTATATAAAGCTTTTTAAAATCATCAGTTCTCCGCCGTACGCAAAGGAGAATAATACTCCATCACATACACCTCTTTAATTTTTTCAGGGTCGCAATGAGGTCTTACTTTTATCTGATAAAAATTCATAGCCGAATCTTTTTTCAAAATGTCATAAACCTTTCCGACAGGAAGACCGGCAGGAAAGGTAAGAGAGCTTAAAGAGGTATAAATGGGATCTCCTATCAAAAATTCAAACTTGGACGGGATATAATCTAGAATCAGGCCTTCGCTTTCGCGGCCCTTGCATAAACCTTCAACAGAGTCCTTGCCTCCATAGGCCATGAAGGAAAAATCCGGATTTATTATTGACACTGCTTTGGAATAGCCGGGATAGACTTCATCGATTCTTCCGGCCAGGGCGAAAGAATCGCCGCATGCGGCCAGAACCGCGAAACCTTCCTTTATGCCGTCTTTTTCTCCCTTGTCAACAAAAAAACCAGAATATCCTGAGCCCGGATTTTTTGAAATCACAAAAGCGAAAGTTCCCTTGCCGGGTGCGGCGGCTGAAAGGGAGAGAAGTTTTCTCAGTCTCGAATTTTCCTGTTCAAGATAATCCAGGCGGGAAAAATTAACCTGAGAACGCTTTAAATTTTCCGTCATCTCTCTTAATCTTGTGTCGGCTTCTATCAGGTGTTTTATGTTTTTCGGCAAATCAGCAAGCTTCTTTTCATACTTTCTGAGAAAGAATATATGAGGATTGAGCGAGTATGAAAAAGCCAGTTTAACGGAATAGACAAGTGAAGAAAATGGAATTATTATAAAAATGAAAGAAACGAGAAGCAAAAAGAAAAAAAGATATTTTGGACTATTGTTGCCGTCTCTCATAAGCGCACGGCAGACGGCCTCGAAAAAATTAAGACTTAAATCGTCTTGAGAAATTTCGGGGCGCTGCGCATCTTATCCAGTTCTTCCAGATATTTACCGCAGCCGAGGGCTACGCAACTGAGAGGATCGGCAGCACGATGAACCGGCAATTCAGTTTCCTGCCTCAATAATTCGGGAAGCCCCCTTAACAAAGACCCCCCTCCGGCTATGACCATGCCCCTGTCTACTAAATCTGAAGAAAGCTCCGGAGGCGTTTCCTCCAGAACCTGTTTGACCACATCTATGATGAGCTGTATCGGCTCCATCAAAGCCTGCCTTATTTCCTCGGAAGTCACAAGAATTGTCCTGGGCAGACCTTTAGACTGGTCTCTGCCTTTAACTTCCATGGTTTTTTCTTCTTTTAACGGGAAAACCGATCCTATCTGAATCTTAACCTCTTCCGCGGTTGATTCTCCTATAATTAAATTGTGCTTCCTTCTGAAATGCTGCACTATGCAGTCATCCATTTCATCGCCGGCAACATCAACGGACTTGGTAACGACCATTCCGCCAAGCGAAACCACGGCGACTTCCGTCGTTCCGCCGCCTATATCGCATATCATGCTCGCATTAGGCTCCGATACCGGCAGATCCGAGCCGATGGCCGCAGCCATTGGCTCCTCTATGAGATAAACCTCTCTTGCTCCTGCCTGCTGAGCCGATTCCTGCACGGCTCTTTTTTCAACTTCGGTTATGCCTGAAGGGATCCCTATGACTATTCTCGGTCTTAGCAGGCCCTTTCTGTTGTGTACCTTCTGTATGAAGTACTTTATCATTTCCTGAGTAACCTCAAAGTCGGCTATAACTCCGTTGCGAAGGGGCCTTACGGCCACTATATTGCTCGGGGTTCTGCCGAGCATCAATTTGGCTTCGCTGCCGACCGCCAGCACTTTTCTTTTGGACTTGTCTATGGCGACTACCGACGGCTCTCTCAAAACTATACCCTTGCCTTTGACATAAACGAGGGTATTGGCCGTGCCGAGGTCCATTCCTATATCATTGGAGAAAAGGCTGAAAAAATAATCAAGCATTAATCCGCCAGCTTCACAAGGGCTACCATGGCTCCGTCGCCTTTTCTCTCGGCTACTTTGAGCACGCTGGTGAAACCGCTTTTTCTGTCTTTATATCTCGGCGCTATAACTTCCACCATTTTCTTGAAAGCTTCCTTGTTCCTTAAAACAGATTTGAGCCCGGCATAATTCTGTTTTTGAGCGGTATTGACGGTCCTGTCAAAAAACCTGCTGAGCTCCTTGGCTTTTGGAAGCGTGGTCATAACCTTTTCATTCATAATCAGGGAGGAAAGCATATTGGCAAACATAGCTCTTCTGTGAGACCCTGTTTTTGAAAGTTTTTTGTCTCCGTGATTCTTGATCATAGATACCTCTTACTTTTTGTTCATGCCGAGAGAAAGGCCGAGCTCTTCAAGCTTTTCCTTTATCTCGTCGAGGGATTTCTGTCCGAAATTCTTTACGGCCAGAAGCTCTTGTTCAGTCTTTGAAACCAGTTCGCCTATAGTCTGTATATTGGCGACCTTAAGACAGTTGGCGGCCCTTGAAGAAAGCTCTATTATATCAACGCCGCTTTCAAGAAGCTCTCTCATTTCCTGATCTTCCTGGCTTTCAACGGCATTTGTCCCGGTCTCTTTTTCGGCTTTGGCTTTTTCGGCGCCGATGAAGGGAGTAAGAGAAACACTAATGAGATTGCCGGCCTTTTCAACAGCTTCCTTCGGCGAGACGGAACCGTCCGTCCAGACTTCAAGTATCAGCTTATCATAGTCGGTCTTCTGTCCGACTCTGGCGTTTTCAACGGTATAGTTAACCTTGGTCACCGGCGAAAACAAAGCGTCAACGGGTATAAAATCCTGAGGCAGCGTCAAAGCCTTTCTGACCTCGTCGCTTGTCATATAGCCGACGCCCTTTACGACTTCAAGCTCGGCTTCAAAATTAGCTCCGGCTTCAAGAGTGGCTATATGCAGATCCTTATTAACTATCTCAACGGAGGAGTTTTCCTTTATATCCGCGGCGGTAAGTATTTTTTTGCCTTTATGGCTCAGGAAAAGGGTAACTCTGTCTTCCTCAGAGGTGATTTTAAGTCTGAGTTTTTTCAGGTTGAGTATTATGTTTATCACATCCTCTTTCACCCCGTCAAGCACAGAGTACTCATGCGTGACGCCTTTTATTCTGACCGCTGCTATAGCGGCGCCTTCTATCTGGGAAAGCAAGGTTCTCCTGAAGGAGTTCCCAACCGTATGGCCGAAGCCTTTCTCATAGGGCTCGGCTATGAATTTACCGTAAGTCTCGGTAGAAGTCTTTTCATCAAGTTTAATTTCGCTGGGTATTACTATTTCTTTAACAAAAGTGCTGGGCATCTTGCCTCCGGTTACTTGGAATAAAATTCCACTATAAGCTGTTCATTCACCATAGTGGAGACTTCGCTTCTGTCCGGAATTCTGACTATTTTGGCGGTCAGATTTTCCGGATTGTACGAGATAAAGCTAGGCCTGGAAGAAGTTTTTTCCGCATTCTCAAGGGACTGTTTGACAGCCACTTTCTCGGCAAGTTTCGGGTCAAGAGAAATCTCGTCATTTTCCTTTACAACATATGAGGGGATATTGACGACCTTTCCGTTGACTTTCACATGGCCGTGGGAAACAAGCTGCCTGGCCATTTTCAAAGACTCAGAAAAACCGGCCCTTCTCACCACATTCTGAAGGCTCAGCTCCAGCAGTTTGAGCAAAGTTTCTCCGGTCTTTCCCTTGGCCTTTGAAGCCATTGAGAAGAAGCGCCTGAACTGGGCTTCGCCTATCTGATTGGAAAATCTCGCTATCTGCTTTTCCCTCAAATGCTTGCCGTAATCAGACATTTTCTTTGGTCTGCCCTTTGTTTTGGCGTCTTTATTTACTCTGTCAAAAACGCAGTTCGTTCTGCATTTGTAGCCTTTCAAAAAAAGCTTCTGGTTAAGTTTTCTGCACTTTTTGCAGCTGGCTTCTGTGTATCTGGACATTTTTTATGCTCCTTGAATTATACTCTTCTGGGTTTGGGCGGTCTGCAGCCGTTATGAGGAATAGGCGTAACGTCTTTTATGGAAACCACTCTTATGCCCGCTGAGGCGACTGCCCTTATGGCCGTTTCTCTTCCGGGGCCGGGGCCGCTTATGAAAAGCTGAGCCTGTTTCATGCCCATTTCCACAGCTTTTGCCGCAGCTTTTGAAGCGGTTATCTGGGCGGCAAAAGGCGTGCCTTTCTTTGTTCCGCGGAAACCGTTCCCGCCTGAAGTGGCCCAGGCAACCACATTTCCATGGTCATCTGTGACGGTAACTATGGTATTGTTAAAGCTGCAGGTTATATAAACTCTGCCGAAAGCGACATTATGATGCCTTCTTCTGTTCTTCTTGAAGGCGTCCTTTTTAGCGGGTGCTTCCTGTTTTTTCTCTTCCTGTTTTTTCTTTTCTTCTGACATAAATCCTCTCTATTAAGCGGCTTTGGCCGGCGCCGGCGCGGCTTTTGAGGCTGAGCCGACGGTCTTTCTTCTGCCTCTTCTGGTTCTGGCATTCGTTCTTGTCCTCTGGCCTCTGGCCGGAAGATTTCTTCTGTGCCTAAAACCTCTGTAGCTGTTTATTTCCACATATCTTTTGAGGTTGGAATGAACTTCCCTTCTCAGTTCGCCTTCAACCTTGTAGTTTTTGGATATGACGGCGCCAAGCTGACCGATCTGTTCTTCGGTCAAATCCTTGACTCTGGTTTCCGGTTTAATGGAACCGCCGAGATCTTTCTCCAAAATTTTCTTAGCCAGCGGCCTGCCTATTCCGTAAATGTAGGCGAGAGCCACATCAATCCTTTTTTCTCTTGGTAAGTCTATACCTACTATTCTTGCCATTTTTAAGCTCCTTATCCCTGTCTCTGTTTATGCTTGGGCTCGGAACAGATAACTCTGACCACGCCCTTTCTTTTTATAATCTTGCACTTATCGCATATTTTTTTTACGCTGGATCTGACTTTCATGTTCGTCTCCGTTATTTCTCTCTGAAAATTATTCTGCCTCTTGTCAAATCATAGGGAGAAAGCTCAACTTTCACTTTATCGCCGGGCAAAATCCTTATGTGATTCATTCTCATTTTGCCGGAAATCATGCCGAGTATGGTCTTGCCGTTCCCTATATCTATCTTAAAAGAAGCGTTCGGCAAAGCTTCTTTAACGATGCCTTCCAATTCTATTTTTTCTCCGCTGTTAGACATATGTTTAAATTATACAAAATTTTACTTTTTATATCTATAACGCAGTAAGTATTTCGCATTCTCCTTCTTTAACCAGTACGGTGTGCTCAAAATGCGCGGCCCTTGAATTATCCGCGGTGACAACCGTCCAGCCGTCTCTGAGAAATTTCACTTCTTCGCCGCCCAGCGCCAGCATCGGCTCTATAGCCAGTGTCATGCCGTTCCTTAGCGCGGGGCCGGTGCCTGGCAGGCCGAAATTGGGGATTGACGGCTCTTCGTGAAGCTTCCTTCCTATTCCGTGTCCGCTGAACTCCCTTATAACGGAAAGATTTTTTGAAAGGGCTGTTTTTTCAACGGCATTCGAAACATCGCCGAGACGCGCTCCTGCTCTGACTTTTTTAAGGGCCTCATCAAGCGATTTTTTTGTGGTTTCTATAAGGATTTTATCAGCCGGTTTTATTTCTCCGACTCCGACCGTTATGGCCGCATCGCCGTAAAAGCCGTTGACCACAGCGCCCAAATCTATGCTCACTATATCGCCTTCCTTTATTATTTTGTCGGCTCTGGGTATTCCGTGTATGACCTGTTCATTGACAGATACGCAAGCAGTTGCCGGATAGCCTCTGTAGCCTAAAAAGGCCGGCTTGGCGTCAGATTTTTCCAAGGAAGCCGCAGCCATTTTGTCAATATCAAGAGTGCTCAGGCCGGGTCTTATTCTCTCCGCGATATCGGCCAAAGCGGCAGCCACAGCCCTGCAAGCAAGGCGCATATTCTTTATCTCGTCCTGCGTCTTTATTTCTATCATAACTAAAAGGATAACCGGCGAAAAACTTCAAGAGGGGAGCTTCAGATTTTTTCTTCGGACAAAGTCTTTTCTATCTCGCCGTAAACTTCCTCTCCCGGTCTTGAAGCGTTTATTATATGGAACAAACCCTGCGTCCTGTAATAAGAAATAAGCGGAGAGGTAAGGTCCTTATAAACATCAATTCTTTTTGAGATGACTTCCGGCTTATCGTCTTCTCTTGTAAAAAGCGCAGCGCCGCATGAATCGCAAATTCCCTCTTTCTTCGGCGGATTGCTTATGACATTGTAAACCCGGCCGCAGGAACAGGAGCGCCTTGCCGATAGTCTTTTAACAACCTCTCTTTCCTCAACTTCAAAAAAGAGCACGGCATCAACTTTTCTTGAATATTTTTCAAGAAGATTTTCAAGGCCTTCCGCCTGTTCCACAGTCCTTGGAAAACCGTCAAAAATAACGTCATTTTTTAAAGAGCCTATTTTGCTTTCTATGACTTCAAGAACGATATTGTCAGATACAAGTTTGCCTGATGAGATAATATCTTTGACAGTTTGGCCGAGTTTTGTGCCTTTGGCTATTTCTTCCCTGAAAAGATCCCCAGTGGAAAGATGGGCAAAATTCTTTCTTTCTGCCAGCATCTTGGCCTGCGTTCCTTTGCCGGAACCCGGATAACCGAGAAAAACAAGATTCATCTGCCCCTCCCCCTCTTACTGCCCCACATTGAACCATCTGCCCTTTATTCTTGAATTTTTGGAAAAGCCCTCATAATTTCTCATAAGCAGATGAGCTTCCATCTGCGCCATTGTATCAAGGGCCACGCCGACAACTATCAGAAGCGATGTGCCGCCGAAATAAAACGGGACATTGAGTTTGGCTTTGAGATAATCGGGCAGCACCGCTATGGCAGACACGAAAAGAGCGCCGCCGAGAGTTATCCTGTTCAATACGCCCTCAATATACTGAGCCGTCGGCTCTCCCGGCCTTATTCCAGGTATAAAACCGCCCCACTTTTTCATATTCTCGGCGAGATCCTTGGGATTTATACTCACTGAATTGTAGAAATAGCAGAAGAAAATTATAAGAGCTACATACAGTCCCTGATAAAGCAGGCTGGAATGATTCATAAGCTCCATGATTTTTTTGGCAAGCTGCGAGTCCGGCCTGAAAGTGGCGAAGGTATAAGGAAGGCCTATCAGAGAAACGGCGAAGATGACGGCTATAACGCCGGACTGATCGACTTTCAGGGGCAGGAACGTGCTTACTCCGCCGTACATTTTTCTGCCCACCATTCTCTGGGCATACTGGACGGGGATCTTTCTCTGCGCTGTCTGAACCCATACTGTAATGGCTATTATGGCTGCCACAACAGCCAGTATGAGCAGAGCCGTTATTATGCTTATTTCTTCAAGCTGTATAAGGCTTATCAAATCCATAACAGCTTTAGGAGCCCTGTCAACGATACCGGCGAAAATTATCAATGAAATGCCGTTCCCTATGCCTCTTTCCGTTATCTGTTCGCCAAGCCACATAATGAATATGGTGCCTGTCGTCAGTGAAATAACGGTTGTGAAATAAAAAGCGAAATCCGGATTTATTACGACCGGAACGCCGCCGGGAACAGGCATATTCTTCAAAGCCAGAGTAAGGCCGAAGGCCTGAAAAGCGGCCAGAAAAAGAGTGAAAAATCTGGTTATCTGAGTGATCTTCTTTCTTCCGCTTTCGCCCTCCTTCTGCAGTCTGTCAAGCATCGGAAACACATGGGCGCCCTGTACAAGACTCATTATGATGGAGGCGTTTATATAAGGCATTACGCCGAGAGAAAAAATTGAAAAACGGCCAAGGGCCCCGCCTGAAAACATATCCAGGAAGTTAAGCACGCCCATTTTGCTGTTTTCAAAAAGATGAGCAAGAGCCGAGGCGTTTATTCCCGGTATCGGGATTGAGGCGCCCAGGCGGTAAACCGCCAGGGCCAATGCCACGAAGATTATTCTTTTCTTCAAATCTTCCGCTTTTAAAACATTGGCTATGTTTTCCATTTTTTCTCCGAAAAATCAGGTTTTGCTTATTTTTCCGATTTTACAATGGCCTGGCCGCCGGCTTTTTCTATTTTTTCCTTAGCCGATTTAGAAAAAGCTTCAGCGGAAACATTGAGAGCTTTTTTCAGCTCGCCGTCTCCAAGTATCTTTACCGGAAGGTTTCTTTTAACAAGGCCTTTTTTAGCCAAAGTCTCATTGTTGACTTCATCGCCTTTGTTAAAATACTTCTCAAGAGAAGAAACATTCACATACTGATACTCAGTTCTGAATTTGCTGTTGTTAAAGCCGCTCTTTGGAATTCTTCTCAAAAGCGGCATCTGTCCGCCTTCAAACCCCCATGGTTTTGAGCCTCCGCTGGTTGAATTCTGGCCCTTCTGACCTCTGGTTGAAGTCTGGCCGTGGCCTGAACCCTGACCGGTGCCGAGTCTTTTCTTCCTGTGGGTGGAACCTCTTTTAGGTCTGAGATTGTTCAATGAGATCATAAACTCTCCTATTTCCTCATATCCATGACATCTTCTTTATTCTTGAGTTTTTTAAGGGCCTCAAGAGTGGCATAAACGGAGTTGAACGGATTTCTGGAGCCAAGATTCTTGGTAAGTATGTTCCTTATGCCGGCAGCCTCAAGGACGGCTCTCATGCCGCCGCCAGAGATCAAGCCGGTACCTTCAACGGCCGGCTTCATCCATACATGCCCTGAACCGAATTTGCCCTCTATTTCATGGGGAATGGTGCCGTTGAGTATAGGAAAATTTATCATGCTCTTTCTGGCGGCCGATGTAGCCTTGCTTATGGCGTCCTGAACCTCATTGGCCTTGCCGAGGGCCGCGCCGACAGAACCGTTTCCATTACCGACAACGACGAGCGCGTTGAAAGAAAGTCTCTTGCCGCCTTTGACGACTTTGGATACTCTGTTCACAGCCACAGTTATGGCATTTTCCTGTTCCTGCTCCTGCTCTATCTCAACAAAGGTTTCTTCACTGTCGTTTTTCTTTAACTCTTTCTCA
The DNA here is from genome assembly GCA_029267355.1 of Elusimicrobiota bacterium. Taxonomy (GTDB): domain Bacteria; phylum Elusimicrobiota; class Elusimicrobia; order Elusimicrobiales; family UBA9959; genus JAAYVI01. Next base: position 4,993 of record JAJUJA010000034.1, on the reverse strand, counting down.
GTCTTGATATCTTTGGAATTTTTGGTTATCATCTTTTCTCCCCTTAGAATTTAAGGCCGCCGTTTCTGGCGCCTTCTGCAAGAGCTTTTATTCTTCCGCTGTAAATGCGGCCGCCCCTGTCAAAGAAAACTTCCTTAACTCCCTTGGACAGAGCTCTTTTGGCCAGCAATTCGCCTATAAGCTTTGAAGTCTCTATGTTCTTTGAAGACTTAAGCTTGCCTTTCAGCTCTTTATCCAGACTGCTGGCGCTGGCCAGGGTATGACCCTTGGCATCATCTATGACCTGGGCATAGATATGATTTGTTCCTCTGTACACGCTCAAGCGCGGCTTTGAAGGCTGGCTTGAAAACAGCTTCCTTCTCGTTCTCTCTTTTCTGAATTCGTATCTTTTCTGTTTGCTTATCATAGGAAACTCTCCTTATTTCTTGGCTGCGCCCGCTCCAGCCGCGGATTTGCCGGCTTTTCTTATAATTCTTTCGCCCTGGTACTTAATGCCGGTTCCCTTATAGGGTTCGGGAACTTTTATTTTTCTAACCTTTGAGGCAAAATTTCCGACAAGGTCCTTGTCTATACCGCTTATGGTAAGTATGGGCTGTTTCGCGTCTGAAACCACCTTGAGGCCGTTGGGGATATCAACTATCACGGGATGGGAAAAGCCCACGGTAAGGCTTAACTTATTGCCCTGAACTATACCCTTGAAGCCGACCCCGTTTATTTCCAGATTTTTTGAAAAGCCCTTGGTAACGCCTTCAACCATATTGTTGACCTTGGCCCTTGAGGTGCCGTAAATGGCTGAAAGGTCATTTCTTTTCGGGTCTTTGGAAATCAAAATTTTTCCGTCTTTTACTTCGGCCTTAATTCCGTCAACAAGGCGGTATGAAAGTTTTCCAAGGGGCCCTTCAACAAGAACCTCGCTGCCGTTAACTGAAGCCTTGACTTTCTCAGGTATGATCACCGGCTGTTTTCCTATTCTGCTCATAAATTCTCCTTGCTGCCTGTTTTACCAGACCTGGCAAATAACTTCTCCGCCGACTCTTTCCTTTCTGGCGGCCTTGTCGCTCATCACTCCCTTGGGAGTGGAGACTATGTTCACTCCGAAGGCGGCCCTTACCCTGGGCATATTGTCATAAGAGCGGTAAATTCTTATGCCGGGTTTGGACATTCTCCTTATGCCGTTTATTATCGGGGTTTTATTTTCCGTATACTTGAGTATGACCCTTATGTTCTGCTTTTTGCTGGCCTTATCGGCTTCATCCTTCATAACTCTGTAGTTGGAAATAAAGCCCTCTTCCTTAAGAACTTTGAGTATGCTGGCTTTCAATTTTGAATAAGGAAATTCAACCTTTTCCTTATTCTTCATACTGGCATTTCTGATGCTTGTAAGCATATTTGCTATGGTATCCATTAAATTCCTCCGTTTTTACCAGCTGGACTTCTTAAGCCCGGGGATCAAACCCTCATGGGCCATCTTTCTCAGGCAAATCCTGCAAAGGCCGAAGTCTCTATAATAGCCTCTAGGTCTGCCGCAAATCTGGCATCTGTTTCTCTGTCTTGTCGAATATTTCGGCGTTTTTCTGGCTTTAGCCATCCAAGCATATGTGGCCATAGTTTAGTTCTCCTTTTGATCTTTTTTGAAAGGCAGGCCGAGATAATCGAGCAAAAGCCTGGCTTTTTTGTCATCCGCGCATTTTACCACGAAGGTGATGTTCATGCCGCGGGACTTAAGAGATTTTTCCACATTTATTTCAGGGAAAATCAGATGGTCTCTGAGACCTATGTTGTAATTGCCTCTTCCGTCAAAATGATTGGCGGAGAAACCCTGAAAGTCCCTTATTTTGGGAGCGGCGAGGGACACAAATCTGTCCATGAACTCATACATCCTGTCGCCCCTGAGAGTAACTCTCAAAGCTACAGGCATGCCCTGCCTGAGCTTGAAGTTGGAAATTGATTTTTTGGCTTTCTTGAGTTCAGGCATCTGGCCGCTAAGGGCTATCAGATCTTCTCTAGCCTGTTCAAGAACCTGAATATTCTCCTTGGCCTCGTTCACGCCCATGTTGATGACTATCTTCTCAAGTCTCGGAGCAGCCATAGGCGATTTAAGACCGAGCTCCTTAAGAAGAGCAGGAACTATCTTTTCAGTATAAAGCTTCTTTATCCTGGGCGAGTAGCCGGAATTGTTTTTGTTTTTTTCCATATGCTTGCGCACCTCTTTAGATTATTATCTCACCGCATTTCTTGCAGGTTCTAAGTTTCTCTCCGCCCTCAGTCTTTTTGCCGATCCTGGTCGGCTTTTCGCATTTGGAGCATACGATCATGACTTTGGAAATGTGTATCGGAGCTTCCTTTTTAACTATGCCGCCCGGCTTGTCTTTTCTGGGCTTTTCATGCTTTGAAACGATATTGACGCCGGTGACTATCACTCTGCTTTTGTCGGCAAGAACTTCCCTGACTTCACCCTTCTTGCCTTTGTCCTTTCCGGATATGACAACAACCTTGTCTTTTTTTCTTATGTCAAACATATCAGCTCCTTATAAAACCTCTGGAGCCAAAGAAATTATCTTGAGATAATTCTTCGCTCTAAGTTCTCTGGCCACGGGGCCGAAAACGCGGGTGCCTCTCGGCTCGCCGTTATTGTCTATCAGGCAAACGGCATTCTCGTCGAATCTTATATAAGAGCCGTCCTTTCTTCTGGCTTCTTTTTTAACCCTGACTACCACAGCCTTGACAACTTCGCCCTTCTTTATGGCTCCGGTAGGCAAAGCGTCCTTCACGGAACAAACCACGACATCGCCGAGATAGGCGTATGTCCTGGTGCTGCCGCCCAGAACCTTAAAGCACATAAGCTTTCTGGCTCCGGAATTATCGGCGACATTCAGCATTGTCCTTAATTGAATCATAGTATTCTCCGGTTTTTACCCTTGATTATTTGTTTTTCTTCTCAACTACCCTGAAAACTCTCCATCTTTTGAGTTTGGACATGGGCCTCGCGCTCATTATTTCAACGATATCGCCGGCCTTGGACTGTTCAGCTTCGTCATGAGCGTAATATTTCTTCTTTTCCCTGAGGGTTTTTTCGTAGAGGGAATGTCTGTAAATCCTCTCCACGCTGACAACCCTGGTCTTGGCCATTTTGTCCGAAACTACAGTGCCTCTCAAAACTTTCCTGTCATTTCTGGTATTTTCTTTTGACATCTTTCACCTCATTTGGCCGAAACGGCTTTTTTTCTCTGCGAAAGCAGAGTCTTCAGAAAGGCTATTTTCCTTCTGATAAGCCTTATCTCTATAGGATTCTCAAGAGGAGATGAGGCCTTCTTAAATTTCAGCTGGAACATTTTTTTGTCCAGGTCCTTTATGGCGGCCTTGAGCTCGCCTTCGCTCATATTTCTGAAAGTTTCTTTTTCTTTTGTCTTCATTTTACACCGCCTTAAAATTCGTTTCTGGCCACAAATTTTGTTTTGATGGGAAGCTTGGCAGCGGCTCTTTGAAAAGCCTCTTTAGCCGTGGCTTCATCAAGACCTTCCACTTCAAACATTATTCTGCCTGGTTTTACAACTGCTACCCAATGATCGGGAGCGCCTTTTCCCTTACCCATACGGGTTTCGGCAGGATGTTTGGTTATGGCTTTATCCGGGAAAATTCTTATCCAGATCTTTCCTTTCTTTTTAAGGTAGCGGCCTATAGCGACTCTGCAGGCCTCTATCTGCCTGGCGGTTATCCACCTCGGCTCCACAGCTTTAAGGCCGTACTCGCCGAGATGCAGTTCCGTATTGCCCTTTGCCACGCCTTTTATTCTGGGGGCCGAATGAGGCTTTCTGTATTTGACTCTTTTAGGCATCAGCATATTAATTCTCCTGTGAATCCTGCTGAGAATTTCCGTTATCGGCCGCATTGGACTTTTCTTCTTCTCCGGCGGCGGCCGTTTCGAAAGCTTCTCTTTCCTGAACCTTCTTCAGCTCTTCAGCAAGCTCTCTCGGAGTTCTTGCGAAGAAAAGCTTCTTGAAAATCCATACTTTAACACCGATCTTTCCCATTATGGTATTCGCCTCGGCTGTGCCGTAATCTATGTCAGCAGACAGGGTCTGAAGAGGAACTCTGCCCTTTCTGAACCATTCTCTTCTGGCTATTTCGGCGCCGTTAAGCCTGCCTGAAACCATTATCTTAACGCCTAAAGCGCCGCAGGAAAGAGTTTTCTCCATGGCTTTTTTGCAGGCCTTCTTATAAGCGACTCTTTTCTCAAGCTGCACGGCTATGGACTGAGCGACAAGATTTGCGTCCATCTCGGGGACCTTTATCTCGGCGACATTCACATAAACTTTTCTTGAGGTGATGGCTTCTATCTGATTTTTAAGCGCTTCTATGTCCTGGCCTTTTCTGCCTATGACTATGCCGGGTCTGGCCGTATGTATGGTCACCCTTAAATGTGTGCCGAGTCTTTCTATGGTTATTCTGCTTACGGCAGCCATTTCAAATTTCTGCCTTATCAGATTTCTTATCTGGAAATCTTCCCTTATAAGCTCCGGCATATCTTTGAAGGATGCATACCATTTTGACTGCCAGTCGTGTATGTAGCCGAGCCTTATCGCATTAGGATGTATCTTTTGACCCATATTTACTCCTTATCGTCCGTAACCGTAACGGTTATATGGCACATATTTCTTGTATAGGGCATGGCTCTGCCCTGGGGACCGGCGTTGAATCTCCTTAAGAATTTCATCGGGCCCTGATCAGCCTTGGCTTCCTTGACCCAGACTTCCTTCAGGTCTATTTTTTTGCCAAGCTTCACGGAAAGATTTGCTCCCGCGGATTTGACAGCTTTCTTGACGACATTTTTGGTTGGGGTTGTCATTGAGTCAAGAAGATACTGCGCTTCGCGAAGGTTCTTGCCCCTGATGAGATCCATCAGTCTGGCAACCCTGAGCATAGAGTATCTCTGATATTTAAGTTTGCAAGTCGCTTGCATATTCGCCTTCCTTATGTTAAGGCCGTGGCTTCT
>JAJUJA010000091.1 GCA_029267355.1 Elusimicrobiota bacterium | reverse complement strand
TGTCCTTGATGAGTTTTTCAAAATTTTCGGCCGCTTTTTTATATACGGCCTCGCTGTAAGGGTCAGTGCCTTCAGGCAAATCTATTTCAGCTTTTGATATATGCAAAAAACTCATCGGCTTTCCTTTGGCCAGCTCGGCGGCCTCTTTGCTGTCCAGGACATCATAAGGAGGAGCCACAACCTCCTGCGCATATTCTTTTTTCGGTCTTATGCCGAAAATCGGATTGAAAATCGGAAGTTTTTTCATATTTTCTCCTTGGGGAAATATCCCCTTACAAAATATTATACAAATGAAAAAGGGAGAGCGGAAACCGCTCTCCCTTCTGAAACACGGCTGTCTATATCTTGTCGCCGTTTACAGCATGCTTTATCTTACCTTCAAGCAGATAATCCGCTATCTGTTCGGCGGCCTGTCTGGCCACGGTTATCTGCGCATCCTTGGTGGAAGCCGCTATATGGGGCGTGCAAATGACATTGGGCATTGAGAAGAATATATGCTCATTAGCCGGCTCTTTAGCATAAACATCAACGGCCATGGCGGCTATATGTCCGCTTTCAAGCGCGGCTTTGACATCCTCTTCAACCATTATAGCGCCTCTGGCGCAGTTTATCAGCCTGACGCCTTTTTTCATCTTGGCTATGGTGTCCTTATTGACCATATTCTTCGTCTTGTCATTGAGATTCACATGGAAGGTTATGAAATCGCTTGTGGCGAAAAGCTCTTCAAGCGAAACCATTTTAAGCCCGAGTTCTCTGGCCCTTTCTGTCGTCATGGCCGGGTCAAAGGCCTGCACCTTCATTTTAAGGCCCATGGCTCTGTCGGCAACCACAGAGCCCACATTGCCGCAGCCGACCACGCCGAGCACTTTTCCTGTAAGCTCAACGCCTTCAAATTTATTTTTTTCCCATTTGCCGGCTATAGTGGAGGCATGCGCCTGCGGAATATGTCTGGCTAGAGCCATCATCATGGCTACGGCATGTTCGGCAGTGGAAACTGTATTGCCGAAAGGCGTATTCATAACCAGTACTTTTTTTGCGCTGCAGGCGGCAACATCTATTGTGTCAACGCCGGAACCGGCTCTGGCCACGGCTTTAAGTTTTTTTGCCGCTTCAACAACTTCAGCGGTTATTTTTGTTGCCGAGCGCACTATTACCGCTTCGCAGCCGGCTATCTCCTTTTTAAGCTCTTCAAGAGGCAGCCCCGGCTTATATGCCGCTTCAAGCCCCCTTGATTTAAGAGTTTTTTCGCAAATTGCGTCGGCTTTGTCTGCTATAAGGACTTTCATTATTTCACCCCCGCTTTATATTCGCTTTTAACGGTTTCATGGGCCCAGTCAAGCCATTTGGTCAATATTTCCACATCGCTTTTCTCAACTGTGGCGCCGCACCATATTCTTATACCGACCGGAGCCTTGGCATAGGAATTAATGTCATAGGCCACGCCTTCCTTGTCCAAAAGAGCCGTTATTTTCTTTGCGGCCTTGGCTTTTTCTTCTTCCGGCAGAGCAAGAAACCAGTCAGCCTTTATTTTAAGGCAGACGGAAGTGTTGGATCTTATCTCTTTGGTTTCGGCCAGGAAATCTATCCAATCCGATTTAGCAACCCAGTCTTCCAGAACTTTCAAATTTGCCTGCGATCTGGCCACAAGGCCTTTCAAGCCGCCTATGCTTTCAGCCCATTTCAAAGCGTCTATGGCGTCTTCAACGCAAAGCATTGAAGGCGTGTTTATTGTATTGTATTCAAGCTCTCCGGGCAGAAGTTTCTTTTCATCCACAAGCCTGAAGATCTTGGGCATAGGCCACGGTATTGAGGCATTTCTTTCCTCCATTCTCTTTACCGCCCTGGGGGAAAGTATTATAACGCCGTGGGCCGCCTCTCCGCCGAGAACTTTTTGCCAGGAGAAAGTTATTACATCAAGTTTTTTATAATCTATTTCCATTGCAAAAACGCCGCTTGTAGCGTCGCATATTACTATGCCTTCCCTGTCATCTTTTATCCAGTCAAGGTTCGGCACTTTTACGCCGGAGGTCGTGCCGTTGAGCGTGAAAACTATGTCGTTTTTGGGATTGGCTTTTGAGAGATCCGGCAGTTTGCCGTAATCGGCCTTGTACTCATTTACATTTTTCAATTTCAAGTATTTGACCGCGTCAGTTATCCAGCCCTTGCTGAAGGATTCAAAACCAAATATGTCAACCGGCCTTTCTCCGAGCAAAGACCACATAGCCAGTTCCACGGCGCCTGTATCAGAGCCGGCAACTACGCCTATCCTGTAATCTTCAGGCAGGCCAAGGACTTTCTTCATTCTCATGGAGACTTCCTTAAGTCTTTCTTTGCCTTCCTTTGAACGATGGGATCTGCCTACAAGAGCATTCTTAAGAGCGTCCAGCGTCCATCCCGGCCTTTTTGCGCAAGGTCCGGAAGAAAAATTAGGGCATTTTGTTTTTACCGAAGGTTTTTCCATATTTTTCTCCTTGTTTTTAGCTTTGCAACAGCACAATATTATTTAACAATATTAAACCTGCTTATTCAATAGAGAGTGGAGGGAGAAGTTTTTTCACGATCCCTAAATTGTTTTAGTAACCTTGGACAGGCCTTTAGGCGAATCGGGATTTATTCCTCTTTCACAGGCATGTTTAAGCGCGCAAAGTTTGAGGAAAATATCCGTGAGCAGGGCGTTTGCAGGATAGTTTTGGCTGAAAGGATATATGACCTTGAAAGATGTTTTTCTTTCTTTCAGTTTTGCGATAACCTTCTCAAGGTCTTCTGTCAAAACTTTTTGTCCTGAAAGCACGAATACCGCGTCTTTTTCGCCGTATGAGCCGACAGGGCCGTGCAGAAATTCCGCGGCGGAATATCCGAAGGCATGCCTGAAAGACATTTCCCTGAATTTAAGGGCGGAATCTTCCGCTACGGAGTTGAAAGGGCCTCTCCCGACAAAACCGAGCATGGAAGATTTTTTCAGAATATCGTCTATGCGGTTTTTTTTGTAGAGCGTTTCAAATGATGATATAAGTTTTTCGCATTGGCGCGGTAAAATCTCAATTTCTCTTTTTGAAATTGCGCCCTTCCATAAAGCGGCAGTTTTCAAAACGCAATACATCTGCAGCGCGAAGCTCTTTGTGGCTGCAACAGGTATTTCCTTTGAACCGGATAAAAGGATATGAAAATCGGAAATTCTTGCCAGAGCGTTTTCCTTTATGTTTTTTTCATTAGTGACGGCTATTATCTTTGCGCCCCAGGTCTTAAGCTTTTTGGAACACATAGTTATGTCCAAGCTTTTGCCGGACTGCGAAAAAGACCATACCGCCTTGCCTTTAAAATTGAGTTTTTTTCTGGCGTTTAAAATTGAATGGGGATGTATGAAATTTACTATGACTCCGCAATACATTTCCCATATGTATTTTGCAAATATCGTGGCATTGCCGGAGCTGCCCCTGCCGAGAAGGAAAACCTCGCCGTCTTTTGATTTAAGCAAATCTCCGTCAGCTTTTTGCATGCCGAAATTTTTAAGCAGCGAGGGTATTTCAAGAATATCTTTGTAGGTAAGAGTCTCGGTATATTTCATAAAAAAATTCTACAAAGTTTCATTCGTAAATCAAAACGCCTTCATCTCTTAAATTCTCAAGAAAGTTCTTATTTGAGTTTTCAAAAAATGAAATTATCTCTTGAGGTTTTGCGCCTTTGACCAGCATTTCATAAAAATCCCCTGTGCCTGTCATTCTGGCTATATCGTCTTTTTTTATTTGGAATTCATCTCCGTGAAATTTTCTCAGCCAGTAGGCGGCATGAACGAATATATCAAGAGAACGCACGGACTTGATATCTGTGATTTCAATTCTGACGCCCCTGCATTTTTCTCCGCCGTAGAGGTCTGCTGAAGGAGTTCTCTCCTCGGCGTAAAATTTCACTCCTCTTATTTTTGCCGAATTCAGCTTTTTGGCAAGTTTTTCCGCCTTAAGCCATGGGGCGCCGAACCAGTGAAAAGGCCGGCTTGTCCCTCTGCCTACTGAGACATTGGCGGCTTCAAAACAGCCAAGCCCTGGATAAAGCGCGGCAGCTTCAAGATCTCTTATGTTGGGAGACGGATTGGTCCATATAAGTCCGGTCTCATTAAAGAAATCTTTTCTGGAATAATTCTCCGCTTTTATTATGCTGAGGTCAAGTTTCGGCGTTTTGTTTTTTTTGTGAAGCAAAGCTGTTTCGCCAGCGGTAAGAGCATGCCTTACCGGCACCGGATAATAAGCCGTAAATGCGCTGATATCGGGAGAAAGCAGAGGCCCCTCAACTGTTTCAAGACCTATGGGATTGGGCCTGTCTAAAACGATAAAAGCGATATTTTTCTTTTCGGCCTCTTCCATCGCATAACCCATAGTGGTCAGATAGGTATAGAATCTTGCGCCTATATCCTGTATGTCAAAGATTAGAACATCTATGTCTTTGAGCATATCAGCTGACGGCCTTTTATTTTTGCCGTAAAGGCTGTAAAGAGGAATGCCTGTTGTTGTGGAGGAATTTGATATATGAACTCCTCCCTCAATGTCGCCGGTGAAGCCGTGTTCGGGGGAAAAAACGGCTTTAAGCTGAAAATTTTTTGCTCTTGCGAAAACTTTCAGTATATGTTCGCCTTTTGAATTTAAGGCGCTATGATTTGAAATAAGCCCTGCTTTTTTGCCTTCAAGGGCTGAGAAATTTTCCCTTTCCAGAACACCCAG
>JAJUJA010000131.1 GCA_029267355.1 Elusimicrobiota bacterium | reverse complement strand
AGTGATAAGCCAGATAAAGCCCATGAAAACCAAGAAAAATGAGCCGATGTGCAAATTCGTCATAGAAGACCTTACCGGCGAATTGTGGGTTTTTGTGCCTCCCAAGAAAATGCAGGAGGCCTCAAAGTACATAAAGCCCGATGCCATGGTAACGGTTTCCGGAAAGGTGAAAGAGGGGTTCAAACCCGAAGACCCAAATGAAATTTCTCTTGAAGACATATGCGACCTTTCATGCGCTCTTTCAAAATACGGGAAATCTCTGGTGATATTCATGGACGGCAAAACCGTTATGGGGGAAGAAGATAAAGATTTTAAGCCTTTAATCAAAATTTTTGAGAAATACAGGGGAACAAGGCCTGTTTTCTTTAATGTGAATTCCATAAATGGCGAGTCATATCTCATAGAAACTGATTTTATGGTGGAATTCAATCAGGCGCTGTTTGACGGATTGGACGCCTGTATAGGGGGAAGTTCATGGCAGATAGAAAGCGAATAATGGTGGCTGAAGACGACCCGGATCTCATAGACCTTGTCTGCGATTTTTTGAAATCCGAGGGATACGAGGTAGTTTCGGTAAATAACGGCAAGGATGCCGTTAACAAGGCTTTAAATGAAAAATTTGACCTTATACTTCTTGATGTAATGATGCCTTATGTGGACGGTTACCATGCGGCCTATGAGATAAACAATTCTGATAATCCGCCAAGGGTGATAATAATGACATCCAGGGATGTGCAGCTGGAAAAAGGAATAGGCCAGTTCAGCGGCGCTGCTGATATGATACAAAAGCCTTTTGAGCTTTCCGAACTTTCCAAAAAAGTAAAGGAAGCCCTGGGCATAAAATAATGTAAAATATTATTGTTGAAAATGGAGAAAATATGAAAAAAAAGATCTTTCTGGCTTTTATCGCTTTCTTTCAGATTTCAGTTTATTCTCAGGATAAAACGAGAGACGAGAGCGTTATCCTTCCCGATACTGCCCTGATAGATGTGCCGACTTCCGGGATAATAGATTATTACGGCTTTTCATTCAAATCAAGATTCTACTCGTCAGGCGGCGTTCTTACATGGCTTAACTTTGGAGTTATGGAAAGATTGAATCTCGGCGCCTCTTTCATGGTTGACAATCTCGTAGGTTCTCAGACTCCGGTTAAAATGGTGCATCCTGAAATACAAGTCAAGTTCAGGTTTTATGACGGCGGGATATACCTGCCTTCTCTCGCTTTGGGCTATGACGGGCAAGGCTATTACTACGACAGGAACATAAAAAAGTACATGGAGAAGGAAAAAGGCCTTTTCCTGGCGGCTTCAAAGGAGGTCCTGACTCCCGGGCTTGTCGCCCATGGCGGATTAAATATACCTGATTTTGACGACAATTACCTTTTCTCTTTCATAGGGCTTAACTACACTCTCGAGGACAAGGTTTCCTTAATGGCCGAAGCGGACAATATGTTCCATTCTGACGATCCGTCAAGGATCAATCTTGGAGCGCGCTTTTACATAACACCTTCCTTCAGCCTTGACGCTGCTTTAAGAGAGCTGGGAAAAAGCGATAAATTTTCAAACGGCTGGCCGAGAAAATCGGAAAGGATTCTTCAGCTGAGATATAATACAAGTTTCTGACGGAGGACTATTATGAAAAAAAGAATAGGCATTTTAACCGGCGGCGGAGACTGCCCCGGCCTCAATCCAGCCATAAGGGGCTGCGTTTATGCGGGAGAAAAACTCGGCTATGAGTTCATAGGCTTCAAGGACGGATGGAAAGGGATAGTGGAGGGGATATACGAACCGATAAACAGGGAAAAGACCGAATATATAATAATGCAGGGCGGCACCATACTTGGCACTTCCAGAACTAATCCTTTCAAAAAAGAAGAAAGCGTAAAGAAAGTGCTTGAAAATTTCAAAAAACTTGATCTTCATGCCCTGGTCGCCATAGGCGGCGAGGATACTCTGGGCGTGGCCACAAAACTCTATGAGCAATACAAGCTTAATGTCGTCGGCGTGCCCAAGACTATGGACAATGATTTGAATGCCACTGACTATACTTTCGGTTTTGACACCTCAGTGACAAGAGCGATGGATGCGGCAAATGCCCTTATAGATACCGGCAGAAGCCACAGGCGCGT
>JAJUJA010000144.1 GCA_029267355.1 Elusimicrobiota bacterium | reverse complement strand
TATGCCCCGGGAAAATCAAAAGCCTTTTTCCCTGACTTTTCTATCTCACGGCGCACTATTTCGCCGGACACGCCTTTAATCGGCTTTTCAGAAGCCGAGTAAATTTCGCAGACGAAAATCTCATCGGCGTCAGAAAAAGCTTTGCCGAAATCTTTAAGCAGAAGGGCGGTCCTCGTGTATCTGTGCGGCTGAAAAATAACCTTTATTTTCCTTTTGCCGGCTATATATCTGAAAGCGGCGAGAGTATTTTTTATTTCCGTAGGGTGATGCCCGTAATCGTCATAAAAATCTACGCCCGAAAAAGAGCCGATCTTTTCCATCCGCCTTTTCACTCCGCTGAAAGCTTCAAGCCCCGAAATAGCGTCTTTTGAATTAAAGCCCAAATACCTGACCGCTACATAAGCGGCCAGAGCGTTTTTGATATTGTGTTCGCCGAAAACCTTAAGACTGACCCGGTCCTCTCTGCGGCCCTTATAAAGTATGTCAAAGCTGTGGCCGCAGCTTCCCCTGACGATGTTTGAAGCCTGCCATTGCGCGTACGGCTTTATGCCGTATGAAAAGCACGGAGCCTGCGTCTTCTCAAGAAGTTTCAAAGTCAAAGGATCATCCGAACAGGCCACAAGCCTGCCGTACGGCGGTATTTTTTCGGCAAAAAGAAAAAAAGCCCTTTCAAGCGAAGACATATCCTTGTAAAAGTCCAGGTGATCATTGTCTATATTGGTCACGACAGCCACCAGAGGCGACAGCAGAAGGAAGCTGCCGTCCGATTCATCGGCTTCAGCCACAAAATATTCGCCTTTGCCCATCTTGAAATTGGAGTTTATGTTCTTGAATATCCCGCCTATAACATTGGTAGAATCTGCGCCGGCATAATCCATAGCCAGAGAAAGCATTGAGGTAGTTGTGGTTTTGCCATGCGTTCCAGCCACAGCCACGGTTTTTTTATCCTTTGAAATAAGCGCCAAAAGTTCGGCTCTTCTTGCGCACGGCAGTTTTCTTGATATAGCGGCCTTCAGTTCCGGATTGCAGGACTCAACCGCAGAGGTGTAAACGACCAGTCCGCAGTCCCGGGGCAGATTTGAAGGCTTGTGGCCGAAAAAAACCTTTATTCCTTCAGCTTTCAAAATATCGGTGATGGCGCTCTGCTTTAAGTCAGAACCGCTGACCTCAAACCCGTTTCTCTTCATTATTCTTGCCAGGCCGCTCATGCCTATGCCGCCTATTCCTATGAAATGTATCTTTCTGACTGAAGAAAGGTCAATTGCGGAATTCATTTAATCCTCCCTTTAATATTTTCCATCTCTCTTTGCATATCGCGGCAAACCGAGAAAAAATTTTCATTAGAAACTTCAAGTTCAAAAACGTCATCTAAACAG
>JAJUJA010000072.1 GCA_029267355.1 Elusimicrobiota bacterium | reverse complement strand
AGCCGAGATGAGGCCTGTAAAAAACTCAACATAAGCCCTGAAAATATAAACTTTTTATTTTACGGAAATATAAGGAAATACAAGGGTCTTGAAGTTCTTTTGGAGGCTTTTAAGAAGGCCGGAGAAGGGAAAAAACTTTTCATTATAGGAAAATGTTTTAACAGGGAAATGGAAGAAAAGATATTGCAGATTCTTAATAAGATTCCTAATGTTCTATTCAGGCTTAAAAGAGCGGATATTGAGGAAACCTGTCTTTTTTTCTCAGCGGCAGATATTGTCGTTTTGCCTTATATTGAAATATTTAATTCGGGACTTGTGCCTTTGACTGTTTCAATGGGTAAGCCAGTGATTTATTCGGATATAGATTTATTGAAGGAAAATCTTGATAATTGCGGGTTTTATTTCAAAAAAGGAGATGTTCAATCTCTTGCTTCAGTCATAAATTCTGTTGCCAAAGAGAAACTTGACGGATTTAAAGAGGTAATTGAAAATAGAAAAAAGCTGTTTTCATGGAAAAATCATGCTCAGATACTTGCGGGAACATATAAGAATATATGCGGCGGAGAATAAGGCGCTCTTGGGGTTCTTCTTTGCCGGCTTTATTTTGAGATTGCTGTTTTCCCATTTTTATCCCCTTACTCTTGATAAGTCATGGAGCCGTTTTTTGGCGCCTTTTTCCTTTGAGAGAATCGCCTCAGAGATCAAGGCTGACAGCACTTCTCCAATAATGACATATCTTGTCCATAAACTTTTCAAGTCTTTTAATCAGGAAGTGCTGATAAGGCTTCCGTTCTGGCTGTCCGGGTTTGCATCTTTGTTTTTTATTTACAATATTTCAGAAAAAAGAATTTCTTCAATAGCCATTGCGTCTTTGTCATTCTTTATTGTAAAAGAAGGATCTATTGCCAGAATGCATTCTTTGACTTTGCTTTTCTCCTGCGCCTCTCTTTATTTTTTTCTCAGGACTTTTGAGTCCTCAAGAAAAGAAAATTTTATTATGTTTTCATTTTTTTCAATTCTCACGGCGTATAACTTTTATCCTGCCCTCTCGCTTACAGCTTCTCTTTTTGCCTGCTATTTTATTTTAAGCAAAGACAGCGCCTCGCCTTTGAGATATTATTTGACATCCTTTTTTCTATTTTTATTTCTTTCTGTCCCTGCTTTTTATTTTCTGGATGTTTTTTCTCTTAAAAGCAGATTTATAAGCGATTTTTCACTGCCCACAGGCGCTTTTTTACCTTATCTGCTTCATTCATTTTCTTTTTCAGAAGAATTTTTCCCTTATAAAGAGATAAAAAGCATAAAAATTATTCTTTTTTCTCTGATTACCATGCCTGTTCTTTTTATTTTCATAAAAGGCGTAACTGCGCGCTTTTCGGTAAAAATTAAAATAGTATCTTTTTCAATGCTTTTTTCGCTGCTGATTTTTTTCCTTGTTTCATTAAAAATTCCCAAAGTTCTTTATTCGCCCAAATATCTTATATGCCTTTACCCCGGCTTTGTTTATATCATGTCCAGGGGTATTGACGCTCTCAGCCGATTAAAGAGTCTTATTTTTTTGTCTCTGACGGCTGCCGTAAATATTGCTGCTTTCTATAAAGGCATTATCCATAATAAAGAGAACTGGCGTCTGGCTGCTGAAGTAGTCTCTTCAATTGTGGAACCGAATGAAAAAATTTTTATTTTTTCTGAACAAATGAAATATCCATTTTCATTTTATTACAAAAAAACCTTTATCTCTCTTTCAGATAAAATAGATTCGGAAAAGATATGGAGCGAAAATCCTTCCGCCATACTCTATATAAAGTCTCATGATTATGAAGGCAGGTCGTCAATTTATCAGAACGAGATTGAAAAAAAGCTAAAATTAACGTGGTACTTAAAGAATGGAGACATAGAATTTTTCAGGTATAAAGAGAGATGAAAATACTCTATATAGACCAGCCCATAGAGCCGCCCGGCGGCGGACAGTTAAGCCTTCTGGTTCTGCTTAAAAAAGTAAGACGCGAAAAAAAGGTTTTTTTGCCGTTTCACTGCTCTTTCTCGCGCAGACTGGAAAAAGAAAATATAGACTTTGAAATTGTAAGCTGCTTTTCGCTTTTCGGCGCAATAAGGAAATTTGCACCTGACATAATACACTGCAACAGCGCGACTACAAGATATTCATTTTTCTCAGCAGTCTGCGCGCGGCTTCTCGGCATACCTTTTATCTGGCATGTGAGAGTTTCGCAAAAAGCTTTGATAAAAGACGATATAATAGCTTTTTTAAGCTCGCGCATAATAGCGGTTTCCATGTGTGTAAGAGACAAATTTTCAAAACTCTGGCATAATAAGACGGATATTATTTTCAATGCCGTTGATGATTCTTTCGGGGTAATAAAAGACAATAAAATCAGGGAAAAACTGTCTATCAGAGAAGGGGAAAAAGTAATAGGTGTCTTTTCAAGATTTGAAGATTGGAAAGGCCATGATATTTTTGTGCAGTCAGCAATTAAAATACTGCAAAAAGGCTATCTTGTCAGATTTATTTTTTGCGGAACCGGAAAAAATGAGAATAAAATAAAAGAGAATGTTTTCTCTTCGTCTTACGCTTCAAAATTCATATTTATGGGACATGTTGATAATGTGCAGGATTATATGAAGGCCTGCGATATTGTGGTAAATCCATCTGTCCGGCCTGAAGCTTTTGGAAGAGTTGTAGCCGAAGCCATGTCCATTGGTAAAATAATTGTCGCCACCGCTGTCGGCGGGCATCTGGAAATTATAAAAGACGGATTTAACGGATTTCTTTGCCGGCCGGAAAGCGCTTCGCTCGCTGCGGCCATTGAGAAAGCTCTCAATTGCGGACGGGAGATACCGGGGAACGCTCTTGAATTCTCAAAGATTTTTTCTTCGCAAAGACATATTTCCCAAATTGATAAAATTTACCTGAAACTGTATGATGAAAATAGCGGTAGACGCAAGAGAATTTGAGAACGGAAAAATGACCGGCATAGGCAGATTTTTGAAAAATCTGCTTGTAAATGCCGGTCAGTATTTTGAAGGATTTGAATTTTTATTGCTTGGGAATGAATTGACAGAAATTCCCTTTGAGCTTCCGCCGTATTGCCGGCTTATTAAAATTTCCGCTTTTTCAACTCAAGTCTGGGAACAGTTTAAGGCCCGGGAAGTTTTGAAAGATGAAAAGCCTGATTTGTTCTTTTCTCCATACTATAAAAGGCCTCTGTTTATTGATATGCCGTCGGTTGTAACGGTACACGATTTGATACCTCTTTTTTATCCAAGGCATTTTGCCGAGCCCTTAATTTTAAAAAAGCTTTTAAAACTGTACGCAAAAAAATCAGCAATAATAACAGATTCGAAAAACTCGGTTTCAGATATAGAAAAACATATTGGAATTGACAAAGAAGTCCTTAATGTGGTTTACAATGCGGTTGATGGCGATGTGTTCAAACCGATAGATATTAAAAAAAACGGAATTTTTTCCGAAATCGGCATAAATAACAAATACATAATGTATGCCGGAAGCTTTTCTGCGCATAAAAATGTCAGCGCTCTGATAAAGGCATATTCTCTTTTAAGCGGTAAAATAAAACAGGAATATGAACTTGTTATATGTTCAAATTCAAAATCAAAAATTCCCTGCGGATCCGGGTGCATCATAGTGAATTCGCCGAAAGACTCTGAACTGGCCGCTCTTTACAGCGGCGCCTCGCTTTTTGTGTTCCCTTCCCTTTATGAGGGATTCGGGCTTCCGCCTGTTGAGGCGATGGCTTGCGGATGTCCGGTTTTAAGTTCAAATGCTTCATGTATGCCTGAAATACTGGGGCCGGCGGCTTCCTATTTTAATCCTTTGGACGAAAAAGAGCTGAGTTTTAAAATTGAGAGTTTGCTTTGCGACAAATATGAACTTGAAAAAATGTCCGTTAAATCAATTGAAAGAGCGCGCTTATACTCAAAAGAAAAATTTTGTAAATCAGTATTTGAAGTGTTCAAAGAAGCGGCAGGCGGCTGAATATGTGCGGTATATGCGGTTTTTATGACAAAAAAGATGATAATCTCCTAAAGAGGATGTCTGATTCGCTTATCCACAGGGGGCCGGATGAGGGTGGTTTTTTTTCAGACGAGAACTGCTCTCTTGCGTCAAGACGTCTTTCAATAATTGATATGGAAACCGGTTCTCAGCCGTATTTCAGCAATGATAAAAGCATAGTCTGCGTTTTTAACGGCGAGATTTATAACTTCAAGGTTTTAAGGCAGGAACTGGAAAAAAAGGGATTTATTTTTAAAAGCCGCAGCGATGGAGAGGTCATTGTCCATCTTTACAAAGAATACAAAGATAAGATGTTTTCAAGGCTCAGGGGTATGTTCGCTTTCGCCTTGTATGATATTAGAGAAAATAAACTTATATTGGCCAGAGATCATTTGGGAATAAAACCTCTTTTTTATTTGACAGTGAAAGACAGGATTTATTTCGCTTCCGAAATTAAGGCGCTTAAATGCTGTCCGGCGCTGGAGAGAAAAATAGACGCTTTATATGCGGCCAATTTTTTCGCTTTTGGTTATTCGCCGGGAGAAAACTCCATATATGAAAAAATAAAAAAGCTGCCTCCCGCCTCATATATGGAATTTTCAGGAGAAAAAATTGAAATAAAGAAGTACTGGAGCTTTCCTTCAACCCGGGACGTGAAAATAGATGATGAATTCATTGAAGAAACGAGGGATATCATAAGGGAAGCCGTCAAGGAAGAACTTGTTTCGGATGCGCCGCTGGGCATTTTTCTGTCAGGAGGGATGGATTCTTCTTCTTTGGCTTATTTCGCTTCAAAAGAGAAAAATGGAAAAGTCAAAACTTTTACCGCTTCATTCAGGGAAGGCGGCTATGACGAATCTTTTCAAGCCGCAGCCGCTGCATCAGCCTTGGGCCTTGAGAATAGGGCAATAGAAATAACTTCTTCGCCGGAAAAAGTGATTTCATTTCTTTCAAACCATATGGATCAGCCTTTTTCAGATTCCTCAATAATAGCCAATTATCTTGTAAGCAAAGAGGCGCGCA
The DNA here is from genome assembly GCA_029267355.1 of Elusimicrobiota bacterium. Taxonomy (GTDB): domain Bacteria; phylum Elusimicrobiota; class Elusimicrobia; order Elusimicrobiales; family UBA9959; genus JAAYVI01. Next base: position 2,295 of record JAJUJA010000072.1, on the reverse strand, counting down.
GATATGTAAAAACCGCAATTTCCGGCCTTGGCGGAGATGAGGTTTTCGGCGGCTATCCAAGGTATGCGGGGTTTATACTTTCAGAATATTTGTCATTTTTGCCGGTAAGTTTTTTCCGTTTTGCCCGCAGACTGGCCTCGCTTGTCCCTGACAATGACTCTTCTTCAAACTGGCCGCAGAGAATAAAAAGATTTTTTTCAGGGCTTTCCTGTAAAAACGCCTATGAACAATGGCTTTATCAAAACGGCTTCAAATATATAGATTTCAGTTTGAAAGAAGCCGTTCCGAGTCTAATCGGCCTGCCTGAGAGAGAAAATCTCTCTGAATTTGAATTCAGAAATTATCTGGAGGGAGATTTGCTCTATCTTGCGGATACTTCCTCAATGGCGGCATCCCTTGAACTGCGCGTCCCTTTGCTTGATATAAGACTTGTGGAAAAAATCGCCTCATTGCCGATTAAAACAAGAATGCCTCTGCTTAGAAAGAAGCATATATTGAAAAAAGCCATGAAAAATCTTTTGCCTGAGCACTGCTTCAAAGGCAAAAAGGGATTTCAGGTTCCTTTTTCTCTGTGGTTTTCAGGAGATTTTAAGGATATGGCTTTCGATTTGATATCTTCAAGCGATAATTCTTTTTACGACAGGTCTGCAGCATTGAAGGTTTTGAAAAGGCATTTAAATAAAGAGGAAAATAACGCGGATATTTTGTACTCAATATGCGTCTGGGAGCTGTGGCTTAAAAATGAAAGAAAATAAGATTCTTATAGTCTCAGATTATATTTTTGAGGAAAATCCAGGCGGCTGCGCCAGAGTAAGCACATCCTTGGCGCGTTTCCTTTCACATGAGTTTTCAGTCATAAATATTCTCCGCAAAGGTAAAAAAGGCGATTTCAGGCAGCAGATAAACGGCATGGAAATATACAGCTGCGGCGGAAATCCGTTCAAAATTTTCAAGGCCGTAAACAAAACTTACAGAGAAGTGTCCTGCATAAATTTTCATGATCCTTATATTTCATTTTGGGCGGTTCTTTTTTTGAGACTTAAAGGTATAAAAATTCCCGCCTTCTACACGTTTCATTCTCCATGGCATGAAGAATACGAGATAAGAGCTGCAAGAAAAAAGTTTCGCCCTTTGAAACCTGTATTTTCTTTTTTAAGGAAAAAAGCGGAGAGATATGTGCTGTCTTATTGCGTCAAAATAGCGGCTGAAAGCTTTTATATGGCAAAAAAGCTTAAAGAAATTCACGGTTTTGACTGCGAAGTGTTTTATCTCGGCACGGATACAAAAAAATTCAGGCCTCTTACCCAGATTGAAAAAATTGAAGCAAGAAAAAAGTTTTTTCTTCCATTAGACAAAAAAATATTTTTTGCCCTTAGAAATCTGGAGCCGAGAATAGGACTCGATAATTTAATCAGGGCAGCCGTTCTGGTAAAGAAGGAAAAAAGAGGAGAGTTTGTCGTAGTTATAGGGGGAGATGGCAGCATGAGAAAAGAGCTTGAAGAACTTTCAATAAGTCTTAAATTGAAAGATGAAGTGCTGTTTAAGGGGAAAATAGACGATAAGGACTTGCCTCTTTTTTACGGCGCTTGCGACGCTTTCATTCTGCCGACGGCCTTTCTTGAAGGATTCGGTCTTGTAAGCGCGGAAGCCATGGCCTGCGGAATTCCGGTTCTGGCCACGCCTGTGGGAGCAAATACGGAAATTGCCGGGGCTCTGGATAAATCGCTTTTGTTTGAAACTAAAGAGCCTGAATCAATAGCGGCAGGCATTTTATCCTTTATGGCAAGAAAAGATATTGAGCAGCTGTCTCAAAGGGCTGCAAGCCTGGCCGGAGAAAAATTTTCCTTTGAGATTTACGCTCAGAAGAATAAGGATTTAATACTTGAAATTTTAAACTCAAAACAGGGGCTGTAAAAAATAATATCCTAACCGTGTGAATATCCTTCAGGTTTTGCTAAAATTTCATTGTCACTTTTAGAAAATTTTATTTTTGAGAGGATTTGAGATTGATTTGCGCCATACATCAGATACAATTTATGCCCGGCTTGCGTTTTTTTTCAAAGATGGCAGCCTGCGATATTTTCATATACATTGACGATGTTCAATATGAAAAAAGGGAGTATCAGAACAGAAATAAAATAAAGAACGCCGCCGTATCCGAGTATATAACACTGCCGGTGCTTACAAAAAACAGATACAGCCATAAAATAATTGATGTTGAAATAAACGACTCATATGACTGGCGCAAAGAGCATCTGGCAAAGATTAAAACCAATTATTCAAAGGCGCCTTTTT
>JAJUJA010000044.1 GCA_029267355.1 Elusimicrobiota bacterium | reverse complement strand
CAAGAGTCCTTTCCCTGAAAAGCTTATCCCAGGTGCCGGGCGCTCCGCCGGCTATTCCGGAAAAGGCTATATTGTTGAAATTGAAGCCGTATTCCCTGGCAAAATTTGAGATTTGCGGTTGAGGCTGCTTATTTCTCTCCTGATTATTCTGACTGCTTTTGTCTGAGGCGAAAGATCTGGCCCAGTTCAGGTAGTAAGGATTGTAGACAGTTCTGTCCGAGGACGGGTCCTTCCCCTCCCAGTTGAGATTGAAATCCACTGTCATCATATTGGCCAGCATGTCATTGAATTCAAATATGCCGCCGCGCTTGGGATGATTTGATGAGAGCACGAATATGTCTTTCTTATCTTCAAGTGTTGTGGTTACAAAGGCGGAAAGCACTCTTTTGGGACCGCATTCTATGAATACCCTGACTCCTTCGGCATACATTCTCTTTATCTGATTTATGAACTCAACCGGACTGACCATTTGCTTGACCAGCATTTCGTAAATACCTTCGGTGTCTTTTGGAAAAAAGTCCGCCGTAACATTTGAGAGTATTGGCATATCCCAGGACTTTATCGGAATTCTCTTGAGGAAATCCCTGTACGGGCCTATGGCCGGCTGTATTATGGCCGAGTGGAAAGCGTGAGAAACCGGGATTTCCTGCGCCTGTATGCCAAGCTGCTGGAATATTTTAACCGCTTCATCAACGGCTTTTCCTTCTCCGGCGATGACTGTCTGTATGGGGCAGTTCTTATTGGCGGCTATTACATAGCCGTTCACCTTCTTAAGCTGCTCTTCAACCTTTTCAACCGGCCAGGCCACTGAAGCCATTTTACCCGGGTCCGCCACCTTTATATTCGACATCTCCTTGGCCCTGCTCGTCACGGCCCTGAGACCGTTTTCCAGAGTGAAAATTCCGGCGGCCGTGGCAGCTGCATACTCGCCGAGACTGTGGCCTATGGCCATATCCGGTTTTATGCCGAATTCCCTGAGCAGTCTGAACATCGCCATATCGGCAGTCATTACGGCAGGCTGCGTCATCTGAGTCTGCTTTATGGCCGCTTCTCTTTTGGCCAGCTCTTCCTTACTCTCGCCGTCTTTGGACCATAAGACATCGGTAAGTTTTACATTTATCATTTTCTCCAGAATCTTATCGGCTTCGTCAAAGGTGTCCTGAACAACCTCATACTTTGCGGCCAAATCCCTCATCATGTCAACATATTGTGAACCCTGTCCGGGGAAAAGGAAACCTATTTTCCCGCCGTAATTAGGCCTGTTTTTGAAGGCGTAAATGCCCTTGAGCTTGAAATTCAGCGGATTTTCTTCAAATATTTTGTCCTGATAATTCTTCTTTATCAAACCTATCTTTTCAGCGAGGTCCGCAGGCGATTTGGCGACTATTGACACGCCATAGGATTTCTGCTTTGCGCTATTAAGCCGGCAGGCCTGATATGAGAGAGGGTATTCACTGGGCATTTTGGCCGCTTCTGACTCAAGCTCCTCCAGCTTGTTTTTCAAAAGGGAAGGATTGGATTCCGTTATGGTCAAAGTTTCGCCCTGAAGCGCCGAATACGGAGTTTTGGGATTTTCTGAAAAGTTGTCTTTCATTTTCACCTCTTTTATCTCAATTGAAGCTTTTTCTTCTCCGGCAGCGTCGGCAGAAGACCTGAATTTTAAATGTTTTCTGTGGTTTTCTCCGGTGTATTCTTCCATTGCGACATGAAAATTGGTGCCGCCGAACCCGAAAGATGATACATTGGCCCTTCTTATGCCGTTTTTGGAATACGGGGCCGGCTCTGTTATGACTTCAAGCACATTAAAATCTATGTTCGGGTTAGGAGTTGAAAAATTGGCTGAAGGCGGCAGAGTTTTTTCATGCAGGGCCAAAGCAGTTTTGACAAGGCTGACCGCGCCGGCCGCCGCTTTGGAATGCCCTATTTGGGATTTAACTGAAGTTATCTTTAATTTCCTATTTGAAAGACAAGGCCCGAAAAATTCCTTCAAAACCTGAGCTTCAGCCGCATCCCCAACCCTTGTGGCTGTGCCGTGACATTCGACAAAATCAACCTCTTCAGGCCCGTAATCAAGCTCCGAGAAGGCATTTTCTATGGCTATTTTCTGCCCCTTGGGATTTGGCGCAGTTATGCCTTTGCCCTTGCCGTCGGAAGATGCCCCTACAGAGTTTATAAGCGCATATATCCTGTCCCCGCTTTTTTGAGCGTCAGAAAGTCTTTTAAGCACATAAACAGCCACGGCTTCAGCCATTACAAAGCCGTTGGCTCTGGCGTCAAAGGCCCATGAGCCATCCGGAGAAAGAGCGCCTATTTTGCAGAACTTTACATAGGCCGCCGGGCTCATCATTTCGTCAGCTCCGCCGGATATTGCAATATCTATCTTGCCGCTTCTGAGAGCCATTACCGAATAATCCAGCGCTGCAAAGGAAGAGGCGCATGCTGCGTCTGTGGTAAGATTGGGTCCATTGAAATTGAAAATATTGGCTATTCTGCCGCTTGTGACATTGGCAAGTTCCCCCGGCATAGTGTCTTCGGTTATATTGAGTATTTGCTTGTCCAGAAGCTCTTCGTATTCCTCTATGAGTTTCTTCTTTTCGCTTTCGTTCAGGGAAGATATTACCGACGTTTTCAGCATCAGGTCTTCATTAAGGAATTTGTATACCCGCATGTCGGTAAATTCCTTTCTCATGGCTCCCATGGCATTGGCTATTATCACTCCTGTTCTCTTAGGGTCATTCTTTGAATGGTCATAAGAAGCGTCTTCCAGGGCCATTCTTACCGCTTCTATTGTCATTTGCTGAAGCCTTGATATCTGCGCGGCGGAGGCGGGAGGTATTTTATACTTTATCGGGTCAAACTTGAAATTTTCTATGAAACCGCCTATTTTTGAGTAGGTTTTATCCTTCGCTTTCGGGTCAGGGTCATAGTAAAGGGCCGGATCCCAGCGGTCCTTTGGCACTTCCACTATGCAATTCCTCTTTGATTTGACATTGGACCAGAATTCTTCTTTATTCAAAGCCTTTGGAGCTATTATCCCAAGCCCTACTATAGCAATCTTTTCATTTTCCATTTTTGCCTCTCTAATATTAATATTGGGAAATAATTATTAGGTAAAAGGGTATCAATTATCCTTTTCAGGGTTTTTGCGGTTGTTGGACATGAAAAAATTGTATAAAAAAGAGAAAATCAAGGCAATGGACCAAAGGTCCCAGAATGTCATTTTTGGGAAAATACGCTGGTTTTTATCATTTCATCCCATAAGGTGTCTTTGGAAAATGACAGGTTTTCATATTTGCCGGCATAATTGAGGTAGTAAAACGGAAAGTATATTGAAACCCCCCATGCCCCGGCAGACTTATAGCCTTTGGCTTCGTTTCTTACCACGAACTTTTCGGCAAGAAATCTTAAAAGATCCCCGGCAGCCTCTCTTGTCCTGGGGTTCAAAGATTTCTCATAGTACATGGCCGCAGTCTGATACAAATCCCTGGCATCCTCATCTTCAAAGCTTCTAAGTGAAAAACGATGCTGGTTGTAAAGCTTTATGTCAGAAGGGTCTGATAAGACCGCTTTTGAAAGAGAGTTTACCTTCCCGGCAATTTCGCCGGCAAAAGAGATATCCGTTATTGAAAATGTTATTGAGCGGCCGTTATTTTCAAAGTGGGATTTTACATATGCATTTACCGCGGCGTCGGCCAAAGCTCTGGCATTTGACGGGGCTTCAGCGAGATTGGTCAGAAGAAGCTCATAATTAAATCCGTCTCCCGGTATGCTTTCCTGCGAGCCCAGTGCGTATTTTACGGCTCCTCTTAATTCATAGAGCGTTTCAAGCGTCTGCATAAGACAGGCGTCTGAGGCATAAACATCAACTCCTCCTGCCTGCCTTATGGCTTCCCCCAGTTCGGCCGGCGAAATATGGTTTTTCGAAACTTCATCATATCCTATGCCTTTGGCGGACGGGATTTTGACGCCTCTCCATCCTGAACCGTGTCCTCCAACTATCAGGACATATCTCCCGGCAGGATAGTTTTGCTTGGCCCATTTTATGAAGCCGGCAAGCCTTTTCCAGTCTCCCCCGTCAGCATTTTCTTCAAAGGAAAGGATCTTTGAATTTATTTTCCCCTTTTGCAGGTCCTTCAGCACAAAAATCCTTCTTGCACCTGTCCAGTCATTTTCTTCCGGCAAGGTTTCCTGCTGAGAGGCAAAAGGATTGAAAACAGGTTCGCCTTTTATCCTGTTTATTTCAACGACAACGTTCATCCTGTCCTGTGAGCCGGCCAGCTCCATTTCATCTAGGTCGTTGAGAGCTTCAAGAGCCAGATTGTTTCTCGCCGATATATAAGCCATGACCGTTATATCTTTTTTTATCTGGGAAAAAGACAGTGCAGGAGCAAAAAATAAAAAGAGATAAATAAAGGTTCTGATGTTCACGAATATATTTTACGGCTGCTAATGTAAAAAGTTAAGGGCAAAAGGTACCATATGAGAGCGGGCCTGTTGTTTCCCCAAAAAAAACTGTTGACTTTTTTCTCGGATTATGTTTATAATCAAACAAAACGGAGGAATGATGAAGAAAACAAAAAAAGTCGCAAAGAAAAAAACAGCAAAAAAAGTGACTAAAAAAACCTGCAAAAAATCCAAGAAAACTTCCAAGAAAAAATAAGCAGGGGGTTTGAAAGGGCGGAGCTTTGCGCGCCGCCCTTTTTTTTTTGCCTTTATGAAGCCCTTTTTTATTATAATGTAATTTCCCTGGAGGCAAGGTATGATAGTAAAGTTTTGGGGAGTCAGAGGAAGCATCCCGGTATGCGGAAAAGATTTCATAAAATACGGCGGCTCAACATCATGCGTTGAGATAAAAGACGCCGCAGGGCATTCTTCCATCATAGTTGATTCGGGAACAGGTATAAAAAATCTCGGACGTGAGATGATGAAGAAAAAGACGAAAAGGATAAATATGCTTTTTACGCATCAGCATTGGGATCATGTCCTGGGCTTTCCTTTTTTTGCGCCTATATACAGCAATGTGGAGATACTCGTTATGGGCGGCTCTTATGCCACCGATGAAGCAAGAGAAATCGTGGCCAAAACCATGCAGCCTCCCGGATTTCCGGTAAAATTCGAAGAAATAGAAGCAAAATTTTCGTTTGCTCCCGTTTGCAAAAACGGCTGTAATGTAGGAGATATAAAAGTTTTTCCGATTGAATTGAGCCATCCCAACGGCGGCCTGGGCTACCGCTTTGAGAAGAAGGGGCTTAAATTTGTTTTCCTTACTGATAATGAACTCGGCTATTCCCATCCGGGCGCAGCTTCTTACCGGGATTATGTTGATTTCTGCCGGGGAGCGGATCTTCTTGTCCATGATTCGGATTATACCCCTTCGGAATATAAAAAGAGAGTGACATGGGGCCATTCAACATGGGAGATGGCCTTAAAGCTGGCAGAGGATGCAGGCGCCGGGGCTTTGGGCCTGTTTCATCACAATCAGGAAAGAACCGATAAACAGATAGACGAAATAGTTTCTCTTTGCCTTAAAAAACGGAAATTAAAGAAAATGAAGATTTTTGCCTGCGCCGAAGGCATGGAAATAAAACTGCCTCTCTAAATTGACACAGGATTAATTATTAAATAAAATTATAAATGTTATGAAATTCAGCATATACACGCTCTGGGCCGATTATACATTTTACGCATATATCGCCGTCTTTGCAGTATCGGCTTTCTCTTTTCTTTTTGCCGTAAGGAGGCTTATGGCATTTAAAGAGGACAGCTCTCTGGATGAAGACGCCTTAAGCGGCGAACAGAAAGAGCTTCTTTCCCAGCAGGAATTGCCGGATGAAGAGAAAAAAGAGACCTCTCAGATATCACCCCTGGCGCAGCAGTCCCAGCCTGAGCTTTTTTCAGCCGGTCAGCAGGATGTCAGCCAAAAACTGTCCCCTGCCGAGGAGTTTGTGAAAAGCATAAGCGATTCTCTCTCAGATATAGATAAAAGGCTTTCAAAGCTGGAGAGCTTGCTTCAGCGGCCCGGCTTGGAAACGAAAAGAGCCGATGATTTTTCTCTTAAGTTTCTGGAAGATATAATAAACGACTACGACTCTCTTGACAAAGAAAAGGTCAAGGCCAGGATACAGTTCCTGATCTCCGACCTTAAGAAATAGTGAAAAAAATCCTTTTTCCGCTAATTTTTGCCTGCGCCGTGTCCGAACCGGCCTTGGGCGGATTTTTGCCTGAAGGCGCCTTTTCAAAAGACGCCAGAGGTTCTGTAGGCGCGGTTTTTTTAAAAAACATTTCTTCTCCGAAATTTTATTCGCTGGGCCAAAGCGGCTCTGCAATGCCGTCTCCTGAAAGCTTTTTTTTCAATCCGGGCGCGTCATATTGCGAGAAAAAAAACTGTCTTTACGCCTCTTATCAAAGCCTTTATGAAGGCGCTTACTCAAACGAACTTGCATGGACTTTAAGCCGCGAAAAAGGATTTTATTCATTCGCCTTTCAGTCAATGGGTTACGGCAGTTTTGATAAGTTAAATTCAAGGGCGGAAAAAATAGGCTCTTTTTCCCCTTCAGACAAAGCTTTCATCTTTTCAAAAACGTCTGCCGGAGGAAAATTTAACTGGGGTTTTAATCTCAAAATCGCGCAAAGCGATCTGATCTATGAAAAAGGCTGGACGGCGGCGCTGGACGCCGGTCTGCTTTCAATGCCTGTAACTCCAAATGAGGCCTCATATTCCATCTATATGAGAAATTTTGGAAACCCGGTAAAAATAGGCGGCAAATCATTCCCTCTGCCTTTTGAGCTTGGCGTTGGAATGGCAAAACCTTACAGTTTTTTTGATCTGTATGCGGAAGGCAAATTCCCTTCCTATGACAATCCCTATTTGACGGCAGGTTTGAGTCTACCTTTGTTTTACTCTAAAACCTCCGAGGCGCAGGCGCGTATAGGCTTTAATCCGAAAAATAAAAAATACCTCGGCTGGGGCTCGGCTGTATCCGGGGGCTTCGGCTTCCGCATAGGCGCCCTGACGGCAGACTATGCCTATGCTCCTTACGGCGATATGGGCGACACTCACAGGTTCTCCATTTCCTGGCGTTTCAATGAGAAAGAAAACGGTTTTCAAAACCGGGATTCATTCAGATATGAAACGCTTAGCAGGATATACATGAAGAACAGGTTTTTTGCCTCTGTCCCCCTGGCAAATTACGCCGTTTCCGATTATCCGAATCTCGGTTTAATTTTTTCAAGGGAGATTCAGTACTGCATTTTGGAAAGCGGCTATAAAATCCCTGACGATGACCCTTCTGTTTACTCTGAAGCAGAAAAAAATCTGCCTTACAATCCTCAGGAATTTTGCCGCGTCCTTGCGGCGGATTACTGCATTTACGGGCGCATAGATTCCGGAAAAAAGAAATTGTCCTACGAAATAACCGTCTATGATATGAACAAAAAGGAGGAAATAAAGAAATTTGTTCTTGAATCCCCCTCCTCATATGACTTCAAGAGGGCGGCCAGACAGGCCTGTTCTTATATACTCTCAGATTGATTGATTTGCGCTTTAATTTGTAAAATGTGGTTACCAGGATGTTTCCTGAGAATATGACCGTTTTAGACCCTTACTCTGAAATAAAGGAAGTGATCTCCGAGAAAGACATATATGTCGCGGATTTGCCGGACAGGAAGAGCGCTTTGGATTTTTGCGCCCGCAAAATGCATGAGAAAATAAAAAAGGACATAAGCCTGCGGGTCTTTCTGGAGAAAGTTTTTCAGGCGGATGAAACGAACATAGTCCTTCCGACCGGCCTTTACATGCCGCATCTGAAAATGCCTGAGGTAAGCCGCCTGCATGTAGTCCTTGCAGTTTTGCCAGGGGGAGCTGCAGATATTTCCGGAGAAAAATTTTACATTTGCGTCTTTTTTGTTTCTCCCCTTAAGCCAGCTTTTTTTCAAAAACATCTTAACTTTCTCAGTTCCCTGTCGTCTTCTTTCACCAGGCCTTTCGTGGAGAGGCTTATTTCATTGCGCAGCCCTTCAGAAATATACAAGGCGATAGCTTCTGCAAAAAAATGAATATGAAGCCTGATCTTAAAAAGATTTTTGTACTGAGCACGGCAATGCTCAGCTTTATTTCCTTCTGGCGCGCCGCTGCCATAGTGCTTTGCGATTTCGGCTCAAGCGCATATTATGCCGGCGGCATAGCAGCCAGGGCTTTCGGTCCGGCTTTCCCTTATTTCATTCTTGCCGTCATGCTTTTCGCCGGTCTTATGCTCATGGTTTACATAGAATCTTCCTCTCTTTTTACAAGAGGAGGAGTGTATGTGGTCGTCAGGGAAACAATGGGCAAGGCCATGGCCAAATTTTCGGTTTCAGCTCTCGTGTTTGACTACCTTCTTACCGGTCCCATAAGTTCGGTAAGCGCAGGTCTTTATTTATCGGCCCTTTTGAATCTGATATTGCCGAAAATAAACCCTAATTTTCACATCCCGGACAGGCTTTTGGCTGTTTTATTTTCTCTGGCGGTTATCTTTTACTTCTGGAGAGAGAACATAAAAGGCGTAAGAGAATCTTCAGACAATAATGTAAGGATAATTCTCTTTGTGGCTTTTACCGCGCTGATTCTTTTCACATGGTCGGGATACACTCTGTATCTAAGAGGTTTTGAATGGCCGGCCTTCAGGTTTGAATTTTCCAAAGAAGCTCTGGGATGGACTGAAAAAATTGACTGGCTTAAACCCGTAGGTCTGTTCGGGATCCTGATAGCCTTTGGACACTCAATACTTGCTCTAAGCGGTCTTGAAACTATCGCTCAAGTTTACAGGGAGATAGAGGACCCCAAAATAAAGAATCTCAAGAAAACCGTAATTCTGGTTTTTTCATTCAGCCTTGTTTTTACCGGCTTTTTGACCCTGATGAGCGCTCTGATAATACCCTATGAGAAGATAATAGGCTCTTACTCTGACAATCTTTTAAGCGGTCTAGCCATGGAGCTGGCCGGCCCCTACGGGGCCAGAATAGCTTTGAAATTTTTGGTCGTGGCTTCGGCAGTTTTGATACTTATAGGGGCCGTAAATACATCCTTTGTAGGCGCGAACGGGATATTGAACCGCGTGGCCGAAGACGGAATCCTCAATGACTGGTTCAGGTCTCTGCATCCTAAATATGGAACCACATACAGAATAATCACCTCAGTCGCTGTTCTTCAGGCATTGATAGTAATTCTGTCAGGCGGAGACGTTTTTCTGCTGGGCGAAGCTTATGCTTTCGGCGTTCTTTGGAGCCTTTCATTCAATGTATCTTCCATAATAGCGCTGAGATTCAAAAAAACTCAGGAAGAGAGGGAATGGATTTTCCCCCTGAATTTCAGCTGGGGAAAATACAAGGTTCCGGTCGGCCTTTTTGCAGTTTTCATAATTTTGCTGTCGGTTTCGCTTACTAATCTTTTGACAAAAAAAATAGCGACCGTTTCGGGCATAGCTTTTACATTGCTTTTATATCTGCTGTTCACGTATTCCGAGAAAAGAAACGAGAAGAAAATCCGCCTTATAGATGAGGACAAGGGGTTTGACGAGAAGATAAATCTGAAAGGAGAGGACGATGCGGCCAAAATAGCAGCCGCCTTTAACAAGCCGAACAGGATACTTTTGCCTGTAAGAAATCCGAACAATCTTTTCCATCTGAGAAGCGCGCTTGAAAAAGTTGACGATTCTGTTACCGATATCGTGGTCCTTTATGTAAAGGTTCAAAAAGGCCTGGAATCCTCAGGTGATACCGCAGTGATATCCGAAGATGAGAAGGAAGTTTTCAAACAGATAATACTGATGGCTGAAAAGTATGGTAAAACCGTAACGCCTGTCGTTCTTTATTCAAACGATCCGTTTTACACAATAGTGTCCTTCGCTCTGGCCTTAAAAGCGGACGAAATAATAATGGGAGTATCCGGCAGCGTCGGAGCCGAAATTCAACTTGAAAAAATAGCCATTTTTTGGGGCATGCTGAAACCACAGGATTACTCAAAAGGAATAAAGGTCAAAGTCGTGTGGGAATTAAGAACTTTGACATATGAGCTGTCGTGACAGGGAGGTTTTATGGCGGTAAGAAGAATATGCAAATACGGCGAAAAGATACTTTCAAAAAAAACCGCAAAAGCGGATTACAAAGCCATAAAAGATAAGCTCCCCTCAATACTTGAAGACATGTTTGATACCATGAGAGCCGTTAAGGGACTGGGCTTGGCGGCAAATCAAATAGGCCTTGATTTAAATCTTGCGGTGCTTGAAGTGCCTGATGAGAAGAAAACTGTAACTCTGGTAATAATGAATCCTGTTATAGTGGAAAAGTCCGGGGAGCTTTACGAAGACGAGGGCTGCCTTTCCTTCCCGGGGCTTTTTGCAAAAATAAAAAGATATTCGTCGGTGACAGTTCGCGCATTAAATGAGAAGGGACTTCCGATAGAGATTAAGGGCGAAGGACTTCTAGCCAAAGCTCTTCAGCATGAAATAGATCATCTTAACGGCATTACATTTCTGGACCGGCTGCCGCTTATGACAAGACTGAAATTAAAGCCGACCCTTATCAAGCTTAAATCGCGCTGGAAAAAGATAGATGAAACCAAAAGCGTGCCCAAGATGATGTAGTCTGCCTTTTTACCCCGCTTATTTGTTATCATAATAGCTGTATGGGAAAAAAGATAGTTTTTATGGGCACGCCGGATATCGCCTGCCCTTTTTTAAGAGAGCTTGCCTCATCGGGAATTGAGATAGCTGCCGTTGTAACCATGCCGGACAAAAAGGCCGGCAGAGGGCTTATTCTTATGTGTCCGGCGGTTAAAAATGAAGGTTTGAACCTTAATATTCCTGTTTATCAGCCTTCCAATAGCGCTGAGCTTGACGATATATTGAAGAAAATAAAGCCTGATCTCGCCGCCGTTGTCGCTTACGGCAGAATACTTAAGAGGGAAACCTTGCAGCTGGTCCCTCTCGGTTTTCTTAATGCGCATTTTTCAATTTTGCCCGCTTACAGGGGAGCCGCCCCGGTACGAAGAGCGATTTTGAACGGAGAGAAGGAGACAGGTATAACCATATTTAGGATAGATGAGGGCATGGACACGGGCCCGGTCCTGTTAACGAGAAAAATAGAAATAGGCGAAGATGAAAATGCCGTTTCCCTCTTTTCACGCCTTGCTGAAACAGGCAAAAAAGCTCTGGCTGAGGCGGTTGCTTTGACGCTTTCAGAAAAGGCTGTTTTTACGCCTCAAAGCGGTTCCCCCTCATATGCGCCAAAGATAGAAGTTAAGGACACTTTTATAGATTTTTCCCTTCCTGCCTTCAAAGTTCATAATTATGCCAGAGCCTTCTGTTTTGACCCGAGAGCGAGATTCTTCTCACCCGCCGCCGGCATTGTCCAGATAATATCAATGAGCAGATGCGAAAAAGATTTTGCCTGCACTTACGGCCGTCTAGCCGGTTTTGAAAAAGGAAAAGGCATTTTTATAAAATGTGGAGAAGGCGCCGTTTTCGTGGAAAAAGTCAAGCCTGAGGGCAAAAAAGAAATAAACGCCTATGATTTTTTCATAAATGGCAAAAAAATGAAGGAAGGAGAAATAATAGCCGATGAAAGAAGATAAAAACAGGATTCTTGAAGTTTCAAAGACGGTTGATATACCGCTTGACTGGAAATTTTTTGCCAAGATAGGAAGCCTTCTGCTCGTTCTGGCTCTGGTGACATATTTTCTTTTCAACTTCGCCATGGAGTCTGTGGTTCATCACAGGAAAGAAGTGATGATCCCCGACATAAAAGGAAAATCGGCTCTTAAAGCTCTTGAAATTCTTTCTGAAAATAATCTGTCCATGCAGATACAGGGTTTTGAATTCAATGACGGCGTTCCCATAGGCACCGTTTTAAGGCAGACTCCGCAAAGCGGCATAATGGCAAGAGAGGGCAGGACTATAAAGGTAGTTTTTTCCCAGGGCGGCGAATCTGTTTTTACCCCCAACCTGATAGGCCTTCCTTTGAGAAATGCAGACTTGCTGTTGAGGCAAAGACAGCTTGTGCTGGGAGAGGTTACTGAATCCTACTCTTTAAAATTTGAAAAAGGCAGCGTGAT
>JAJUJA010000074.1 GCA_029267355.1 Elusimicrobiota bacterium | reverse complement strand
CCCGACAGGATACACTGTCCGGTAAAACAGCTTGATCTTTTTGAATTAAATAAACTGGAATTCTATAAGCCCGATTTCAAAAGATTCAAATGTCTTAAGCTGGCTTTGCAGGCGCAAAAGGAGGGCGGACTGTCTCTGCCCGTTTTAAATGCCTCAAATGAGGAGGCAGTGTCTGCTTTTCTTGAAGGCAGGATAACTTTTGACCTCATACCTGAAATTATTGAAAGAACGCTTGCCGCCAATAATCCTTTCAGGGGAAAATTCGGCTTTGAGGAAGTAGTCGAAACAGACAGCTGGGCCAGAGCCAAGGCAAGGGAATTTATTTCAATGGGCAAAAAAATACGCGGAAAAAAGTTTCTGGAGGGCAGATGATAATATCCATACTGGCCGTAATATTCACATTCGGCATTGTTATTTTTATACATGAGTTCGGGCATTTTCTTGTCTGTAAATGGGCTGGAATTTATGTGGAGAATTTTTCTTTCGGCTTCGGCAAAGAGTTATGGGGCTTTTCTAGGGCTGAAACCAGATATTCTCTGAGACTTGTTCCGCTTGGCGGATATGTAAAGCCGAAAGGCGAAGATATAGAGCAGCACAAAGGAGAGCCGGACGAGTATTTTTCAAAACCCTGGTATATAAGACTGGCCGTGGTCTGGGCGGGGCCGGCCATGAATTATCTGCTGGCCTTTCTCGTTTTCTTTTCCGTCATAGCGGTAGTGGGAAGGCCTGTGATAACCGATAAGCCGGTAATAGGTTCTGTCGCCGAAAATTATCCGGCTCAAAAAGCGGGACTCAGGGAAGGCGACAGGATAGTCTCGATAAACGGCTTGAAGATGGAAACATGGACAGCCATGAGCTCTTTGATACATTCTTCCCCCCTTAAGGAAATATCAGTGGAGTATGAAAGAGAAGGAAAAATTCAAAATTTGAAGCTTACCCCTGTGCCGTCGCCGGGAGATTCTCAAAAAGGCCTGGTTGGAATAGCTCCGGCCAGCGAATATGTGCCGGTGTCTTTTTTTAAGGCCGGTCTGATGGCGGCTCATCAATGCTGGTACTGGACAGCTTTTACCGTGGAAAGTCTGGCTAAAAGCATTTACAGAATGGAAAAGCCCGATGTCTCCGGCCCTATAGGAATAGTTACCATCGTGAGCAAGGCGGCAAAAAGCGGCGCTTCCGATTTCTTCTTTCTTTTGGGACTTATCTCCGTGGCGGTCGGTTTTTTTAATCTCCTGCCTATACCTCTTTTGGACGGCGGGCATTCAATACTTTATATCTTTGAAGGCATTACCAGAAAAAGGCTCACGGCAAAGATTATGCAGTATGTAAATTCAGCCGGAATGGCGCTTCTGCTGGGCATCTTTATTTTCGCCACCTACAATGACATAAAGAGGATTTATGAATCTCACTTTGCCAAAAACGAGGCGGTAAGAGAGGCGGTAGCGAAGTAATATGAACAAAAGAAGAAAAACAAGAAATGTAAAAGTCGGCAAAATCGGCATAGGCTCGGCTTATCCGGTATCGGTTCAGTCAATGACAAACACTGATACCGCCGACCTTAACGCCACCATAGCGCAGATAAGGGAGCTTGAAAAGGCCGGATGTCAGATAGTAAGGATAGCGGTGCCGGATATGCGGGCTGCGGAGAATGTGGACAAAATAAAAAAGGCAGTAGATGCCGCCATAGTAGCCGATATACACTTTGACTGGCGGCTGGCCATAGAATGCGTCAAAAGAGGCGCTGATAAGATAAGGATAAACCCCGGCAATATAGGAGACAAGGCAAAAGTCAGGGAGGTGGCCAAAGCTTGCGCCGATAAGGGCATTCCAATAAGAATAGGAGTGAATTGCGGTTCATTGAAGGCCCTGAAGAAAAATCCCAGGCCTGACTGGCCTGCGAAGAAATGGGCCTTAACTATGGCCAATGAAGCCATGGAACAGGCCGAAATCTTAGACAGCATGAATTTCAAGGATATAGTCGTTTCCCTTAAAGCCGATGATATAGAGCGCACGGTTCTGGCAAATAAGATTTTCGCCGAAAAAACGGATATACCTCTTCATCTGGGCGTTACGGAGGCGGGCACATTCGTTTCCGGAGTTGTTAAATCGTCAATAGGGATAGGATCGCTTTTATCCGAGGGTATAGGGGATACGATAAGAGTTTCCCTTACCGAAAATCCCTCTACGCAGGTCAGGACCGCTTTTGAGATTCTCAAGGCCCTCGGTATGGCCGAATACGGGCCTGAAATTATTTCCTGCCCTACCTGCGGCAGATGCCAAGCCAATGTTTATAAAGCGGTTCATGATATAGAGGAAAGAATATATTCCAATCCTGCCCTGAGAGAAAAGGCCAAGGGAAAAAAGATAGCCGTTATGGGCTGCGTAGTGAACGGTCCCGGCGAAGCCAGAGAAGCGGATTTTGGCATTTGCGGCGGCAGAGGCAAAGGGGTATGGATAGAAAAAGGAAAACAGATAAAAGTTATCGGCGAGAATGAATGGTCAAACGAGATAATAAGAAAGATAAGGAACAGCTGATTTCTGAAAAACTATACCTGAAAATGCATGCTCCTATGGAGGTTTGATTTATGAAGATAAGTAATTACTTTCTGCCCACTTTAAGACAGGCGCCGGCTGACGCGGACAATGTCTCCGCAAAACTGATGTTCAGGGCGGCTATGATAAGGAAACTGGCCAGCGGAATTTACGAGTGGCTGCCTCTGGGATTCAGGGTTTTGAAAAAAGTTGAACAGATAATAAGGGAAGAGCTTGATGCCATAGGCGCGCAGGAATTATGGCTGCCTGTGATACAGCCAAAGGAGCTGTGGACTGAGACAGGACGCTGGCAGGTTTACGGCAAGGAATTGCTGAGAATTAAAGACAGAAAAGATTCGGAATTTTGTTTTGCCCCCACAGCTGAGGAAGTGATCACAAACGTGGTAAGGCGGGATATAAGTTCATACAGGCAGCTTCCTATACTTCTATATCAGTTCGGCCTTAAATTCCGCGATGAAATACGCCCCAGATTCGGCGTTATGCGGGCCAGAGAATTCTATATGAAAGACGCCTATTCTTTTCATGTTGACGAAAAAGACTGCCTTTTATGGTATGACAAGGTTTACAAGGCCTATGAAAGAATTTTTACGCGCTGCGGCCTGAAATTCAGGCCCGTTGAGGCAGCCACAGGCGCCATAGGCGGAAATTATTCTCATGAGTTTATGGTTTTCGCCAATACAGGCGAAGCTGATATTGCCGTTTGCGATTGCGGTTATGCGGCCAATGTGGAAAAAGCGCAGGTTAAGCCTTTTGAACCGTCAAACAGTTCTGCCGACTTTTTACCTTTGAAAGACGTTCATACTCCGCAGAAAACAAGCGTTGAGGATGTGGCGGCTTTTCTGAATTTGCCGGCATCATCTTTCATAAAGACCGGCTTTTACACAGCTGACGGTCAGACAGTTATGGCGCTTGTCAGGGGAGACCATGAGATAAATGAGAACAAGCTTATGTCCGTTCTCGGCTGCAAGTCGCTTGAAAGAGCCGATGAGGCGGCGTATACAAAGGCGGCCGGCTGCAAGGCCGGCTTTGCGGGCCCTGTCGGGCTGAATGGAAAGATCAAAATGCTTGCCGACCATTATGTAAAGGGAATAATAAACGGCGTTTCAGGCGCCAATAAAGACGATTTCCACACTGTGAATATAAACCTCGGCAGAGATTATCAGCCGGATATTTTTGCCGATATTAAAAATGCCGGGCCGGGAGACCTTTGCCATAAATGCGGGTCTTTGCTGAAATTTGTGAAAGGCATAGAAGTGGGCCAGACTTTCAAGCTCGGCACTAAATATTCAGCTTCCCTTAAATGCGAATTTCTTGACGAGGGACAAAAGAACAGGCCTATGGAAATGGGATGTTACGGCATAGGCGTTTCAAGAACAGTGGCGGCCGCCATAGAGCAGAATAATGATGAATTCGGCATAATATGGCCGGCGCCGATAGCGCCTTTCCATGTCTATCTCGTTACCGTTGAAACTGAAGATAAGGAAGTTTATTCAAAATCTCAGCAAATTCATGATACTCTGCTGTCCGCCGGCATTGAAACTTTATGGGATGAAAGAAATGAAAGGGCGGGCATTAAATTTAAGGACGCAGATTTGATAGGACTTCCTTTCAGAATAGTGCTGAGCTCAAAAACTCTCAAGGACAATGAATTTGAGTTCAAGAGAAGGAGAGATAAGACTCCGGTCAGGATGAAGCTGGAATCAATGCCCGCTCTCATAGAGGAAATGCTCAGAGAAATAAAAGGCGCCTGAGAAAATAAATCCCCCTTTTTCCCCCCTTTATTAAGGGTCTTTTATTTGTTAGAATTCTTTTAGCTTGTAAAAGAAATTTTCTATGGAGGAAAAATGAACGCAAATGAATTTATAAAATTAATGGGGAAAGCGAAAATGTATGATTTGACGCAGCCTTTAAGCGTGCATACGCCGCCATGGCCGAGCTATATGCCGCTTCAGGTGCAGTATTTCAAAAGAATAGCCGGCGCGCATATGGGCCAGGGCGCAAACGGACAGATAATACAGACTTCAAACCATGTCGGCACTCATATGGACGGAGAAATACACTTTTACGGCGCCGGCAGGACCATAGGCGAAGTTCCCATGGAAGAATGGACAGGAGAAGCCGTTGTAGTTGATATTTCCAGAGATGTAGGCGACTATGACCTTTATGACCCCGAACTGATGATGAAAAGGGCCGAGATAAAAAAAGGAGACATACTGATAATAAATACCGGCTATCATAAATACGCCTGGTATGAGAAAAGCGCCGATGAAGTAAGATATTTCTGCAAGCACCCGGGGCCGGGACCGGAGTTTCATAAATGGGCGCTTGATATGAAATTCAAGTGGATAGGCGTTGATTGCGGCAGCGCGGATCATCCGATGAATACCATAATAAGGAACTGGCATCCCAAACTTTTCATTGAAGCCGAGAACAAGCTTGTGAAAAAATACGGCAAAAAGTGGGATGAAATGTTTCCGACAGAGGAATATTATCAGGTAATGCATCTGAAGCTTTTCCCAAAAAGACTGGTTCATGCCGAAAATATAGGCGGCGACATAGATAAGCTTTCAAACAAAAGATGCTGGCTCGGCTTCTTTCCCCTGAAAGGAATGGAACTTGAGTCCTCAATGGGAAGAGTGGTGGCCTGGACGCTGTAAGCTGCGTCATATACGGAGGTTTTATGCCTATTACGGCTCAGTTTGAATATGAAAAGGTCAAAAGCTGGAGCGAGGCCTTGTCGCTTAAATCCGCCAAAGGCTCTTCGGCTAAAATTCTGGCCGGAGGAACGGATCTTGTAGTGCTTTTAAGGGAGAATTGGGTTTCGCCTGATTTGCTGATAGACCTGAAAGGACTTGAAGGAATAAGCGATATATCTTTCAAGAACGGAGTTTTAACTTTGGGCGCCAATGTGACCTTTTCAGATTTGATAAAATCTCAAACGGTAAAAAAACATTTCACCGCTCTATGGGAGGCCGCTCAGACGGTGGCTTCCGTAGGCGTGAGAAACCGGGCTACCGTGGCCGGCAATATATGCTCAGCCGTTCCCTGCGCCGACTCCGCCGGGCCTCTTCTGGTTTATGAGGCTGAGATAAACCTCTTAAGCGAAAAGGAGTCAAGAAAAATTCCTGCCGAGAAATGGTTCACAGGACCCAAGAAAACAGCTATTGAGCCCAATGAAATACTGCATTCAATAGAGATTAAAGCGCCCGTGTCTAAGACTTCCGCCGCCTATTTGAAGCTGTCAAGATACGAGGGAGAAGACCTCGCTCAGGCCTCAATCACGGCGCTTCTGGACTGCGATAAGAACTATAAAATAGCTTTCGGCTCTCTGGCCCCAACGCCGAGGCGCGCTTATAAGACCGAGGAGTTTCTAAAGGGTAAAAAAATAGACAAGGAAACGCTTTCTCAGGCCGGAAAAATATTTGAAAAAGAAATAGCTCCGATATCAGATATAAGGTCTTCAAAGGAATATAGACTTCATATGGCCAAAGTAATGCTTTCAAGGGCTCTTGAGAAAACAGTTTCAAGGTACTATAAAGGCGTACCGCATTACGGCGAGGGAATGATAGAATAGCCGGGGAGAAAAAATGAAAAAGCACAGCATAGAATTTAAGCTTAATGGCGATATTGTCAAGGCTGAAGTCCTTCCAAATAAGTCTCTTCTGGATTTCCTCAGAAGCGATATGGGAATTAAAAGTCCCAAGGTCGGCTGCGACAGAGGCGATTGCGGGGCCTGCACTGTTCTGATGAACGGCAAAACCGTAAGGTCATGCCTGGTTCTTGCCGTGGAAGCCGACGGCTGCGAGATAGTAACCTGCGAAGGCGCCAATGCCAATAAACTGACTCAAAAGCTTCAGAAGAAATTTCATGAAAAAAACGCTTTTCAATGCGGGTTTTGCGCGCCGGGGGTCATACTTTCAGCCACTGAACTTCTGAGCGAAAATCCCAAGGCGGGCCGTGAAGAAATAAAGGAGGCCATAAGCGGCAATCTTTGCAGATGCACCGGCTATGAGCCCATAGTTGAAGCTATAGAAGAGGCGGCGAAGAAATAAACAAGGATAAGGGTAAGGGAATTATCAGCTGAAGAGGCATACGATAAATTGCGGAAAATAGAGTTTGAAATCCCCGCCTTTATGAGTAGTACCCGAAAGAAAGCTTCAAGTGTCATATAGACCAGAGGTGATTATGCAGATAAAAAAGAAAACTGAAACGAAGGTAAAGACGAAACTGGAAAAATTAAACGAGTTTGACGCGGTAGGCAAAAATGTGAACAGGGTGGACGGCTGGGAGAAGATAACAGCCGCAGCCAGATATACAGACGACCTGGAATTCGGTCCCGCGCTTCTTTATGCGGCCGCCGTTGAAAGCCCTCACGCTTTTGCCAAAATAAAAAAGATAGACGTCTCTTCGGCCCTCAAGATTGACGGGGTTCTCAAGGTTGTGACAGGCAAGGATTTCCCCCATAAATTCGGCCTTTATATGAAGGACAGATATGTCTTTGCCGATGACACGGTCAGATTTGTAGGCGAACAGGTGGCTGCGGT
>JAJUJA010000035.1 GCA_029267355.1 Elusimicrobiota bacterium | reverse complement strand
AGTCCTTGGTGCGATAGCCGCTTAAAAGAATAAGCCCTTTTTTGCCGAACTTGTCCTCTATGGCGTCCAAAAGTTCCACCAGAAGTTTAGGGGTTTTTATTTCAGCGCCTTCCAGAGAACATCTCATAATATGCTTTATTTCCTCAAAAGCTTCCTCAAGATAGGCGCCGCTTTTATCTCTGTAAGTCACGGTTAAGGTTTCCCCCGTATCTTTTCTGGTTAAAGTCAAGGTGCCGTTTCCGCCAAGATTCCTGGCATCAGGTTCCACCAGAGGAAATGTGCTTATGAATATCTCTTCGCCGTATTCCCCGCTTGTTTCCACAAATTCTATATCCTGTTCATTGTAAGCCGACGTTGAGCTTTCATTTTCAAAATCCTGCTCATTTTCTTCTATATCGCAGATTGAAGTTGAAGTGGAAACCTCATCTGGAGCAAGCGTGGGCAAATCGGACAAAGAAACCGCTGCATTACCTATAAGCAGCATCTCGGCATTGGCAAAAGGGACAAAAAACAACAAAAGGAACATTTTCAAAAACATTATTTTGATTATACAAAATCATAACGGAAAAATCTCCATAATTTGATGATTTACAGTCTTGTGGTCGGGGCGGTCGGATTTGAACCGACGACCTTCCGCTCCCAAAGCGGACGCTCTAGCCAGCTGAGCCACGCCCCGAAAAAGAGTTTCAGAAAAGGCCTTCAATGCATAAATATTCTTAAAGTGACATTGGCAAAAAGCCCCGCGACAAGATCATCAGCGGTTATGCCAAGTCCGCCTTTAAGATTTTTATCAAGCCACTTTATAGGCCACGGTTTTAAGCCGTCATAAATCCTGAAGAAGACAAAAGCCACTATGAGATAATTTAAATCTCTGGGCAAAAAAGCCACAGACAGCATATATCCTGCCGTCTCGTCTATTATTATTCTCTGGTCATCTCCTGTTTTGTAAAACAAAGATGTCCTGTGCGAAACAAAGACGGAAATCAGAGTCAGCAGAACAATTGAAAAGATAAAAAAACGCTCATTTGCCGGCATAGCCATAGCCAGAAGAAAACCGGCAAAAGTGCCCAATGTGCCCCCGCCATAATACTTGCCGGTAAATTTATAAGGCAATTTCCCGAGATAAAAATCGGTAGCCAACAACTCGCAGGTCTTGTCCATATTCATAGGTTAATTATAGCAAATGAGGCGGCTTATAATGAAAATGCGCCGTTTACTTTGCGGATTTCTCGTAATACTCTTTTCCGAGATGAGTTATGAGAGTTTCGCCCATCATATGCCTTAAATTATTTTCAAGCTTTTCCAGCTGAACAAAAAGGTCGTTTTCAGGATAAACCTCTTTGGCATGCATAGGGCTCTTGAAGTAAAAAGACAGCCATTCCTGTATACCGGACAGCCCCGCCCTTTTGGCAAGGTCCATAAAAAGCACAAGGTCCAGCGCCACAGGCGCGGCCAGAATTGAGTCCCTGCATAAGAAGTTTATCTTTATCTGCATTGGGTAATTAAGCCAGCCGAAAATATCTATGTTGTCCCAGCTTTCCTTATTATCGCCCCTGGGAGGATAATAATTTATTCTCACTTTGTGGTAAAGATCTCCATAAAGCTGCGGATATTTTTCCTGTTCAAGTATACTTTCAAGCACGGACAGTTTGCTGACTTCCTTGGTTTTGAAAGAATCCGGATCGTCAAGCACCTCTCCGTCCCTGTTGCCGAGTATATTAGTGGAAAACCATCCATTGACGCCAAGCATTCTGGCCTTCATTCCTGGAGCTATTATGGTTTTCATAAGAGTCTGCCCTGTTTTGAAATCGCTGCCGGCTATCGGGACGCCCCTTTTGATTGAAAGATCTATGAGAGCCGGTATATAGCAGGAAAGGTTAGGCGCTCCGTTTATAAAAGGCAGCCCTTCCTGTATAGCGGCATAGGCATATATCATTGAAGGCGATATCAGAGGGTCATTATCAGCCAGTCCCTTTTCAAATTTCTCTATTGTTGAATGCACTTCGCTTTCCTCTATATAAACTTCAGTGGAAGCACACCATATCATAACAAGCCGGTCAAGTTTATTTTTCTTTTTAAAATCTTTTATATCCTTCCTGAGCATTTCAGCCAGTTCTCTTTTTGTTTTGGCCTCTTTAACCCATGAGCCGGACAAATTTTTCACATATTTTCTGTCAAAAACAGCCTTCATAGGCCTGTAGGAAGACAATTCCTTCTTTAGTCTTTCTATATGCGGCCTTTCAAGCACAGAAGCCTTTTTAGCCGAGTCATAAAGGTTTTCATTGAATATGTCCCAGCCGCCGAAAACGAGGTCTTTCATTTCAGCCAGCGGAACAAAATCTTTTATCAGAGGGCATCTCTTTTCGCTTCTTTTGCCAAGTCTTATTCTGCCCATCTGCGTAAGGGAACCTATCGGCTTATCCTGCCCTTTCTTAATGCCTTCAACTCCCCCTATTATGGTGGTGGTTATGGCGCCGCAAAAACCGGGTATTAAGACTCCAAGCTTTCCCTTGGCAGGCGCAATATTTTTATTTTTCATTTTTCCCTCCGCTTAAGTTTTTTTTCAAAACTTTTCTTGTATAAACTATCCTTTGAAAAACCGTAAAATGAGAAATTGCCGCAACTAAGATTATACCTATTTCGGCTTTATTCAACAAAGTAAACAGCGCCAGAAGAACCAGTCTTGAGAGTCTGTCGCCTATGCCTACATCGCATTTTTCAATCTCTTTCTCCGCTCTTGCCCTGGCATAAGGCACTGTAAGCGCACCGAGCATGGCAACAACGCATAACAAAACCGCATTGGCGTTTCCCCTAACCGCATAAGCATATGCAAAGGCAGCGATTACCAGCCCCTCGGTATAGCGGTCTAAAACGGAGTCAAGGAAACCGCCGAATTTTGTGGTCATTGAGGCGTATTTGGCCAAAGCCCCGTCTATAACATCAAAAAGCCAGGTGAATATCACTATGGTCATCCCTTTCTTAAAGCTTCCCATTGCTATGTGGTAAACACCGATAAGATTCAGCAAAGCCCCCATCACAGTAAGATGATTTGGTCTTATGCCGGCTTTTTCAAATATGCCTATCAGGGGGTAAGAAATCTTCATTATTAAGGGATCAAGTTTTCTCATTTTTTTGCCTCTATTTTTTCCAGCATCACAAGAAAGGAAAGCAGAAATATTACCGAAGAAAGAAAAGCGGAAAATATGCCCATAACCGAAATCTGTCCTATAGTCTTGAGGCCCTGATGATTGGCAAAAAGCAAAGTGCCGAAGCCAAGCATCGTAGTAAGCGCAGAGGTAAAAACAGCCGGGCCTGTATGAGTAAGCGCTATGTATGCCCCGCCTTTTCCTTCCTGCTTATAGCGGCTGTAAAGATATTCGCCATAGTCTATGCCGAGACCAAAGATCAAAGGCAGCATAAGCACATTGAAGAAGTTAAGTTTCATAGAGAAAAAAATCATTCCTGCCAGAAGGAAGGCCAGACTGAAGATCAGGTTAACCCCTATCAAAACAGCCGCTTTAAAGCTCCTGTAAGCAAGCGCCACGGGAAAAAGCACGCCAAAAAATGAAAGCAGCATTATAATCTTACCGTCTTTTTCTATCATTCTGAGTATTTCGGCAAATATGACGGATTCGCTTACAGGATGCAGCGTTTTTCCTTTCAGCTCAAGATCCTTTATTTCATCCGAAGCTTTTCTGACAAGCAGAACATCGCTCAAACTTACCTTAGGGAATATATACACAGCCGTTTTGCCGCTTTCCCCGTAAAACATCCTGGCTATTTCCCGGGGCAAATTAGCTTTTGTAATCGGCTGGGGACTTAGAAGTTTTTTTATCTCATCTATTTTTTTCTTCTGTTCTTTATCAAGAGCGTTTAAAGCGGTATCTTCCAGGATATTCTTTATCTTTTTCAGTTCCTCAATTCTCTGCTGCTGGTCGGCAGGCATAAAAGTCAGAACCGAAGCGTGAGAATCTATCGTGGTGTCGGGATTTTTTTCTTTCCTGGAAAGTAAATCCGAGACCTCTACCGTCTCAGAGATAGAACCGGTCATAACGATATCCGGGGTCAGAGAAGTGCCTATTATCTCATTTACCCTTTTATCAAGTATGAATGATGGTATATTTGAGCCCTGAATTGAGTTGAAGTCATATTCAAAAGAAAGTTTTGAAAAGTTAAAAACGGCATAAGCGACAATAATGAGCGAGGCAATGAGCGCCGGGACATGAGCCTTGATTCTGGGAGCTTTCACGGAAAAAGAAAAGGCCGGTCTGTAGACAGGCATTTTTATCTTTTCCCAAAAAATTATAAGAGCCGGATGCAGAGTTAAAAAAACAAAAAGATTGATCAGAACACCGGCGCCTGCTATGGCGCCGAATTGAGAAAAGCCCTTAAATTCAGCGATAAGCAGAGTAAAAAAAGAAATGCCTGTCGTAAAAGCCGCTATAAGTATTGAAATCCCGACACCTTGAAAAGACCCGGCCATGGCCTGAGGCGAAACGGCGCCTTTTATTTTCTCCTCCATATAGCGGCTGTAAAAAACTATGCCGTAATCCATCCCTATTCCCATAAGTATTGAAAATAAAAAACCGCTTATTATGTTGAGATAACCGAATTTAAGATATGCAAAAGCGAGAGTGATTATAATGCCTGTCAGAAGCGGAACCCCGACCAGAAAAACGCCTCTGGCCTGCCTGAAAAAGAAAAAAAGTATCAATGAGCCGAGAATAAGCGAGCCGGCCACTGTAAATTTTATATCCCCGACAAGCTGATCATTAAGGTCTATCTGCTTTTTATATCTTCCTGTAAGCTCCACCGTCAAATCAGGGGCATAAGACGCCGGCTTTAATTTTTCAAAAGCGCCTAAAACCTCTTTTTCAAGTTTTCTTGAAAATTTCAAATCGCCGGCCAGCCCGTTGGGCTTTATAAGCAAAAGAAGCTCTTTGCCGTCATGGCTCTCATAATACTCTCTGAAAACATCCTTCCCGCTGTATTTCTTTTCTATATCCGACAGGTCAAGACTATAATCCTCTTCGCTCAAATCTATGAATAGGGGATTGGCCTTTCTTTTTTCAAACTCTATCTTTTTATTTACCCTCCTGCGTATCTCCCTTAAATCTTCAAGTTCAATGAATAAAAGTTTCCTGTCTTCAAAAAACTTCTTGGGCTGACGCCAGCTGACGTACTTAACTTCAGGCAATTTTTCAATCTCTTTCACAAAATCAAAAGCGAATTTTTTCGAGGCTCTTGTATTTTGAGATTTTATGACAGCGACAAGATACCCCGTCCCGCCGAACTCCCTTGTAACTTCATCCAATGTTAA
This sequence comes from Elusimicrobiota bacterium, assembly GCA_029267355.1. Classification (GTDB taxonomy): domain Bacteria; phylum Elusimicrobiota; class Elusimicrobia; order Elusimicrobiales; family UBA9959; genus JAAYVI01. The sequence goes on along the minus strand of JAJUJA010000035.1, from coordinate 10,917 downwards.
AACGCTCGGGAATGTCTTCGGCAGCAGGGCCTCAAAGTTTGACTCAAATTTCAGCCTGGAGGCAAAATGAACTGAAATAACCGTCAGAATAAAGAAGAAAAAAATGATCTTTTTGAAATTTGAATATAAAAATGAAGTATAAGACGATATCAGCCTATTTTTCATCAGGGAAACCGTCCAGACCGCAATTTTTAGCCAGTTCAGCCAGAGCCATATTGTAATCAAAGATGGCCTGATAATAATCTTTTTGCGCCTGAGCCCTTGCCGCCAGGCCTTCAAGAGCATCTTTTACGTCGCCAGTCCCCAGACCGTATGTAAGGCCTGCGGCCATAACCCATTTATCAGCTGCGTCGGCAGCTTTTTTCATTGAGACTATATTGTCGGCCGCTTCTTTGGCATTGTAATATGAATTCTTTACTTGAAGAGCAATCCCGTCTTTGGCAAACCGCTCTTTTTCTTTGAGCTGATCCGCTTCCGCCTGTTTTTCCCTTATCTTTGCATTAAGGGTCTTGGGCGCAAAGTCAAATTTGGCGCCTATGGCGGCCCCGCCGTAAAAATTGTTGAAATTGTCATTGAGCCACGGATTTTTTTGATCCTTTACGACCCATGCCTTATCATAAGACGCTTCGGCGGCCAGAAAAAAAACAGGATATCTATCGGCTTTTTCGGCCTCAACAAGCAGGCTTTTAGCCCTGATGCCATGCCTTACCATCATCCATTCCGGCCTGTGATTGAAAGCAAGGTCCACATAATACTGCGCATCCCTGAGTTCATACGGCTGTCTGGAAAGTCTTGAGTCTCTTATGTCAAAATTGTCCTGCTCTTTCATCCCCATTTTCTGCATAAGAGCCAGCCGGGCCATGATCACTCCCTTTTCGGCTTCATGGCGGTATTTTTCCGCCGTACCCAGATATACCTTGAGTTTCTCCAAATCGCTTTTTTTTACCTCGCCCTCGCCGTTTTCATACATTTGCTGAGCTTTTTGTACGGCTTCAGCAAGTATTTTTTCAACATCTTCAACGACTTTTTTCAAAGTTCTGGCCAAAAGCAGACTGTAGTAATACTTTTTTATCTCATAAGCCACTTCATTGGCTTTTTGCAGTTTTTCATTTTCCGCAACCTTTATGCCGTTATCAGCCGCCTTAAGATATGCGTCTATCTTGCCCCAGGTGAAAACCGGCATAGTCATTTGAAGTTTGGCGTGTATATACGGCCCCCATACGCTATAATCCCTGTCGTAGGAAAAAGCGTCGCCAGTTATCTTATACATCGGAGCGCCATAGGTCAGAAGAGAAAACTTTGGATTTGAAGCGTCCTGGGCCTGTTTTTTGGCAGATTCGTATTTTACATAGTTGAGGGCCGTTTCAGCTATCTCCGGACTGTTTTTGTAGGCATAATCAAGACAGTCTTTAAGGCCGTAATTCTGGGCAAAGAGAAAATTACCTTCTAAAAGAAAGAGTAAAAGGAAGATGGTTTTCATTTTTTATTTTCCGCAGAAGCCAGTTTCTTCTTCATAAGCCTTATGAGTTCGCCAAACCCTTTTTCCTTTATTATCCCCATATGCTGATTGCGGTATATCAGCAATAAGCTGTCGCCGTCTGTTATTACATCATAGACCCGCCAGCTGCTTGAGTCTTTTCTTATCATAAAGCTTGTATACAGTATGAACTCGTCGTTTGGATAAGTTATTCTGACCATTACTTCCCTGTTATTTTCAGACAGCTCTTTTTCCCCGAGGAACTCTATCCTTATATCCTTATTGAAGTACTCCGCTATTTGAGGATAGCCGATTTTTTCCACAAGCGAGGAAAGCAAATCCGCATATTGAGTTCTCTCGGAGTCTTTGAGCTTGGCCCAGTGATTTTTAAGTATGAGATGCGCCATCTCTTTCAGGTCCAATATTGAGCTTATTTTTTCCCTCACCTTGGCCCTTGAAGCTTTTTCCTCGGCAGTAATGCCCTTTTCATATTCGTTCTTATAAGTTTTTGCCGTATCTATGAGCTGTCTTACGCTGTCAGAAGCCGGATGATCCGCATCCTCAGCTTTGACCGATAAAGGCAAGGCAAAAAGCGCCGCGAAAAACATGGGAATAAAATTTTTCATAAAAGCTCCTAAAGATTGCCCGGCAACCTTCTATTTTATGCTATTATTTTAACATATCGGAGGGGCGATGTTTTCATACTATAAGAGACTTAGAAAAGACCTTGATTCCTGCGCCGCTGAAGGACTTTTGGAAAAAGCCGAGGCGGATAAAATATACGGGCTTATTCTGGCAAGGAAAAGAAAAATGCCGGATGCCTCGCTCATAATAACTGTTCTTGGAGGCGCTTTTATGGCCTTTGGAACAGGGCTTATAATCTCATATAACTGGGATAAAATAGGCGGCCTTACAAAAATAATCGCCTACCTGTCTGTTTATCTGGCCTGCGCAGCGGCAGCCGTAAAGTTTGAAGAAAAAAAACTGATTTCAATCCCTGCCGAGATTTTATGGTTTTTTATGCCGGCCTTGGGCTTTGGTCTCTACGGACAAATTTTTCAGCTTAGCTCAGATCCGCTTAAACCCTTTATGGCCTGGGCGGCAATATCCGCTCCCCTTGTCTGGCTTTTGAACAGAAGATATCTGACGGTGATTTTTGAGCTTCTGTTCTACGGAATAATATACTACTGTCTGTCAAATGACACGGTTTTTTCCGTAACCAAAACAGACCCTGCAGGGCTTAATTTCATCCTCTCGTCGCTTTTTGCCGCATTAATGTTTTTTGGTCTAAGAGCTGCGTATATTAAACTGGACGGCAAAGTTCCGCCGCGCCTTTATGCCGTATTCGCCGCTTATCTGATGTTCTTTTCGCTTTCCCACATACAGGGGAACAGAGCAATAATATCTCTCGGCTTTGCCGCCTGGGCCTTATCCTTGTCCGGCAAAGATTTCCCTTACCGCTATTTCATGATTTTTTGCATAGCAGCTTTTATTTTTTCTTTCAAAGACCTTTACAGAGACATCTCCTGGCGGGCAGAAAGTCAGCAGATAGATGCAGTTAAATATACGCTTTCCATAATCATAACAGCCGCAGCATATATCTGGTCTGCAATAGAGATCATAAAATCTCAAAAGACAAGGGTGGGATATCCTGTCCTTGCCGTTCTCGCCTTCTCAATTCTCAGGGCTCTGGGAATATTCAGAAGCGAGTCGGACTCGTTTATAATGAATATACTGGCCCTGTGGCTTTATATAGCCGCCATACTTCACGGCTCTGAGATAAGAGACAAGAGATTTATAAATCTTGGTATAGCTATGACAGCCGTCATAATAATCTCCAGATTTTTTGATCTTTTCGGCAAACTCGGATTTCTGCAAACAGGATTCGGCTTTATAGTCTCAGGCGCCGCTTTGATAGCTGTTGCCTACTATGTAAACAGCTGGCGGAAGAATTTAATAAAGGATATGGAGGAAGAATGAAACTTAAAATACTTATTGCCTCTCAGATTTTTTTCTTTGCCGTTTTCGGCGGCTGGCTTTATATTAACAGAGCAGATTTTGTATCCGAATTCTGGCTGGAAACTGCGCCTGTAGACCCAAGGGATATTCTCTCAGGAACTTATGTAGCCCTTAGATATGCTCAGGAAGACAATGTTTCTGAATGCGCCAAAAAATTAGACAAATACGTATACAGAATATGGGTCCATTTCTCTGAATCGGAAAAGAAATTCCGGCTTACAGACGGCAGAAGCGGAAACTACTATGAAGTAAAAGACTGCTCATTAAATCCTGTTTATGAAAAAAACTGGGCCATGATAAAACTTTATCCTTCAAGCCGTGAGGTCAAAGCGGTGTTTCCGGAAAGATATTACCTGAATGAAAAAGATCCGAAAAAAGATATAAGGGCCTCAGAGGCCGCGGTAAAAGTGAGAATACAAAGAGACAAAACGCTTACCATAACGGAGCTGGCCGAGCTGGCCAAAGATGAGCAGGATAAAAACTCTGGGCAGCAGCAGGAAAGCGGAAGCGATAAAGTATGAAATTTGCCTATCTGCTTGCCGGACTATTTTTCACATTAAACTGCAGGGCCGGAGAGATAGAAATTAAAACAGCCGACGGCTGCCTGCTTTCGGCTTATGAGAAAATAAATGACAGGAAGGCCCCGGTTCTGATTGAGGTGCACGGACTTGGCTCAAACAGGCAGGAATGGTCAAAATTTAATTCAACGCTGGATAAAGAAGGGATAAATTACCTTGCCGTTGATCTTCGTGGACACGGCAAAAGCGTCAAATGCAAAGGGAAAAAAACGGATTATAAAAATTTCTCGCTAAAAGACTGGGAAAAAATAATTTTAGACTTGGACGCGGCATATAAACGCCTTATTAAAGATTTTCCGCCTGAAAAAATAATTCCGGCCGGGGCCAGTATAGGCGCCAATTCTGCCGCCGTTTTTTCAGAAAATAAGAGCATATCCAAACTTATATTGCTGTCTCCGGGATATGAATATGCGGGGTTGAAACCTTCAGAAGCTATAGCAAATTCCAAAGCTGAAATCCTTTTTTCATATTCTCCTTCTGACAAATATTCGGCCCGGTCATGCGAAATATTCGCCGAAATATGCCTTAAAAAAGGGATTAAATGCTCTTTTATGGAAGCTGACAGCGGTCATGGAGTTCAAATTTTTGATTCACCAAGGTCTCAGGAATATCAGAGAAAAATAGTCAATTTCATAAAGAAGTAAGCAAAAAACGCCCTTGACTTGTCAATATTTTTTCAATAGGACCAAAGACCAAAAAAATATAGTACCAAAGCCCATTGATTATAGTCAAAAGCGCTTGTTTAATGTACCTATATATAGCCGGGACCTAAGTCCCATGACGGAGGTAAAGTGAAAAAAATAGCATCAGCAGTAATTCTCGCGGTAATGCTCTCAAACGCAAAAGCCGCTGAGCTCAATATAGAGAACGCCAATATACCGGAGCTTCTTTCAAATGTTGAAGTTCCAGCCCCACTGAACCCTGGCCTTCAAAAGATAGTTGGAGGCACGCAGGCTAATCTGGGAGAATTTCCCTTTATAGTCTCGCTGCAGCATTCTTACTACGGACATTTTTGCGGCGGCTCGCTGATAGCAAAAAACTGGATTTTGACGGCAGCCCATTGCGTAGACGGGATAACCCCCTCCTACATACTCATAGGGCTGCAAAACCAGTACGACACGGCTCAAGCCGAAAAATTTACGCCGGTCAAAATAATAAAGCATCCCGAGTGGGACAGCAATGTAATGAACGCCGATTATGCTCTTATAAAAATAAGCGGCGAAAGCAAATATCCCCCGATAAAAATGAATACGAAAGAAATAACCGGAACCCCCACTTTCACAGTTGCAGGCTGGGGCGTCACCAGCGAGAATTCATCATCTGTTTCAAAAACACTGATGAAGGTTGATGTTCCTTTCGTAGATCAGCAAACCTGCTCCCTGGCATATCCCGGTTCAATAAATGACAATATGATATGCGCCGGTTTCAAGGACGGAGGAAAAGACTCCTGCCAGGGCGACAGCGGCGGCCCGCTTGTTATGGGCAGCGGCTCTTCAAGGGTTTTAGTTGGAGTGGTAAGCTGGGGCGAAGGCTGCGCCAGGCCCAATAAATACGGAGTTTATTCTAAGGTTAAGAACGCCGTAGACTGGGTCAACTCCACAATGAAAGCGAACTAATCTCCGCAGTTTGTCAATTACCCCCGGGCATTAAAACCCGGGGGTTTTCTTTTTGACATCCGCAATATACTTATTACATGTATACTAAAAAAAACTTGTTTTACTAAATGAGAAAATCACTATTGACAAATATACCCCTAAATAGTATGATGAGACTATGATAAACTCTGATGTCATAAAAAAAACGAAACCCCGTCTGAAAAGGGCCGAGGGACAAATACGCGGCATAATAAAAATGATAGAAGAAAAGCAGTATTGCCTTGATATTTTCCAGCAGATAGCCGCTGTTTGCGGCGCTTTAAAAAGCGTAAACGCAATCATTCTTGAAAACCATCTTGACACTTGCGTAAAACATGCAATGTCCTCGGGCGACAAGAAAGCCGTTAAGGAAAAGATTAAAGAGCTGATGGAAATTTACAGGAAATTTTAATGAAAGAAATTACTCTGAAAGTAAAAGGTCTGAAATGCCATGGCTGCGAAGACTCTCTGAAAAAAGATCTTTTAAGAGTCAATGGAATTGAATCGGTCTTACCTTCCTATATTAACGGGAATGTTAAGATAATTTACGATGAAGCCAAAGTTTCAGTGGATTTGATAGAAAAAACTATCAAGGAAAATGGAAGGGAGGTAATAAAATGAAGAAAACAGCGATAATAGCGGCAGCTCTGTTCGGGTTTATGGCCGTATCATACGCCCAAAGCCAGACGCCCGCTGAAACTAAGCAGGAAACGGCAAAAACTGAGAATGCTGTATTTTGTCCTGTAAGCGGAGAAAAGGTAGCCGTAAATGAAACGACGCCCAAGGCTGAATATAACGGCAAAACCTATTATTTCTGCTGCAATAGCTGCGCGGAAAAGTTTAAGAAGGACCCAGCCAAATATGCCCAGAAAACGCAAATGAAAGGCAAAATGTGCTCATCCTGTTCATGCGGCTGCTGCAAAGACGGAAAATGCGACCCCTCAAAATGCAAATGCGATTGCAAAGACTGCAAATGCCGTGAAACCGGAAAATACGATTGTAAGAATTGCTCCGGAATGAAAGGAGACAAGAATCATAATTGCAAAAAGTGCGCAGGCATGAAAGGCCATAAGAATCATAAAGGAAAAAAATGCAATCTCTGCAATGAAGAAAACGCAAAGCCGGAAATTAATAAACAAGAGAATAAGCCGCAAACCGAAGAAAAGAAATAACAGTTAAAATAAACAAAAAAGCCCCCGCATAGAACGGGGGCTTTTTATTTAAATCCCCTTCAAGGCGGATTCCAAGTCAGCAATCAAATCGTCTTTATCTTCTATACCGCAGGAAAGCCTTATAAGTCCCGGAGTGATGCCGAGCTTTAATCTCTGTTCTTCGGTTAAAAAAGCGTGAGTTTGAATTCTGGGATAGTTTATCAGGGATTCGACGCCGCCAAGACTGTCTGCAAGAGAAAAAAGCTTAAGCTTTGAAAAAAACCTTTTTACCGATTTCTCCCCTCCGCAAAGCTCAAAACTGAGAATCGGGCAATGTCCGTCCATTTGTTTCAGCGCTGTTTCATGACCGGGATGCTCCTTCAATCCCGTAAAATAAACTTTTTCAACTTCTTTTCTGGATTTAAGGAAATTTGCCGCGGCTAAAGCGTTTTCCTCATGCTTTCTCATTCTTACAGCCAGCGTCTTTATTCCCCGCAGGGTAAGCCAGGCGTCCCATGGCCCCGGGATGGCGCCCGCGGCATTTTGATAAAATCTTATAGCTTTTGCGAGACCTTCAGATTTTGCCGCCGCCAAACCGCCTATAATATCGCTGTGCCCGCCCAAATATTTGGTAGAACTGTGCACAACAATATCTGCGCCCAAAGAAAGGGGTCTCTGAAAAAAAGGAGTCGCGAAAGTATTGTCAACACATACAATGGCCTTTTTCCTGCGGCACACATCAGACAAAGCTCTTATATCGCAGACTTTGAGCAGAGGATTTGACGGGGTTTCCAGCCACAGCATTGAAAAACTCCTGTTTATCTTTTCCAGATTTTTTGAATCCGTAAGATCGCAATATAAAACTTTCACGCCTGAGGGTTTTATAATCTTTTCTATAAGCCTGTAGGTGCCGCCGTATATATCTTTTGAGGCAATAAGCGTATCGCCCGGCTTAAGCATTGATAAAACAGCCGTTTCAGCGGCCATGCCCGAGGCGAAAGCATATGCTCCCCATGCCTGCTCAAGAGAAGCGACGCAATCCTCAAGGGCCTTTCTTGTAGGATTCCCGCTTCTTGAGTATGTCCACCCGTTGCGGCTTTTTCCGGGCGCATCCTGCTTGAAGGTGGAAGTCTGATAAACAGGAACATTCACAGAACCTGTATCCCTGTCCGTTTTTTGGCCTGCATGTATCAGTTTTGTTTCAAATCGCATCAGTCAAAATAATAAGGTTCATGGATTTTGGACAATTTATAACTTTCCGGGACAAGAGAATAAATATCCTTTCCCGAATAAAGTATTATCTCATGCAAATCAGCATAGACCTCAGGCAAAACCGGCTCAAATCCGGTTATATCCGCCATGGAAAGCAGAATCTGAGCGCTTCTTTTATCGGCAGGCATGGACAATAAAGCGTCTTTTAATCTTTCACATACGCCTTCTTTCAGGCCTTTCCTGCACACAAACGGCTCATTGGGCACAGGTCCCATTATCTGTAAAAGTTTAAGTCTCTTGTCGGCTTTTATCATTTTTTCATATATAGAAACGGCCTGCGCCTCTTTGTCAAACAGCTTCTTTACTGCCGCTTCATGCGAACCGGTAAATATAAATTTAGGCTTTATCTTTTCCTTGGAAAAAAATATCGCAGGCAAAACAAAGCCGCTTATGGAATAGGGGTCCCTGGAGGCTATAACCTTTCCTTTAAGGTCATCAAGAGAATTTATGCTTTTATCAGCCGCCGCTATGCCGGCAAAATACTTATTTTCTCTTTTCCCCCTTAACACTCTGAGCACTGGAACAGATTTATAATCCTGCCTAGCTATAAGGTATTCATTAACTGTCATCAGCGAAGCGTCCGCCTTCCCTGCTCCAATGTCTTTTATCAGATTAGACGGTTCTCTGTAGGGCTCAACTTTGACAAAAAGCCCGACTTTTGAATTCAAATAGGCCTCAAAGTATGACAAATCAGAATCAGAAAGTTTCTGGAAATAAGGCGCGGAAAGGGCGACTACAATCGGATTATTTTTTGTCCCGACCGTTTTTTCATTCCTGAAACAGGCAAAAGAAAATAAGACAAGAAAAAGCGCAGTTATTTTTTTCATATGGCCTCCCGTAGATATTTTAACATATTAAGTCAGTTATCTTTCCTTAAAACGCGAAGCGAATGAGGCGGAACTTCAAGATCATTTTTATTATTTGAAGAAAATTCGGTTTTTAATCCGCTGTAAAGGTCGATATACCTTCCCGGCGGCGGCAAAACCGGCAGCTTGCGGGGACTGTCCGATTTATTCAGGTAAACAAAAACCTCTTCCTTTTTCCATTTGCGGGAAAAAGCGTAAAAATCCCTGTCTGAAAAAAGCTTTTTCTGCCCGCCCTTTCTCAAAGCAGCCGATGAACGCCTCAAAGCATTAAGCCGCTTAAGCTTTATGTAAACAGGATTATTTTTTGACGCCTTAATTCCCTCTATTCCCAGCATCTTCCTGTTATCAGGGTCATTGCCGCCGGACATCATTGTTTCCGTACCGTAATATATGCAGGGAATCCCTCTGGCCGTGAAGTAATAGTTCAGGGCGTCTTCATACTGGGCAACTGAAGCCGGACTGCCGTCCCATTCCGGCGCATTGAACCTCGGCTTATCATGATTATCCAGATAGGTTACCAGATAAGTCGGGTCCTTGTATTTTTTATCGTTCTTCAAAACCTCGTCAATATGAGAATAATCCCCGCCCTTGAAAACTTTTTCAAAAAGCCCCCATGTTCCCATTGCAGAGCCGGGCATATCCAGAACGCTCATCGCATTGTTCATCAAATCTCCCGGAGCAAGGTTCATATACTTTGCCAGAAGGTCATAGTCGCTGTTTGTCCAGACTTCGCCGAACATGAAAAAATCCTTTTTATTGGCATGCATTTCGCTCGTGAATTTTTTCCAGAAGGAATCTTTCATCCATACTACAGTGTCTATCCTGAAAGCGTCAACCCCCATATTCTGGTAATTTTTATAGATTTCTATAAGCCATTTAACCGTTTCAGGATTTTCTTCATTGAAATCCAGAAGATCGGCTATTACAGGCCCTTTCTTGTTAAACCAGTTTTCCTTATCATCATCATAATCAAAAACCTTGCCTAGGCCGTATACTTTGCCCTTGTCTTTATACCATTTAACTGACGGATTGACATAGCCGCCATGCCCGTGATTGGCAACCACATCCTGTATAATTTTCATACCCTTTTCATGCACGGCTTTTATTAAATCCGCATAAGTTGCCCCCGGAGACTCAAGGTGCGGATCTATTCTTGAAAAATCCCAGGCCCAGTAGCCGTGATAGCCGGCAGCGTCATATGATTTGTCCAGATTTTGATATCTGCCCGGCGGCTGCATAACAGGCGGCGTTATCCATATAGCCGTGAAACCCATATCCTTTATGTGATCCAGATTATCTATCAGGCCCTTAAAATCTCCCCCCTGATAATACTTGAGATTTCCGGGCAGATATTCATCCGAGTAAATATCATTGTTTTTGGGATCCCCGTCAACAAATCTGTCAGTCATCAGAAAGTATATGGTCTCATCTCTGAAATCCCATTTATCTGCGGCAAAACTGTTAAGGGAAAAAAGAAGTAAAAACAAAGAAAATTTTATCATTTGCCCTCCGCTGAAATTATAACAAATAAAAAGCCCGCGTTTAAACGCGGGCTTTCAGGATGGAATTAAGATTTACAGAAGGTCCTTTATGGCCTGAGGAATCTTCATAATTCCGGTGCCGTAGGCGTCCTGCTCCATTCTTACAAGTTTGCCCTTATTGAAAACCTGCACGCCGTTTAAGGCAACTATGAGCTGAAACATCGGCTCTCTGTTGCCTATGGAAGTGCCTTTAGGTATCATGGCAACATATTTCCCTTCAGACACCTTTCCAACCTTTGCCTTGTACTGTTTAAGAACAGCCACTAATTGGGGCAGGACCTTCTCCCCCGCGGTTATGGTAACCGTGTTCGGGTCAATGGCGAGATTCTCGGCATTGGCGGTGTCTAAGACTATATAAAAAGCGGCGTCGTCTTTAAGT
>JAJUJA010000121.1 GCA_029267355.1 Elusimicrobiota bacterium | reverse complement strand
CTTCCTGCTTCGTTCATCTCATCAGAAACAGGTAGCAGATATACTCAGAGATCCGCAGGCCTCGCCGAATGATAAATTTATGGCGTATTGCCTGCTTGAAAATGCGGCCATATCATCAAATTTTGTTCTCCCCTTCTGCCAGGACACCGGCACGGCCATAGTCATAGGGAAAAAGGGACAATATGTTTTTACAGGCGCTGAAGATGAGAAACACATATCAAAAGGCATATTTGACGCTTACACAAAGGAAAATCTGAGATATTCACAGGTGGCTCCGCTTGATATGTACAATGAAAAAAATACGGGAAATAATTTGCCGGCTCAAATAGAGGTATATGCAGGCGAAGGCAATGAGTACGAGTTTTTATTTATAGCCAAGGGCGGCGGCTCAGCAAATAAAACTTTTTTGTATCAGGAAACCAAGGCCATACTTAATCCTTCTGCTCTCAAGAAATTTTTGATGGAAAAAATAAATACGCTTGGCACATCGGCCTGCCCGCCTTACCATCTTGCCATCGTAATAGGAGGCCCTTCAGCCGAATTCTGTCTTAAGACGGTAAAACTGGCTTCAACCGGATATCTCGACAATCTGCCTTCAAAAGGCAGCGCCGGCGGCAGGGCCTTCAGAGACAGAAAACTTGAGGAAGAAATTCTGAAAGAGACAAGGAAAACTGGATACGGCGCACAATTTGGCGGAAAATATTTCGCTCATGATGTAAGGGTTATAAGAATGGCCAGACACGGAGCCAGCTGTCCCGTAGGACTTGGCGTCTCCTGCAGCGCCGACAGGCAGGCAAAGGCAAAAATAAATGAAAAAGGCCTCTGGCTTGAAGTTCTGGAAAGAAATCCTCATAAATATATCGGCAGCGAAGCGGAAAAATATTCTTCCTGCAAAAACTGTGCCGTAATAGACCTTAACAGGCCGATGAAGGATATTCTTGCCGATTTATCTTCGCATAAGGTAGGAGACAGATTGTATCTCAACGGCAAGATAACGGTGGCCAGAGATGCCGCGCATGCCAAATTCAAGGAAATTCTGGACAAAGGCCTTGAGCTTCCAGAATATGTAAAGAACAGGCCGATATATTACGCAGGCCCGGCAAAGAAACCCAAAAATATGCCCAGCGGCTCATTCGGCCCCACAACGGCCGGGAGAATGGATTCATATGTGGAACTGCTTCAAAAAAATGGGGCTTCGCTGATAATGATAGCAAAGGGCAACAGAAGCCGGGAGGTGAAAGAGGCCTGCAAAAAATACGGCGGGTTCTACCTCGGCTCGCCGGGCGGGCCGGCAGCATACCTTGCACAAAAAAGCATAAAAAGCGTAAAAACTCTGGCTTATCCGGAACTCGGCATGGAGGCGGTATGGGAAATAGAGGTTGAGAATTTTCCCGCTTTCGTGCTCATAGACGACAAGGGTAATGATTTTTTTGAATCGGTCAAATAACCATTTAAAAAGACTTGAGTCAGCAGAGTAATTTGCTATTATATGCTTATAATCTTGGAGGGTTTATGAAAATTCTTTCTTGTCTGCTTTTCCTGCCGTCTTTTCTTTCGGCTTTGGAAAGAAAAGACGTCTCTTTGACCGTATATAATCAGAACTTCGCCGTGATAAAAGATGTAAGAAGCGTGACCTTGAAAAAAGGTCTTAACACCATAGACTTTGACGAAACAGCCACCTCCCTTATAAACGAAAGCGTAAGAATAAAATTCCCCAAATCAAAGACCAATGTGCTTGAGCAGAATTTTGAATATGACCTGATAAGCTCAGATAAAATGCTCTCAAAATTCCTTGATTCAGCCATAAAGGCGGTGACCAAGGATAATAACTCGTATTCTGGCAATCTTTTAAGTTTCGACTCTCAATATCTGCTGATTAAAACAGATGACGGAAAAGTCAATATGGTCTCAAGAGAAAACATAAAAACCGTGGAATTTTCAAAAATGCCGCAGGATTTCAGGGTGAAGCCTACGCTGGTATGGCTGGTAAATTCTCCGCAGGCTTCGCAGGAAGATGTGGAAGTAAGCTATATGGCCAATAATTTTTCATGGAAAGCCGATTATGTGGCTACCTTAGCTTCAGACGATAAAACCCTGGACCTTAATTCATGGGTGAGCATAAGCAATAACAGCGGCGCCTCCTATGAAAACGCCTCCTTGAAGCTTATGGCAGGAGATGTAAATCTTGTTCAAGATAAGCCCGATTATCTCCCCGCTGTAATGGCGGTCAGAGGCGCAAACAAGGCATTATCTCTTGAAGATTCAGCTCCTCAGTTTTCGGAAAAAAGCTTTTTTGAATACCACATATACGACCTATCAAGAAGAACGGACCTTAAAAACAATCAGACCAAGCAAATATCGCTTTTTAACGCCTCAAATGTAAAATCGGAGAAAATTTATTCTTATGAGGGAGCTTCCTATAAGTGGTATTTTTACGACAACTGGCGCGCTCAAAGCTATAATAAAAAGGTCGATGTAACGGTGAAATTCAAAAACTCCAAAGAAAACAATCTCGGCATACCTCTGCCTAAAGGAAAGATAAAGATATACAAGAAGGATGGAGACGGGGTTGAATT
>JAJUJA010000128.1 GCA_029267355.1 Elusimicrobiota bacterium | reverse complement strand
CATAGCATAGCCGTCGCCTGTGGCGGTATCCGGATTTGAGGTGTAGAGATAAGCCTTGCCGGCGCCGCCCGTGGCAAGGAAGGTTTTGCCGGCCAGAAAAGAGTCAATTGAGTTTTTCCGCCGGTTGTAGGCATAAACTCCTTTACAGGAGTTGGCATGAGGCTTGTAAAATTTTGGATGGTTTTCAAGTATCAGATCAATTGCCTGATAGTTTTCAAAAATCGTTATGTTTTTCAGAGATTCGGCCTTTTCAGCCAGAGCCGAGATTATGGCATATCCAGTCCTGTCGGCGCTGTGCAGGATCCTTCTGTCGGAGTGCCCGCCCTCCAGCCCGAGCGAATAAGACTTTCTGATTCTGTCAAATTTTACGCCTAAAGATGAAAGGCATTCTATGGCTTCCGGCGCGCTTTTAACGGTTAATGCGGTTATTCTTTTATCGCACAGACCTGCTCCGGCCTTTAAGGTGTCTTTTATATGGCTATCAAAATCTCCGTCTTTAGATATTACCGCCGCTACGCCTCCCTGGGCAAGGGACGAATTGGAGTCAAAAATGCCTTTCTTGCATATAATGTTCACCCTCCCTTTGCGGGAAAGATTTATCGCGCAAAGAAGTCCGGCAAGTCCTGACCCGATGACCAGAAAATCGCTTTTGACTATTCTCATTTTTCGCTTTTAATTCTTTTTTCAAATTCTTAAAATATATTTTAGCATTATATGAGACATGGAAAAATAAAGAGAAAAATGGCCATCTATCTGCCGATGCTTCTTTCCGGCATAATACTTTTTTTTCTCATTTATCCAAAGAGAGAAGCTCTTTTCTCGGTAATAGCGAATTCTGACTCATACTATCTGCTCACGGCTCTTTCTTTTTCGATTTTAAGCTATTTGGCCATGGGCTTTTCCCTTTGGGAAACGCTCAAAATAATGGGGCATAAGATTTCCATGATGGATTCTATTGCTATAGCGTGGGTCTCGACAACAGTCAATTATTTCGTGTCAAGCGGAGGGGTCAGCGGTTTTGCCGTCAGGGCGCATCTTCTGGCAAAAAGGCATATCCCTTACAGCATTTGCATAACCAGTTCAGTCGTTCTGACCGCTTTCATATACCTGATACTTGACATAATAATCATAAACGGCTTTGTAATGCATTTCTTTTCAATAAAAGAGCTGAACGGCGAAATGATAGAGGGAATAATCGGCGTATCGGTTCTCCTGCTTGTCTCCTCTTTTTTTATAACGATAATTTACCATCACGAGTTCAGGTCAGTATGGGCGAGAAAGATATATCACTTGATAAACAAGGTAGTCTATTTCTTCTCAAGAAAAGAAATCCCTCCGGAAGATTTTGAGATTTTTGAGTCTCAGCTTAATGAGGGCGTTTACAAGATACATGAAAAGAAATATGAGCTTCCGAAAGTGGCCTCCTATATAGCTCTTGACTGGATATTCAATATACTGATTCTTTTCTTCGCCTTCAAGGCTATAGGGGTAAAAATTTCTTTTGCTAAGCTTATAATAGGCTTTTCTTTCGGGATGCTTATGACCGTTATCCCTGTGCTGCCTGGCGGTCTGGGTGCCATGGAAGCCGCCATGGCCGCAGCTTATTCCAATATGGGAATAGAATGGGAAAAAGCTTTGGCTGCCGCGCTTATTTTCAGGGTTCTATATTATGTCTTGCCTTCTTTACTGAGCGTTTTCGTGTATTTCGGCTTGAAAATTTCCGAGCCTAAGTTTGACTATGAGGCTTTTCTGAAAAAAGCCGGGAAAACTAAAAAAAGCAGGGAGAATATAAATTATGATATCTGATTTTATGGGTAAAAAACCGGAGATTTCGCCTGAGGCCTTTATAGATGAAAGCGCGAGAGTTATAGGAGAAGTTAAAATAGAGTCCGATGTTTCAATATGGCCTTGTGCCGTGGTGAGAGCCGATGTGGCATACATCAAAATAGCAAGGGGCGCAAATGTGCAGGACTGCGCCGTTCTTCACCCCAACAGAAATAAGCCGGTCATAATAGGAGAGGGCGTTACTATAGGTCACAGCGCTGTGGTTCACGGCAGCGTAGTTGGAAAAAACTGCCTTATAGGAATGGGCGCCGTAGTGATAGACAGCGAAATAGGGGAATATTCCCTCATAGGCGCAGGCTGCGTGGTCACGCCCGGCAGCAAAATCCCGCCAAAATCTCTTGTGCTCGGGATTCCTCATAAGGTCTTAAGACAGCTCAATGAGAGCGAAATAGAGTCT
>JAJUJA010000011.1 GCA_029267355.1 Elusimicrobiota bacterium | reverse complement strand
GATGTTTTTGTTTATGCTTTACAGTGTGAAAATTTTTCTATCTGCAAATATTCGCGGCATTATTTCAAAAAAAGAGATATTCCTAAACTTCTTTTTCCTTCTGGCCGGGGGAATGTTTTTAGGTCCGCTCACGCAGTATTATGCCTTCGGCGAATTCTGGACTGGATTTCCTTTCGGACACGATCTTACCGATAATAAAACTTTAATTATGTTTCTCTTCTGGCTATGGCCTCTTTATTGTATTGTCAAAGGCAGAAAAGCAAAATTTGCCGTTAATGCGGCTTTTGCCGTGACTTTCATCGTTTATCTTATACCTCACAGTCTTTTTGGAAGCGAGCTGGACTATTCAAAATACAATGCCGGTAAATAAAGAAATAGTGATTTCTGGTACTGTTCAGGGCGTGGGTTTCAGACCTTTCGTATGGCGTATGGCCTTGAAGCACAAGATAAAAGGCTTCGTTTTGAATAATTCAGGCGGAGTTCTTATAAAGGCCTGCGGCGGAAAAAATGACATGAGAAAATTCATAGACAGCCTTAAAAAGGAAGCGCCTGCGGCTTCAAGAATAACTTCGTTCACAGTGAGGCCTGCACCGGCTGAAAATTTTTCAGATTTTTCAATAAAGAAAAGCTCTGAAAGCAGTCTGGCCAGCGCAAATGTTCCGGCTGATTTAGCTGTTTGTCCTGCTTGCGCCGAAGATATTGCCAATCCGCTTAACAGGAGATATTTATATCCTTTCACCAATTGTACAGACTGCGGACCAAGATTTACAATAGTGGAAAAACTTCCCTATGACAGGCCGTTTACGTCAATGAAAGAATTTAAGATGTGCCCTGATTGTCTCAAAGAATATGAAGAGCCAGCCGACAGGCGCTTTCACGCACAGCCCAATGCCTGCCCTGTTTGCGGACCGCAAATTTTCCTTATACACAAAGGTAAAAAAATAGCTGAAAAAGAGTTTGCCTTAAGCAGAGCCGCAGATTTTTTAATTTCAGGTCATATCGTCGCTATTAAGGGCCTGGGCGGTTTTCATCTGGCCTGCGACCCTTTCAATAAAAAAGCTGTTGAGAAACTTAGAAAATTTAAGGACAGGCCTTTTAAGCCGTTTGCAATAATGTCAGACAGCATTGAAGAACTTGGTAAATATCTTCATATCTCGTTAAAAGAAAAACAAATTTTACTTTCTCCAAGAGCTCCCATAGTCGCCTTGAAAAAAAAAGATATTTCTTATTTCAAGTATGCCGCTCCAAATCTGGACACTTTGGGCGTTATGGCCGCCTATACTCCCCTGCATCTTGCGCTTTTTAAAGATTTAAGAAACAAAAAATTCAAAAATCCGCTGATAATGACATCAGGCAATTTCAGGGATGAACCGATAACAAAAGATAATGAGAGAGCGATTGAGTTATTTTCAAGTCTTGGCCCTTTGCTTTTGCATAACAGGCCGATTCATAACAGAATAGACGATAGTTTGATTTATATTGACGATTATTCGCAGGAAAGAATAATAAGGCGCGCTAGAGGATATGTCCCGGAGCTGATTAAACTTCCTGTAAAACCCAAAGAAGATACCTTCGCCGCAGGGGGGGATATAAAAAACTCTTTCGCATTTACAAGAGGCGATGAGCTTTTTGTCTCTCAATACATAGGCGATTTGGATGACTCTTTGAATGCAGATTTTTTTATTGAAACATATAAAAAGACTTCCAGAATGCTTTCAAGCAGGCCTGCTTCTGCGGTCTGCGATATGCATCCTTTGTACAGGTCGTCTTATTTGACGAGTGAGCTCGGCTTCAAGCCGTATTATGTTCAGCATCATATAGCTCATTTCTTTTCCGTTATGGCCGAGTATGGGATTGATGAAAAATGCATAGGCATAGTTTTAGACGGTACCGGCTATGGCCTTGACGGAAAAATCTGGGGCTGCGAGCTTTTTGCTTATGAAAACGGGCGCGTTAGAAGATTTGCTTCTCTGCGGGAATTTCGCCTTCCGGGAGGCGAAATTTGCGCTTTCAAACCCTACAGAGTCCTTTTCTCAATGGCTTTGACCGCCGGCGCAGATTTGAGGATTATGAATATCCCCATAGATGAAGAGAAGGCCATGAGGAAAATGATTGAAAATAATTTCAATTCGCCTTTAACCTCGTCAGCCGGCCGCCTTTTTGATGCTTTTGCCTGCCTTATACTCGGCAAAAAATACGCCACTTATGAGGCGCAATTGCCTATGGAGCTTGAGTCCATATCTCTGAACAATCATAAGGCCTCACCATACGATTTTATTCCATTTAATGACGGCCAAATACCGAGGCTTGATTTTTCTATTGCACTTAAGCAGGCGATTGCCGATAAAAAACAAAAACTATCTCCAGCTATAGCGGCATACAAATTTCACAAAGGTTTTGCCCGCGGTATTGCAGAGGTTTGCGCTCTTGAGGCAAAAATCAAAAAAATAAAAACAGTCTGCTGTTCCGGGGGTTGCTTCCAGAACAGAAAACTGTCTTTATTTTTGGCAGAAGAGTTAAAACGCAGAGGCCTTAAAGTTTACTTCAATTCAAAACTTCCTTCAAACGACGGCGGCATATCGGCCGGCCAGCTCTACTTTAAAATTCTCAAGGCGGAAATCAGCTAATTTTGCTGATAAAGCCATTTGAGAAAATCATCCCAGATGCCTGTTTGAGCAAATTTAAGCCCGTCATATTTATTGTCGTATGAGTATGTGGGCAAGTAAATCGCTAGGCCGTTGGCATTTTTATAGGATTCGGTTACATAGATATTCTTTATCAATATGGAATTCTTAATGAAGTTCTCTATGTCTGAAGCATAAGCAATCAATGTCTGATTTTGCAAATCCTGGGAGGCTGTTTTTATGAAATCCAGAAGGTCTCTGGAGCCCGAAGCCTCAAAACCGAGAGATTTATTGAGAGCGGCTTTTAATTTCTCCCTGTCGCCTGTTTTCATGGCGGCATCAGCCCACAGGTCAAGTTTATATCTGAGTTCATCTATTTTTGCAGTCTTGACGGCCGATTGAGTCACGCCTTTCCCTTTCTGAGCATAATATTCTCCATAGGCTTCAACCGCGGCTTTAGCCACAGCCTGCGGTTCAAGAGAAGGCATGGCGTGAAGTTTTTTCAGAAAATAATCATAAGCCCAGCCGTCGCCGGGCTCGGTTTCTTCCGAGCCGATTATGACGGGCACCGAGTCCTTAAGTTCATAGACAACTTCCATCATCTGCATAAGACAGGCGTCTGAAGCGTAGATGTCCAGTTTTCCTATTTTGGAAAGAGCCTGTCCCAATTCAGGGGTTGAAATTTCATTTCCTGTTTCGTCATCAGAAGAAATGCCTTTAACAAGGTCAGGCATAATGTTTTTCCTTTTCCAGCCATCGCCGTGATTCCAGACCATCAGCATATACTTCTTGGCCGGAAAATTTTTCTTTGCCCAAAGCGCAAAATTTACCAGCTCCTGCGGGTCCCCCATATCGGATTTTGCCAGCGTTTCAAGTTCTTTTGACCCTATGGAATTTGTATTGTCATCCTTGGTTATCAGGAATCTTTTTACTCCGGTAAATGATGAAATACCGGATGAGGAAGCTGTTTCAGTAGAGTTTTTATTGAGATAGGGAGGCAAAGGGGGCCAGTGAGGATGTATACCGGGCCCGCCCCATGGATAAGGATCATAGGGATCATAAGGGTCATAATCGCCGCCGGGATAGGAAGGCGTATAGTTTATCCTGCCTGCCTGAACAACTATGTTCATATCCTGTCTTGGGCCGTAAACTTCCATTTCATTTATGTCTTTAAGGACATAATCGGCAAGATTGTTCTTGCCGTTCATAAAAATCATTATGGTCAGTTCTTTCTGTAAAGCCCTGCTCTCTTGAAATTTCGGCGTCGGCAGAGAGCCGGACATTTCTCTGATGCTCTCCTTGTTTATTCTTGATATCTCGCCTTCAAAGGCGAAAGAGAAAGAGCATAAAAGCGGCAGCAGCAATACCATTTGTTTTTTCATTTAACCTCCTTAGGTGCTTGTAATATCTTAACTAATGCTTGTCCTTATTAAAACATACAAAGGTACCGGCAAAGCCAAGTATTTGTTCCCATTTTTTTTTGGGCCTTAAGGCCTTTTTTATGCTATAATCGCCGGAGAGGGATTTTTGCAATCTTTGTTTTGAAAAAATATGGATTATAAGAAAGAGTTATATTTTTTAAGCTCAATAAACAGGCTTCTGACCTTACAAAAAGACGAAAAGGAAATAATAAAGAGATTCTCAGAACAGATACTTAAGTACGGATTTAAGGGCTTTTCCGTGCACAGGGAATACTCTAACGGGATAAAAAAATATCTTTTTTACTGCGGAAAAATTGCGGACCTGTTCAAAAAGGAAAATGTATTTTCCTCAGATTTAAAGAAGCCGAAAGGCAAAGGGACCGGCTATATAATAAGGAATTGCGAAAGAGCAGTTTTCAAGAACAGAAAAATGAGGCCTGTACATCTGGCAGTTTTCCCTTTCAAGCAAAACGCAGACATGTATTATTTTCTCACCTTTTACTCAAATGACCTGAGGATGTTCGGGGCGAGGAAACTGCGGATAATAAGAGAGATTTCGCATGATTTGATATATGCTCTGAACAATATTGTAACTGAAAAAAACCATGCTGAAATGATAAATAAGTCTGCTTACGGATTTGCCTCGCATAAAATGCTTTTTGATGATAATGGCAAAGGCATTGACTATATTTTTCTGGAAGTTAATCCGGCTTTTGAAAGAATAACCTCTTTAAAATCTGCGGATATAATAGGAAAGAGAGTCACCGAGGTTCTTCCAGGCATAGAAAAAACCGACTTTATAAAGACTTATGCCGAGGTTGTTGCTACAGGGCAGGCCAAAAATTTTGAGATGTATTCTCCGCAGTTGAAAAGGCATTTTAATGTATGCGCCTATAAAATTCAGGATGATAATTTCGTTACTCTGTTCCAGGATATAACGCAAAACAAGGAAAATGAGGAAAAGCTCAGGGAAAGCGAAGACTATTACAGGAACATGTTTTACAAACATTCGGCTATAAAATGGCTGGTATGTCCTGAAACCGGTCAAATAGTTGATGCTAATGAGTCTGCAATAAAATTCTACGGCTACGGCAGGGACAGACTTTTAAGGATGAAGGTTTCAGATATAAACATAATGGGCGACAAAGTAAATGACGAATTGAGCAAGGTTCTAAGAGGCGAGCAGAACTATTTCAATTTCATTCATAGACTGGCGGACGGATCCTTGAGACATATGAGGGTTTACTCGGCTCATATACGTTTCAAAAACAGGCAATTATTGTACTCTGTAATGCAGGATGTTACTTCAGAGTTTAAAGCCGAGGAAAAAAATAAAATTCTTTTTAAAATGCTTGACAGCAGTTTGAATGAGATATA
Source organism: Elusimicrobiota bacterium (assembly GCA_029267355.1). GTDB lineage: Bacteria > Elusimicrobiota > Elusimicrobia > Elusimicrobiales > UBA9959 > JAAYVI01. Next base: position 28,191 of record JAJUJA010000011.1, on the reverse strand, counting down.
CGTTTTCAGGGAGAGGGATTTGAAATTTGAATATGTAAATTCCGGGGCATTGAAAAATCTTGGATATCAAAAAGAAGAAATTTACAAAATGACTCCTCTTGACATAAAGCAGGATATTTCCCATGAGAAATTCAATGAAATGCTGAATTATCTTAAAGAGAAGCAGTACGAGAAAAAAGTATTTTTCACCACTCATATCAGGAAGGACGGTTCCAAATATCCTGCGGAAATTCATTTGCAGTATTATAGGGAAAATATGGAAGGTTTTTTCCTTGCTTTTGTTGAGGATATAACAGAGAGAAGAAAGTATGAAGAGAAAATAGAGACCCTTAATGCCCTTTATTTAACTTTGAGCCAGGCCAATCAGGCCATGGTGAGAGCGAAAAGCGAGGAAGAGCTTTTTGAAGAAATTCCCAAGGTAATGGTGAAATACGGCGGATTTAAAACAGTTTGGTTCGGAAAATTGTCTAAGGGGAATTCAGTGGAACCTGTCTCTGTATTCCCGGAGGGTTCCCTTTATGTAAAGTCCATAAAAATCGTTGCAGACCCGACTTTGCAGGAAGGCAGGTCTCCGACGGGACGGGCCTTTGCTCATGGAGAAATTTTTGTTGAAAATGACTGGTATTCGGTTATGCCGGAATCTTTCAGAGAAATAAGCATTAGGAACAATATAGCCAGCATATGCTCAATACCGATAAGGAAAGAAGGAAAGATTTACAGGAATCTTACAGTTTATTCGGATATAAAAGGATACTTTACCAAGGAAAGGGTTGATCTGCTCAAGGAGCTAGGGGGAGACATAGAATATGCCATTTCAAAAATTTCTTCCGATGAAAGCCTTGCAAGAAGCGAGGCTAAATACAGGTCCATTTTTGAGAATATTTCTCTCGGCGCCTGTTATGACCATGTAATATACGACGAAAACAATAACCCTGTGGATTATGTGATACTGGATGTTAACAAGGCTTATGAAAAATTGATGGGAATGAAAAGGGAGGATGTAATAGGGAAAAGATCCTGCCAGGTATATGAGGAAATGCCGTTTAAAGATATATTTTTCAATGTGGTAAAGACTAAAAAACCAGCTTTGTTTGACGTCTACTTCAGGCCATTAAACAAATATCTCTCATTTTTCGTTGTTTCGCCTGAAGAGGGTAAATTTTCAACCTTGTTTCAGGATATAACCGAAAGCAGGGAATATCAAAATGACCTTGAAAAACTTAAGACGGCCATAGACACGAGCGCGGATTCAATAGTTATAACGGATAAGACAGGAAAAATAGAGTATGCCAATCCGGCCTTTGAAAAAATAACAGGCTATTCCATAAACGAGATACTCGGTCAAAATCCCAGAATTTTAAAAAGCGGTAAACATGACCCGGTCTTTTACCAGAATTTTTACAAAACGATTAACTCAGGAAAGACATGGAGAGGCACTTTTTGCAATAGAAAGAAAGATGGAACGCTTTTTTATGAAGAGAGCGTAGTGTCATGCGTGTTTGATTCCAAGATGGAGATAAAAAATTTCATAGCGGTGAAAAGAGACATTACTGAAAAACTGAAAAAAGATCAGATGCTGCTGCAGTCTCAGAAAATGGAGGCAATAGGGCTTCTGTCAGGCGGCATAGCACATGACTTCAACAATCTGCTTACCGCAATTATGTCATATGCGCAGGTTTCAATTGACGCGATACAAAAAGGCCAGAAACCTGTGGAGGACATAAGAGAGATAATACACATGTCAGAAAGAGGAGCGGCTTTGACAAAACAGCTTCTTACTTTCGCAAAGAAAGGTCTGGTAAGCCCGGAGATATTTGAGGTTAATTCGGCCATAAGGTCATTGAACGCCATGTTAAGGCGTGTTGTGAGAGAAAATATTGAATTGACCATAATCCCCTGCCCCAATGAATGCTATGTCGATATGGATAGATCTCAATTTGAGCAGGTTATTATGAATATGGTTCTGAATGCCAGGGATGCCATAGATAGCGAAGGCAAAATAGAAATAAGGACATTCTCGGAAGATCAGACCACCGGAAATGAGGATAGAAAGGTTTGCATACAGATAAGCGATAACGGCAAGGGCATAAAAGAAGAGCATAAGAAGCATATATTTGAGCCTTTCTTTACCACCAAGGATAAAAGCGGAGGCACAGGGTTGGGGCTTGCCACGGTATATTCCATAATGGAACAAAACGGCGGAAGCATAACATTTGAAAGCCAGTATGGTAAGGGGACAACTTTCCTTCTACTATTTCCCGCGGCAGACAGATATGACAGCCGGCAAAATAAAACTACGGCTCCGGATGTTTCATTGGCGGATAAAACTGTACTTCTTGTTGAGGATGAAGAATCGCTGCTAAGATTGGCTGAAAGGATACTTAGAACTGAAGGGTGCAGGGTTATAAGCGCGAAAAACGCTTCTGATGCCTTTGAAAAGATCAGGGAGTTAACTGAGCCTATAGATGTGCTTGTAACAGATATAATTATGCCGGGCATGAACGGGAAGGAGCTTTCCGACAGGCTGCTTGCCGAAGGGAAAATAAAAACCGTCCTGTTTATGTCCGGATATACTGACGAGGTTATAAACAGACACGGGGTTTTGGAAGACGGTATTAATTTCATACACAAGCCTTTCAAGATAGAAGAACTGATCCTTAAGGTAAAATCCGTTATAAAACTTGAAAGCTGACCCACACCGGATATGCTTTTCAGCGCACCAAGTATTTAAAGCCGCTTAAAATTGTGTAAAATGTTTACTATCCGGAGGCTGATATGAATAAAGATAAATGCGGCTGCGAGTGCTCAGCGAATTTTCCTTCATTGCATTCAAAAGCGGATGCAATATGCGCGGTTCTTGTGCTGGCCATGTCTTCTGACGGCAAGATAAAGGACAGAGAGATGAAGCATCTGGAAGAAACTTTGCGGATTAATCCGCTTTTTTCCAAAATAAAAAATTACAAAAAATACATAGCCTGCATAGCCGAGAGCATATATTCCCGCGGAAGAGAAAGCACTATAGAGTCGGTCAAGTCAATACTGGACAAAAGATTCAGAGAAACGGCTTATGCCATGTCTGTACAGATGGTTATGTCTGACGGTAAAACGGTTCCTTCAGAGCATAAATTCCTGGACAAAATAATGAGGGAATTGAATATACACGGCGTTTTAGCCGGGAAGATAAAATCCGTGGTGGCCATACTCAAGAGAACAAAGTAAAGGAGAAAATTATGCCGGTAAATCTAAAAAACAGACATTTCTTAAAAGAGCTTGATTTCACAAAGGAGGAGCTGGTTTTTCTTTTGAAGCTTTCTGCCGATTTGAAAGCTGCCAAATACGCCGGCACCGAAAGACCAATGCTTACAGGCAAAAATATCGCCCTTATATTTGAAAAAACTTCAACAAGAACCCGCTGCGCTTTTGAGGTGGCTGCTCATGATCAGGGAGCTCATGTAACTTACCTTGAGCCGACAGGCAGCCAGATGGGACATAAGGAAACCGTAAAGGATACGGCAAGGGTGCTGGGCAGAATGTATGACGGAATAGAGTATCGCGGTTTCGGACAGGAGATAGTTGAAGAACTGGCGAAATACGCGGGAGTGCCGGTTTGGAACGGTCTTACAAATGAATGGCATCCAACTCAGATGCTTGCCGATGTGCTGACCATGGTGGAGCATTCCTCAAAGCCGCTTGAAAAAATTTCCTATGCGTATTTGGGCGATGCCAGATTCAATATGGGGCGTTCTCTTCTGACCATAGGAGCCATACTCGGCATGGATGTAAGAATAGGCGCGCCCAAGGGCCTGCAGCCGCCGGCTGATTTGATAGAGAGATGCAAAGAGATAGCTAAGGATTCGGGCGCAAGAATAACAATTACCGACAATGTCGATAAAGCGGTTAAAGGAGTTGATTATCTGCATACCGATGTCTGGGTTTCAATGGGCGAGCCGAAAGAAGTTTGGGCCGAAAGGATAAAACTGCTTAAGCCGTATCAGGTGAATGCCAAAACCATGAAAAAGACCGGGAATAAGGATGTTAAGTTTATGCACTGCCTGCCCTCGTTCCACAATGCTGAAACCAAGGTCGGCAAGCAGGTATCTGAACAATTCGGCATGAAAGACGGTATAGAAGTCACTGAAGATGTCTTTGAGTCAAAAGCTTCAATAGTTTTTGATCAGGCCGAAAACAGAATGCATACCATAAAGGCGGTTATGGTCGCCACTCTCGGCTGAAATATGCAGCTAAGAATAAAAGCCCGCTTCAGGCGGGCTTTTTTATTTACCTTTATTGACGGGCGCTTTTGACAGTTGATTAAGTATTTGGTAAATTAATATCTGAAATATCCGGATTTTAACGGATCATGCCCCTTTTTTAGAGCTTCTATGTGCTATAACTCTTTATCTCAAATCATAATAAAAACAATTCTGAAAAGATTCTCGCGTATCAGGAGGTAAAATGAAACAGAATATAGTTGAAAAAATACTTTCTTCCCATATAAGAGAAGGCCAGCCGGTCAAGGGAAGCGAAGTAGGCATAAGAATAGCCCAGACACTTACACAGGACGCCACCGGAACCATGGCTTATCTTCAATTTGAGGCAATGGGGCTTAAGGAGATAAAAACCGACATTTCAGTTTCATATGTTGACCATAATACCGTGCAGGTCGGTTTTGAAAATTCAGACGATCATAAATACCTTCAAACCGTCGCAGCCAAATACGGAATAGTTTATTCGAGGCCCGGCAACGGCATTTGCCATCAGGTTCATCTTGAACGTTTCGGCAAACCGGGCACCACTTTGCTCGGTTCAGACAGCCATACGCCCACAGGCGGCGGCATAGGCCAGATAGCCATAGGCGCCGGCGGACTTGATGTGGCAGTCGCCATGGGCGGCGGACTTTTTTATCTCACCTATCCGAAAGTCTATCTTGTGAATCTTACCGGCGAACTTAAACCATGGGTTACCGCCAAGGATATAGTCCTTCATATGCTTTCCATACTTACTACAAAAGGCAATGTAGGGGTTATGCTTGAATACGGCGGGCCGGGAGTTAAAACTCTTTCGGTGCCGCAGAGGGCTACCATAGCCAATATGGGCGCCGAAATGGGAGTGACATGCTCGGTATTCCCTTCGGATTCAGTGACAAAAAAATTCCTCAAAGCACAGGGAAGAGAAAATGACTGGGTTGAGCTTAAGGCGGATAAGGGCGCGAAATATGACAGAGTTATAGATGTGGACTTGTCCTCTTTGGAACCTTTGGCGGCCTGCCCGCACAGTCCGGGAAATATAAAGAAGATATCGGAGCTGGAAGGCATCAGCGTGGACCAGGTCTGCATAGGGTCCTGCACCAATTCTTCCCTCAGGGATATGCTTACAGTTGCCGCAATACTTAAAGGCAGGAAGGTGTCAGACACGGTAAGCCTCGGCATAGCTCCCGGCTCAAGACAGGTGCTTCAAATGATGGCCAGAAAAGGAGCTTTGGCTGATTTGCTTGACAGCGGCGCCAGAATTCTGGAAAGCGCCTGCGGCTTCTGCATAGGAAATCATTTTTCTCCAAAAAGCGGCGGCGTTTCTCTGAGAACTTCAAACAGAAATTTTGAGGCCAGAAGCGGCACGGCTGACGCTCAGGTTTATCTTGTAAGCCCGGAAATGGCAGCTTTGGCGGCTATAACAGGCAAAATAACATCGCCTTCAAAATCGGGAATTGATTATCCGCAGATAAAAGAGCCTTCTTCATTCTTAATAGACGATTCAATGTTCATTAAGCCTTCGCCGGCTCTTAAATCAACGGAGATTTTCAGAGGCCCAAATATAGGCGAACCGCCTAAAAACGGCCCTATGCCTGAATCCTTAAACGGCGCCGTTCAGATAGTTCTCGGCGATAAAATCACAACAGACCATATAATGCCGGCAGGCGCCAGGCTTAAATACCGATCCAATGTGCCCAAATATGCCCAGTATGTTTTTGAAAACATAGACCCGCAATTCTATAAAAAATGCCTTGATAACAAGTCGGCAGGCGGACACAATGTAATAGTAGCCGGCGAGTCATACGGACAGGGGTCCAGCCGCGAACATGCTGCCATGTGTCCGATGTATCTCGGCGTTAAAGCCGTATTGGCCAAGTCATTTGAGAGAATACACTCGGCCAATCTGATAAATTTCGGCATAGCGCCTTTAGTTTTCAAAAATCCTTCCGATATTGAAAAAATAAAGCCCGGCGATAAATTGACATGCAGGGCGTGGAAGGAAACCTTTGAAAAGGGCGAAACTGTGAAGCTTCTTAATGAAAGAAGCGGCGAAACGATAGAAGCCCTCTGCTCTCTATCCCCCAGGCAGACGAACATACTAATAGCCGGGGGATTGTTGAACCACACGACCAAGGAGGATAAATGCCTAAAATAAGAGTAAAAACGCCGTTAGTTGAAATGGACGGCGATGAAATGACGCGCATAATATGGCAGATGATAAAGGACAAACTTATACTGCCTCATTTAGACATAGACCTGAAGTATTATGATCTCGGCCTGCCCAAGAGAGACGAAACTGACGATAAAATAACAGTGGATGCCGCCAATGCCATAAAGGAATACGGTGTAGGCGTCAAATGCGCCACTATAACTCCCGATGCCGAGAGAATAACCGAGTATAAACTCAAAAAAGCCTGGCCTTCTCCCAACGGCACCATAAGAAGCATACTTGACGGCACTGTTTTCAGAAAGCCGATAATAGTCAAAAATATAACGCCTGCCGTTAGAAGCTGGAAAAAGCCGATAACTGTGGGCAGGCACGCTTACGGCGACCTTTATAAGTCAATGGAAGTTATAGCAGACAGACCCGGCAAGGCTGAGATATTGTTCACCCCGGATGACGGCAGCGCCGAGATAAGGGCAACGATAAATAAATTCAACGGCCCGGGCGTCATAATGGGTATGCACAATACAGACAAATCAATACATTCCTTCGCTCAGGCCTGTATAAATTATGCCATTTCGGAAAAAGTTGATTTGTGGTTTGCCTGCAAGGATACCATCAGCAAAAAATACCATGCGAGATTCAAGGACATATTTAATGAAGAAGTTCTTGCCCATAAAAATGAAATGGATAAGGCCGGCATAAGTTACCGTTTCCTGCTTATAGACGACGCCGTGGCTCAGATTATGAAGCATGAAGGCGGAATACTGTGGGCCATGAGAAACTATGATGGAGATGTTTTCTCAGATATGATAGCCGCCGGTTTCGGCAGTCTGGGCATGATGACATCAGTTCTTGTAAGCCCGGACGGCAAGTTTGAGTATGAGGCCGCTCACGGCACTGTCAGAAGACATTACTACGAGCATCTCAAAGGAAACAAGACAAGCACCAATTCGGTGGCTTCAATATTCGCCTGGACAGGCGCCTTGAAGAAACGAGGCGAACTTGATAAAACCCCGGATGTTGTCAGGTTCGGCGAAGCTCTTGAAAAAGCGGTTCTGGACTGTATAGAGGAAGGCATAGTGACAAAGGATCTCGTTCCTCTCTGCAATCCTGCGCCTAAAGGCTATGAAACCACAGAGAGCTTCATAGACAAGGTCGCTGACAGGCTCGGCGCTGCTGTTAAATAAAATGTTCTTTATTCAGGGCGTCCCGTCCATCGGGACGCCCGTTTTAAAGGGGAAATTATGGCTCAAAAGGGAATAAGAGAATACGAAGGCAAAAAGATACTTTTTGACGGCCTTAGCGAGTTTATTGCTTCCTTCAAGGGAAGATCCGCAAAACTTGCCCTGGTCAGACCCGATACAGATTTGAAAAAACTTGCAAAAGAAAATCCATGGCTTGAAAAAGAGAGACTGGTTGTTAAACCGGATCAGCTTTTTGGAAAGAGAGGCAAGCACGGGCTTATCTGTCTCAATGCCGACTGGAAAACTGCGCAGAAGTGGATAGCCGAGAGAATGAACAAGACTGTCACGGTAGGCAAAACAACAGGAGAACTTAAAGATTTTCTCATAGAGCCGTTCACTCCCCATAAAGAGGACGAGGAGTTTTATGTTGCGATAAGATCATATCGCGAATACGATACGATTTACCTTTCAGATAAAGGCGGAATTTACGTTGAAGAGAACTGGGAGAGAGTCAAAGAAACAAATGTCCCCGTGCTTTCTTCCATAGATGAAATTGAGCTTAATATGCCGGCTGTTGGAGACAGGAAAAAGGAAATAGAAAACTTTGTCAGGGCTTTGCATAAGGTATATGTGAAGGGACATTTCACTTATCTTGAGATAAATCCCTTCACTTTTTCCGGTTCGGACATAGTGCCGCTTGATCTGGTGGCCAGACTTGACGACACAGCGGCCTTTGAATGCGGCAAAATATGGGGCGAGCTGGAATTCCCTTCATCTTTCGGCCAGCATTACACAAAAGAGGAAATGTTCATACGCTCTATTGACGAAAAGACCGGCGCCAGCCTGAAGCTTACGATACTCAATCCTGAAGGCAGAATCTGGAATATGGTGGCCGGCGGCGGAGCTTCAGTTATATACGCCGATACTGTTTGCGACCTCGGCTTTTCAAAGGAGCTGGCAAATTACGGCGAATATTCAGGCGACCCGTCCACCGAGGACACTTATCAGTATGCTAAAACCATACTAGACCTTATGACCAGAAAAAAAGACCCCCGCGGCAAAATTCTCATAATAGGCGGCGGTATAGCAAACTTTACTGATGTGGCTAAAACATTTAAGGGTATAATAAAGGCCTTGACCGAGTATAAAAGCAAACTTATAGAAAATAAAGTCAGGATATTTGTCAGAAGAGGCGGCCCGAATTACAAGGAGGGCCTGGCCAATATGAGAAAACTCGGCGAAACTCTCGGCGTGCCGATAGAGGTTTACGGCCCTGAAACTCATATGACGGCTGTCGTTTCCATGGCATTAAAGGAAAAATCCAATGTAAAAAAAACCGCTAAAACCGGAGGGGAAAAATGAAACCTGAAATATTTTCAAAAGATACTCAGGCCATAATTTACGGCTACCATGTGAACGCCATACAGAGAATGCTTGATTTTGATTTTGCCTGTTCAAGAAAAAAGCCTTCTGTGGCGGCGATAGTAAATCCCGGTTCTGACGGCTGGCATAAGGCTTTTTTCGGAAAAGGCGAAATACTTATACCTATATACAGGGATTTTGCCTCGGCCGCCGAAAATCACCCTGAAGCCGATGTAATGCTCAATTTCGCTTCCTTCAGAAGCGCTTTTGAGTCAACTATGGAGGCACTGAATCACCCCAATATAAAAACAGCGGCTGTCATAGCTGAAGGCGTGCCCGAAAGAAGGGCAAGAATAATAGCGGCAACGGCCAAAAAACTGGACAAAATAGTCATAGGTCCTGCCACGGTCGGAGGAATAAAAGCCGGCTGTTTCAAGATAGGAAATACCGCAGGCACTTATGAGAACATAATAGAGTCAAAGCTTCATCGCCCCGGCAGCGTCGGCTTTGTATCAAAATCCGGCGGCTTGTCCAATGAATGCTACAACATCATAGCCAGAAACACCGACGGCCTTTATGAAGGCATAGCGATAGGCGGTGATGCTTATCCGGGCTCCACTCTTTTAGATCATATACTTCGCTACGAAGCCATACCTCAGGTCAAGATGATAGTCGCTCTCGGCGAGATAGGCGGCACTGAAGAACTGAAAATAGTTGACGCGCTCAAATCAAAAAAAATCAGAAAGCCGCTTGTAATATGGGTGACAGGCACCTGTTCCAAAATGTTTCCTGCCGGCGTGCAATTCGGTCATGCAGGCGCCAAGGCCGGCAGCGAGCTGGAAACTGCCGACGCAAAGAACAGGGCTTTGAAAGAAGCCGGCGCCATAGTTCCAGATTCATTTGACGATTACGGCATGAAAATAAACGAAACATACAAGAATCTTGTTAAAAAAGGAATTATAAAACCGGCTGAAGAGGTTGAAGCCCCGTCTCTGCCTATGGACTTCAATCAGGCGCTGAAAGAAGGGAAAATAAGAAAATCAACCACTTTCATAACAACGATTTCAAATGAAAAAAAAGAGGAGCTTGAATACAGAAACATACCGATATCCAGAATAATAGAGAGCGAAATGGGTATAGGCGGGGTTATCGGCCTTTTGTGGTTTAAAAAAGAGCTTCCTTCTTATGCCAGAAAATTTCTGGAAACATCAATAATCCTCACGGCGGATCATGGCCCGGCAGTAAGCGGCGCGCATAATGCCATAGTCGCGGCCAGAGCAGGCAAAGACATAATCTCATCGCTTGTTTCAGGCCTTTTGACTATAGGCCCGAGATTCGGCGGAGCCATAGACGGCGCGGCTCAGGAATTCAAAAGAGCCCATGAAAGCGGTCTCAAGCCGGAGCAGTTCATAAAAGAAATGAAAAGCAGGGGAATACCGATACCCGGCATAGGCCACAGAGTGAAAAGTGTGACAAATCCGGATATGCGCGTAACTCAGCTTAAGGCCTTCTGCAAAAAGCATTTCAAAAATACGGCCCTGCTCGATTATGCTTTGGAAGTTGAAAAACTTACGACAGCCAAGAAAGGAAATCTCATACTCAATGTTGACGGCTGCATAGGCATATGCTTTGTGGATATGCTTAACAGCTGCGGATTTTCAAAGAAGGAAATTGACGACATAGTGAATCTCGGCTGCCTGAACGCGCTTTTCGTCGTGGCCAGATCCATAGGCATATTCGGCCATATATTTGACCAGAAGAGACTTAAGCAGCCGCTTTACAGGACCCCTTACGATGAAATAGCTTATATGACAGACCTGTAATGTTTTGTTACAATGCCTCCGCATCAAAGCGGAGGCATTGTATTTGGAGGCAAAATGAAAAAAATATTTCCATTGAACAAGGTCAATTCACTCCTTCAATCAGGGCCGGTGATACTTGTTTCCACCTTTTACAAAGGCAGGAATAATTTTATGCCCGTGAGCTGGCATACTATGCTGGATTTTGACCCGCCATTGATAGGAGTGGTTATCGGCTCAGACAGTTTTACGCATAAAGCCCTGCTTGAAACAAAAGAGGCCGTTATAAATATCCCTACAGTCAAAATAGCAAAGCAATCGCTATTTGCCGGCAAAGTGAGCGGATATAAGACTGATAAATTTCTTAAAACCGGACTTACTTCTGTTGAGGCCTCTCAAGTCAAAGCTCCGCTTATAGATGAATGCTATGCCTGCATAGAGTGCAAAGTTCATGATTCCAAAATGTCTAAAAAATATGATTTTTTCGTGTTAAAAGCCGTAAAAGCTCATTGCGACCTTTCCGTCAGGGAGCCGAAAACCATTCACCATGTTACGGGAAATATTTTTATCAAAGCGGGCAAAAGAATCAGCCTCTAACTTTTTTGAAGACTTTCTCTGTGCAATATTCTAAAATGTGATTATGGAAAAAATGAAAGATTTTTTCGGCCTCGGCCAGATATTTTTTTATGCCGTTCTGTTCATTTCTATTTATGCGGCGGCTTTTATTTTCAAAGGCAGAATAAAAAGGCTTAAGCCGGCTCTTTATATGGGCCTTATCTCTCTGCTTTTTTCATTTGCCCCTTATTTTTCTTCTTTCATTCCGCAAAAAGCTCTCTATCTTTCGGGCATATCCGCCTCTCTATTTGCTTCTTTTTCTGCCTTAACTCTGCTTGTTTCAGTCTTTTTTCATTTTATGTCTGATAAGGCCGGCATAAATATCTCCACCTTTGCGCAGGATATTATAACTGCCGCCCTTTACGCTATAGCTTCTCTGGCTGTGCTTTCAGCTCACGGTTCAAACTTGAGCGGAATACTGACCACCTCGGCAGTTTTGACGGGTGTCATAGCGTTTTCAATTCAGGATACTCTTTCAAACATAATAGGCGGTACGGTCATACATCTTGAAAATTCTTTCAAGCCCGGAGATATGATAGAAATAGACGGCAGGCAGGGCATACTCAGGGAACTTAGGTGGCGCTATGCCACGCTTGAAACTCTTGACGGAGACTTGCTTATAATTCCAAACATAATGCTTATGAAAGGCGTTATAAATGTTATGGGAAAAGCGGCCGGCAATATAAGGTTCAGGGAAGTTTGTTTCAATGTCTTTTATGATGTTCCGCCGGGGAAGGTAATATCGGCCGTTGAAAGGTCTTTTTCAGAAAAACCTCTTAAAAATGTTTCCGACTCTCCAGCCCCGTATTGCGCCGTAAAGGAGTTCCAGCCTAATTGCATAGTATACGCTTTAAGGTATTACCTTTCAGACCTTTCTTCTCCGGGAAGAACGGATTCCGATGTGAGAATCAGGATTTATTACGCTTTGGCCAGAGCCGGCATTGAACTTTTTGTGGCCAATCGCTCCGTGGTTACAAGCGAAGCCGCAAGAGAATTCAGGGAAAATAGGGAAAAAGAGGAATTTTCAAAGAGATTGTCCTCTCTTAAAAAAGTTGATATTTTAAAGCCGCTCACAGAAGAGGAGTTAAAAATTTTGGCCGATTCTCTGAAGGTCTCTCCTTTCAGCGGCGGCGAAATTATAATGAAACGCGGCGAAAAGGCCGATTGCCTTTACATAATCTCTGAAGGAAAAGCGAATATAGTTCTGGGAGACGGTAAAGAAATAAACGGTTCAGAAATTCTCAAGACTCTTTCCGCCGGAGATTTTATGGGGGAAATGGGACTCTTAACAGGCGAACCGAGAACTGCCACGGCAGTTTCAGACGGAGAAACGGTTTGTTACCGTCTTGATAAAAAAGATTTTTCAGTTATACTTTCATCCAGACCGGAAATAGCCGAAAATTTGGCTGATATACTTGCCTCAAGAAAAAACGAGCTAGCCAGGGCCATGGAAAAATCAAAAACCGGAAAAGAAAGTCTTAATGACGCTTCAAAAGGCAATGTTCTTTTGATGATCAGGAGATTTTTTGATATTTAGTTTTTCTTAACGGCCCTTTGCTTTTTCTCAGCAGATATTCATCAGCGCCTTTTACCAGAAAATCCTTCAGTGTGCCGGTTTTTTTATAGCCGAGGCGCTTATAGAATAGTCTTGCTCTTTTATTGAAAGAGGAGACGCAAAGAAAGACATTCGGATAAATTCTGAAAATCACGCGTTCCGCCTTTTTTATAAGCTTTCTGCCGATTCCAAGAGATCGGAATCTCTCATCTACGCACAAAACTTTTATATAACCTTTCAACAATCCCCGGTTTTCTATAAGGATGAAGCCTGCCAGCTCTCTTTTATGAAAAGCTCCGTAAAATTTAAAAGATTTGTCATTAAGCGTTTTAAGACAGTCTTTGTATTTTATCCCCAGCGCAGTCCATGGAGAAGAATTGCTCATAATTTCTGCGGCTTTCCTTAGAACTGCTGGAGAAGCGGTCTTTTTTATGGATATGTGCATAATCTTATTTTAATAAATCGGAAGGACTAAATTTTAAAAAAAATTCTTTTTTGTTATCATTTCTTAATGGCTATGAGTAAAAAAGTTCTTCTTTTAGGCGGCAGCGGGCTTTTAAGCTCAGCGGCTCTTTGCGCATTTGTTAAAAGCGGCTGTGAGGTAACCGCAATAACAAGAGGACGAAGGCCTTTGCCCGGCTTTAAGAATTTAAAGGTTATTAAAGCGGACAGAAAGGATTTTCAATCTCTTTCAAAAGCCCTTGAAAACTCAGAATTTGATTTTACGGCCGATTTTCTGGCTTATGATGAAGAGGACATAAACAATCTTTTTTCAGTCAAAAATTTCTTCACGCGCCGCTATTGTATGATTTCAAGCGGACAGGTTTATCTCGTTTCTGAAAATCAAAAACCTCCTTTCAAGGAAGAAGACTCGCAAAAACCGGCTATCCCCGAGCCGGCAGCCGGCACTCGCGATTGGCATAATTGGGTTTACGGCATGGGTAAAAGAAGGGCGGAAGCGGCCCTGGAGAAAAAATCTCTGGAAAAGAAATTTGACTCGCTGGCCTTGCGTCTGCCTGTGGTGCAGGGTGAAAGGGACTGGGAAAATTCAAAAAGATTATGGGCCTGGCTTGAGAGGATAAAAGACGGCAGACCGGTTATACTTCCTGACGGCGGAGAAAATATCGTTAGGTTTATTTATGCCGGAGACGCAGCTCTTTTCCTTGAAAAAACTGCCTTCGGTAAATGGCCCTCCGAAAAAGCCCTGAATCTTGCGCAGAAGGAAGAAACGACTTTAAAAGATTTTATTTCTATGACAGCATCAATTGCCGGCTATCATACTAAATTCGTTTCCGTAAGAGCCGAAGATTTAATTGAGGCGGGAATACCGGATTTTTGCTATCCTTACTGGGGAAAATGGTGTTCAAGGCCTGATCCTGAGAGGGCAATATCAATTTACTCTGCGGAGACAAGATCTCCGGCAGAATATCTTCTTTCAGTGATAAAAGAGCATTTGGAAAACAATCCTTCATCTCATGAGGGGTATTCTTTTAGAGATAAAGAGCTTAAGCTTATATCTTGAAAAATAAGGGGACTGATATGGAGAATTTTTTTAAGCTTAAAGAAAGGGGCAGCGACGTTAAAACTGAATTTCTTTCAGGTCTGACTACCTTTCTTACAATGGCCTATATAATTTTTGTAAATCCCGGCATACTTTCAGCCGCCGGCGTGCCTTTTTCAGCGGCAGCAACATCAACCGCTATTGGCGCGGCGCTTATGTGTTTTGCTATGGGCGCCATAGCCAACAGGCCGCTGGCCATGGCTTCAGGAATGGGTATAAACGCTGTACTGGCTTTTTCAGTTATAGGTTTTCATCAGTCAAATGTGCCTTGGCAGGCAGGCATGGCTGTGATTTTCGCGGAAGGCGTTCTGATATTCTTTCTGGTTATGACAGGCTTCAGGGAAGCTGTTATGAACGCCATACCAATGAACCTTAAAAGAGCCATAGGGGTGGGCATAGGCCTTTTTATAACTCTCATAGGTTTGAATGAAGGCGGCATAATAAGGCCTGCTCCAATAACGCTGGTCTCTCTTGGCGATTTCACAAGGCCTTATGTGTGGGTCACCTTGATCGGCTTTTTTTCAACGGCTTTTCTGATGTCGGCCAGGGTCAAGGGGGATATATTATGGGGTATAGCCATAGCATCTGTCTCAGCCGTCTTTTTCGGAGTAACATCTTTGCCTTCGTCTTTTTTAAGCCGGCCTGATTTTTCGGCTTTTGGAGCTCCCTTCCAGTCGCCGGGAGGGAAACTCGCTCTTTTTTCAATTCTTACGCCTTCTTTGATGACAGCGGTTTTTGCGATAATGCTTACGGATTTTTTTGATACTATGGGCACCGTTGTGGCCGTTGGCGAGCAGGCTGGTTTTGTAAGCAAAGACGGCGTAGTCAGCGATGCCAAAAAAATTTTGGCCGTTGATTCAGCTGCGGCTGCCGCAGGAGGACTGTTCGGCGCCAGTTCAATTACAACATACATAGAATCGGCGGCAGGCGTGGCTGAAGGCGGCAGAACCGGACTTACCGCTGTATTTGTCGGGATATTCTTTGCCCTTTGCGCTTTTTTCTCTCCTTTAATAGAAATGATAGGCGGCGGCTGCAGAATTTCAAACGGCGAGCATTATTGCCTTTTGTCTTCAGCGGGATTTGCCGTGCCGCCGGATACCATGGCTCCCGGGATAGGCGATTATTTCCTTTACCCCATAACCGCTGGCGCGCTTATAATAGTAGGCGCGCTTATGATGAAAACCGTAAAAGAAATAGACTGGGACAGTTTTGATGAATCTCTGCCGGCTTTTCTGACAATTACCGGAATACCTCTGACTTACAATATAAGCCACGGCATAGGCTTTGGCTTCATTTCTTATGTGGCGGTCAAGGCCGCCAAAGGGAAATGGGGGGAAATAAAGCCCCTTATGTGGTTTGTAAGCACCGCTTTTCTTATATCATTTATTATTTCAGGGAGATAGTATGAAAAGGGAAAATAAAACAAAACCGCTTGTGTTTGCCGCTTTTTTTGCCTTTGCGGCTTCGGCTCTCTTTGTAATTTCAAAATATACCAGTTTTGAAATGCCGGCATGGCTTCTTCCCTTATCCAGATGGCTTCTTATAGCTTCTCTTGTATGGTTTGCCGCGCTTAAGCGCTCTCTCACGACATGGATATTTGTGGCTATGGCGGCAGGATTAGAGACGGGCCTTGATTTTCCGGGCATTTCAGGGCATATGCGCATTATCAGCATGATCTTTTTGAGACTGATAAAAACCATAATAGCGCCTCTGATCTTTGCCACGCTTGTGACGGGAATAGCGGGTCATTCAAGCCTTAAACAGGTCGGCAGGATGGGAATAAAGGCCCTGATATATTTTGAGGTGGTGACAACGCTGGCGCTTTTTATAGGGCTTGGCGCCATAAATTTGACAAAAGCCGGCGTGGGCATTTCGCTGCCCGAGGTTTCAAACCATGCCGTTTCGGAGCATCCTGTAAAGAAGCAGACACTCTCTGAGATAATAATGCATGTTTTCCCGGAAAATATCGCCAAATCTGTTGCTGAAGGGGAGATACTTCAAATAGTTGTTTTCAGCATACTTTTCGCCATAGCGCTGGCTCTTTTGCCGCAGGAAAAGAAAAAGAATATGCTTGAGCTTTGTTCAGGTCTGGCTGAAGTAATGTTCAAATTCACAAATATAGTCATGTATTTCGCCCCGGTGGGCGTAGGGGCGGCAATGGCTTATACTGTGGGGCATATGGGGCTCGGCATACTTTTGAATCTTTTTAAGCTGCTGGCCACTCTTTATGCCGCGCTTGCCTTCTTTTTGCTGTTCGTGCTGCTGCCTATAGCTTTAATTGCCGGGATTCCTGTCATTAAATTTCTTAAGGCCATAATTGAACCTGTATCAATAGCTTTTGCCACCACAAGTTCAGAGGCCGCTCTTCCAAGGGCTATGGAAGCCATGGAAGCTATAGGGGTGCCGAGGCCGGTTGTGGCCTTTGTTATGCCCACAGGCTACAGCTTCAATTTGGACGGCAGCACGCTGTATCTTTCTCTGGCTTCCGTTTTTGTCGCTCAGGCTGCCGGCGTGCATATGAGTTTTGCCCAGCAAATGGCCATGGTCTTTACTCTTATGCTTACAAGCAAAGGCGTGGCCGGAGTCCCGCGCGCCACTCTTGTGATACTGCTCGGCACGGCCGCTTCTTTCAATCTTCCCGTTGAGCCCATATTCATAATACTAGGCATAGATGAGCTGATGGATATGGCCAGAACTTCCGTAAATGTCATAGGAAACTGCCTTGCCACGGCCGTTATCGCCAAATGGGAAGGCGTTTTTGAAAGCCAAAAACCTGACAAAGTCATTCTTGAAGCCGTAGGGAAATAAGAATTGCCGGCCTGAATTGGAAATGCGGACTTTGCGCCGGAAAGAATAAATTCAACTTCAATCTGTATTTTTCGGATATGTAAATTCCTGCAAAAAAATATCTTTCCCGCCCCGGCTTCGGGGTCATAATCAAATTTTATATAATCTACTTTTGACGGAAGGATTTTGGAAGGTAAAATATGGAATACAATCACAGGGAAATAGAAAAACGCTGGCGGAAATACTGGGCAGAAAAAAAAATCTTTAAAGTTGAAAACGGTTCCCCCAGGCCGAAGTACTATGTCCTTGATATGTTTCCTTATCCTTCAGGCGCCGGCCTTCATGTCGGCCATCCGCTCGGCTATATAGCTTCAGACATATATTCCAGATATAAACGGCTTAAGGGCTTCAATGTTCTTCATCCGATGGGTTATGACGCTTTCGGCCTTCCGGCTGAGCAGTACGCTATAGAAACAGGCCAGCATCCGGCCGTTACTACGGACAAGAATGTAAAAAGGTACAGAGAGCAAATGGACCTTTTCGGCTTTTCATATGACTGGGACAGAGAGCTCAGGACTTCGGACCCTGACTATTACAAATGGACGCAGTGGGTTTTTATAAAACTTTTCCATCACTTTTATGATAAAAAAGCTGCCAAGGCCAGGCTGATATCAGAGCTTATCAGCGAATTTGAGAAAAACGGCAATCACAATATTGAAGCCGCTTCAAGTTTTGAAGGACTTTTCAGCGCTCAGCAGTGGCAGCAAATGAGCGAATTGGAAAAATCTGATATGCTTATGCATTACAGACTGGCCTATCTGGCTGAAACGTCCGTAAACTGGTGTCCGGCCTTAGGCACGGTCCTTGCCAATGACGAGGTCAGCGACGGCTTCAGCGTGCGCGGCGGCCATCCTGTTGAAAGAAAAAAGATGAAGCAATGGTCTTTGCGCATAACGGCCTATGCCGACAGATTGCTTGAGGGACTTGAAAGGATAGATTGGCCGGAAAATGTCAAAGAGATGCAGAGGAACTGGATAGGCAAAAGCAAAGGAACCCTTTTGCGTTTTGAGCTTGAAGAGCATAAAGGCAAGTATCTGGAAATTTTTACAACAAGGCCCGACACTGTTTTCGGCGTAACTTTTATATCAGTGGCGCCTGACCACAAGTATCTTGAACTTCTGGCCAAACCTGAGAGAAAAGATGAGGTGATGAAATATTGCGCAAATGCCAAAAACAGAAGCGAACTGGAGATTATGTCGGCAGCCAAAACTCCAAGCGGCGTTTTTACCGGCTCATATGCAATAAATCCTTTCAACGGCCGTAAAGTGCCGGTATGGGCTGCCGATTATGTGATAGGCGGATACGGCACCGGGGCGGTCATGGCGGTGCCGGCCCATGACAGCAGAGATTACGCTTTCGCAAAGCATTTTAATCTGCCGATAATAGAGGTTATAAAGGGCGGGGATATTTCCAAAGAGGCCTATGAGGCAAAGGAAGGAATTTGCGTCAACAGCGGATTTACAGACGGGCTTAATCCTGTTGAGGCGGCTGAAAAAATATCAGATTTTGCCGAGAAAAATAATTTCGGCAAAAGGAAAATAAATTACCGTTTGAGAGACGCCATTTTCAGCAGGCAAAGATACTGGGGCGAGCCTTTCCCGGTTTATTACAAGGATGGAATCCCTTACACTTTGGATGAAAGCGAATTGCCTCTGAAACTGCCAGAGATAGACAAGTATTTACCGACTGAAACGGGGGAACCGCCTTTGGCCAGAGCTAAAAACTGGGTTAATAAGGACGGCTTTCCTCTTGAAACGGCCACTATGCCGGGCTTTGCCGGCTCCAGCGGCTATTACTTGCGGTATATGGACGCCAAAAATGACAGGGAATATTTTTCAAAAGAGGCGGTAAATTACTGGAGAAATGTGGATTTTTATGTGGGCGGCGCCGAACATGCCACAGGGCATCTGATTTATTCCAGATTCTGGAATAAATTTTTGTATGACATCGGCCTTGCTGTTGAGGATGAGCCGTTCAAAAAACTTTTCAACCAGGGCATGATACAGGGCAGAAGCAATTTCGTTTACAGGGCCAAGCCCGAAACTTTCCCCCAATTGAAAGACGCTCTTTCTTCTCAAGTTGAGCAGTCTCAGCTTAAGGCCCTTGAGCAGTCAAAGTATCCGGTTTTTGTATCTAAAAATTTTGCCGGCGTAAAGGAGTTTTGCTTCCCGGTTCATGTTGACATAAATATAGTTGATAACGATATCTTGGATATTGAGGCCTTCAGAAAATGGCGTCCGGAATACGAAAATGCCCTGTTTATTCTTGAAAAAGGCAAATATATATGCGGCTGGGAAATTGAGAAAATGTCCAAATCCAAATATAATGTTCAAAATCCGGACGACCTGATAGCCAAATATGGAGCCGACACTTTAAGAATGTATGAGATGTTCTTGGGGCCGGTTGAGCAATCAAAGCCATGGGACACAAAAGGGATAGAGGGGGTGAACAGGTTCCTTAAGAAATTCTGGAAAATGTTTTTCAATGAGGAGGGGGAATTCTATCTGGATGATTCGCAGCCTTCGGTGCAGGAGCTTAAAATTCTTCACAAGACCATAAAAAAAGTTTCAGAGGATATAGAGAGATTCTCCCTGAACACCTGCGTAAGCGCTTTTATGATATGTGTAAATGAGTTAAGCGAACTTAAATGTCAAAAAAAATCTGTTCTGGAGCCGCTTATCATCGCCCTTTCTCCCTTTGCTCCCCATATTTGCGAGGAGCTTTGGGCCCTGTCAGGTCATAAGGATTGCGTATGCAATGCAGCCTTTCCTGCCTGGGATGAGAAATATCTGGCTGAGGATAAAATAAAGTATCCTGTCTCTTTTAACGGCAAGACCAGATTTTTTATGGATATTGAAGCCAATGCCTCGCGCGAAGATATTGAAAAAGCCGTCATCAATGCAAAAGAAAGCCAGAAATGGCTTGAAGGCAAGAATCCAAAAAAAGTAATAATAGTACCAGGCAAAATAGTAAATGTAGTAATCTGAATCAAAAACGATCGAAATCCCGTTAAAAGGTGTCAGGCACAAGGTGCCTGGCACCTTTTTGGCACCTTTTTCAATCATCAGAAGACCAGCATCATCTTTACGCTAAATCTGGTATCTGATGTGCCTGGCACCTTTTTCAATTGAGAATATTTAGATTGTGATTTGGGTCATAGGGCCTATATTGATTATAGGCCTTATGGTCCTTGATTGTTTGATTTATGTCAATTAGGTTATTTTTGTTCCTTGTAATCCCCGGGATTGGCCGGGGAGCATCCACCTTCGGACCTTAATCCGAAGTCACCAAGGTAAGGCAGCTTAAAGGAGAGCGGAGGTGGATATGTTTATTCCCTCAAAAATAAAAGTCCGTCTTTCACTTTCAGTCCTTTTTGTGCAATTGTTTTTTTTATCTTCCTTGCCTGTTTTCTCCCTGGAAATTAAGGAACTGCCTGATTTTGACGGTAAATTTTCAAATTATTTTTCCATTTTTGATAATTCACAAAAGGAGACCCTGCCCGTCCCCTACTATGAAAGCGATAATTCTTCGCAAACTCAACGCGGCGCCTGCGAGTTTTCAGTAACTTTCATAAATGTCGGACAGGGCGACAGCGAGTTTATTGTTTTGCCCAATTGCAAAACAGTTCTCATAGACGGCGGGCCATCCTCTTCCGCCTCGTCAAATCTCGCCAAGTTTTTAACCGGACATAATATTTCCTCCATAGATTATGTGGTTTTGACACATCCGCATACAGATCATTTTAAAGGGCTTCAATATGTCTTTGATAATCTTTCCGTTTCCAATTTCTACGATACAAAAGTGAATAACCCCTCTTCTTCCACGCTTAAAAAATTCAGAGATACAGCCGCGGCGGAGCCCGGCATAAATATCTTTTATCCGGTTGAAGGACAGGAACTTGACTGGGCTGAGGGGGTTAAAGTTAAGATACTTAACTCCTGCAGTCAGGAAAGTCAGACTTCTCAGGGGGAGATCCTCAATAACTGTTCCATAGTTATGAAAATGACTTATCAGAATGTTTCCATGCTTTTTATGGGCGATGCTCAGGGGGAAACTGAAAATTTGATAGCCGATAAATACAGGGATGAATTGCGTTCCGATGTCCTTAAAGTCGGCCATCACGGAAGCTCCACTTCCTCTTCCGAAAAATTTCTCTCCTATGTTTCTCCAAAGCTTGCCTATATTTCCGTAGGGAAAAACAGCTACGGCCATCCTTCCGACGCTACGCTGGGCAGACTGGAAAATATCGGCGCGAGGGTTTTCAGAACCGACAGGGACGGCACTTCCGTTTTCATACCAGGAGATAAAATTTTCTATTGTGAATACCCTCAACAGGCGGGATTTTGACCTGTTTTCAGAGAGACAAATTTTGAAATTTAAAATCCCCATACAAAAAGCTTAGCAGACATCCGCGACAGCGTCCTGTCGCGCAAAATAACCCCCCCCCGTTTATTAAAAACGGGGGGGGTACGGCTTATAGATCAGAGATTTATTCTTTTCTCTTTGCCATATGTCTGTCTATATACATCAGGCTGCCCCTGGATTCGCCTATCATCTTTAACTGCTGCAATACGGCGTCGGTCTGGGCTTCTTCCTCAACTTGCTCATTTACGAACCAGTTCAGAAGCTGTACGGCCGCATAATCTTTTTCGGCCAGAGCCGCTTCCATAAGGTTATTTATTTCCCGGCTTACTGAAACCTCGTGATCATAGGCGGCCTGGAAAACTTCAAGGGCGCTTTTATATTCGGAGGGGGGTAGTGGAACCTGAGATATTTTTATATTGCCTCTTCTCTCTTTAAGGTGATTGTATATTTTGAGAGCATGCTTTCTCTCTTCCTCTGCCTGTATTTCCATCCATGAAGCAAAGCCCGGCAGATTTTGACCTTCAAACCATGCGGCCATGGCGAGATAGAGATGGGAGTTATAAAACTCCGAGTTAAGCTGCTTATTGAGCATTTCTTCCATTTTTTTGTTGGGTACCATTTGTCCTCCTTGTTTTTTTGCCTGTTATTACAAGATAATAATCCTCAACTTCAAAGCCCGGCAAATCTATTTTCCCCGGCAGCTTCGCCAAATCCCATGGTATATCATATATTTTCCCTGATTCTTTATCCAGAAAATGATGATGAGGGGAAACAACAGGATCGTATATTACGCCGCCGGCTTTTAAAGCTCTCTTGCTGGCAAGCCCTTTTTTAACAAAAAGCTCAAGAGTATTGTAGACGGTTGCTCTGGATATGCATGGGGATACTTTTTTTAGCTTTGAGACCATATCCTCTGCAGACGGATGGTCAAAACTTTTAAAGAAGACTTCTCCGACGGCAAGCCTTGTGAGCGTTGGTCTTATTTTTTTATCTCTTAAAATTTGCGCCGTTTCATGCATATTTTTATTATACATCTAAATTTAGACATTGTCAAGAAAAAACGGAAAATAAAAAAAGCCGGGAATTAATCCCGGCTTTTTTATCCTGATTGCTAAGGCAAAATTACTTTGGATTTTGCGGATGAAGCTGCTGATAGGCCATAAACAGCGATGTTATGGCAGCCAGCGCTTCTCTGGGATAGGTTTTTAAGTCGGCCTCTCCGTATACAGAGTTTTTGTCTATATTGAGGCGTATTCCCTTGTCATATATGTAAAATGAAGCGTCGTCATTGAAACGTTTATCGGCTCTCAGGCTTATATACTTTTCTCCATTCTCGGATGATGGGGTTTCTACGCTCCCCTTTATTTCAAACTGTCCGGCCCACTCTTCAAGACGCAAATCAGTTCTTGACGCTCTCAGCTCTATTCTGTCTGAAAAGAAATTGCTTATTCTGCCGAATTGCCTGTTATTATCAATATTTATCTCTACATCAAAATCCTTGTCAAATACTTTTCTTATTTTCACTTCGCTTTTAAGCCACGGTTCCGAGGCCTCCATATCGCTGAAAGCGCCGAATCCCGGCCTGAATGTAAACCATACTCTTTGTCCTTGAGAGGCGGTCTTTGTCTCAGGTTTCGGCTGGCCTTTTTCAGCCTGCACGGCCAGACACATAGAAACGACCGCAGCTACGGCTTTTTTGGAATAGCTTTCAGCGTCATAATTTCCGTTTATTGAATGTTCGTCCGTATATAGATTTATTCCGGAGCCGAAAAGGCTGAAGGAATAATCGTCAAATCTCCTGCTCATAGTGACAGATATAAAACTTGTTTTCCCGTTTTCGTTGATATTGCCGTTTATGAAATAAGAATCTCCTGTTTTGCTCATATTCAGATATATGCCTGAGGCGCTGAAGGTGTAGTAATTTCCGTTTTTCCTTATATCTCCCCATGATGTTTGGGAATCAGCCCTTAAAGTGACATCAAAACTGTCTTTGAAGGACATTCTCACTCTGGCCTCAATCCTTTCGGCGTAATCATTTGCTTCAACTTCTTTCCATGAAGGATTGTTTCTTACGCTCATCCATATATGCCTGGTTACGATTTTTGCCGAAGGATTCGGCAGGGATTGTCCGGCATCCTTGAGAGCTTTTGCGCTTATGGGCTGCAAATCAGCGGAAAAAACTGATTGAACCAGAAAAAAAGGCAGTAAAAAAAGAGCTTTATTCATTCCTTACCTCCCTTAACTCAACTTCTAGATTGTAATTTGTTTCCATGAAAAATTAAAGGGTCCAAGGTCCTATTGATATCCGCTTTTCTATTCTCGACTGATATTGAGGCAGAATATGAGAGTCTGCGCATCAAAATCGGCATTTTTACTCGTGCTTTCGGCCATTATCGTTATTTACAGCGCGCCGTTTAGAAACAGATAGAAGATTAGCGTATAATTGAACAGGTTGGAGGAATCAATGAAGACACTGCATAGAAATAAAAAATACGATGAGAACGCAGCCTTCAAGATAAAACCTGAATCAATACTGCGGGCAGCTTCGCTTGACGATCTTTTGGATTACAAAAGAAAACATCCCATTGCGCATTATGAAAAAATTCCGCTTCAAACTCGAAAAAGCCCTTCAACTGAGCCTGCCAAAAGATTAGATTTATAACAGGGAAGCGGTCCAAATATCTCCTCAGCCTGGCCGACAAAAAAGAGTTCTTCCCAGGATGGTTCCGAAAACGAGGCTGAAGGCGCGGCGGAAAATGCGGGTATACCTTGTCCGTTACCGGATACAAAAGCTATAATGTGCCCATGAAGTTTCCGTTTGCCAAACTTGTTCCCTCGCTGGTCAGGCGGGACGTAAAGGATAAGTCTTCGGTGGTCTCAGAAAACGACCGCCGCCTGCTGGAAATATGCTCAATCCCTGTACATAAGGCGCTGGAGATGCTCGGCGCCGGCTATTCCGGCCTGTCTTCGCAGCAGGCTGCTGCTGCCAGGTAGCGCTGGGGCTTCAATGCGCTATCTAAGAAAGAGAAGAAATTTTTCTTTTTTGACATCCTGGAACGCTTCAAGAACCCGCTGGCCGTGCAATTGCTGGTGATAGCGGGCCTTTCCTTGTGGATGGGCGACTTGCGCTCCACAGTAGTGGTGGGCGCGATGGTGATTCTGAGCGTATTGCTGGCTTATGTGCAGGAGACACGCTCAGGCAAGGCCGTGGAAAAACTGCAGGAACTGGTACAGTCCAGCACGCTTGTATTGCGCGACGGCAAGGAAACTGATATCCCCACCGTAGACCTGGTGCCCGGCGACATAGTATTGCTCAATGCAGGAGCTATAATCCCGGCTGACCTGCGCCTTATATCGGCCAAGGACTTCTTTCTGAGCCAGTCTGCGCTTACCGGCGAGTCAATGCCGATAGAAAAGACAGCTGAGCTTAACGGGAAAGCTCCGGGCTCGGTCATAGAACTGCCTAATGCCTGCTTTCAGGGCAGCTATGTGGTGAGCGGCACTGCGCGGGGCGTGGCTGTAAATACCGGAGAGAGAACCTATTTGGGATCCATTTCCGCCAAGTTGGCCGGAGAGAAAACTCAAACCAGCTTTGACCGCGGGATACAGGGTTTTACCTGGCTTATGATCCGGTTTATGATAGTGATGGTCAGTCTGGTTTTCCTTATCGTCGGCCTCACTAAACATGACTGGGCCGATGCTCTGCTTTTTTCGCTTTCCGTGGCTGTAGGCCTGACCCCTGAGATGCTGCCTATGATACTTACCGTGAATCTCTCCAAGGGCGCCTTATCCATGGCAAAAAAGAAGGTCATCGTCAAACGCCTCAGTTCCATTCAGAACTTCGGCGCCATAGACGTGCTATGCACGGACAAGACCGGCACTATCACTCAGGACCGCGTTGTTCTGGAGAAATTCGTTGATGTGGCCAATCAGCCTAGCGAAGATGTGCTGCGCTATGCCTATATGAACAGCTATTACCAGACAGGATTGCGCAATCTGCTGGACCGCTCTATCCTGTCGCATACTGATCTTGACGTGGAGCGGGCAGCGCGCAAGGTGGATGAAATCCCATACGATTTTCAGCGTAAACGCATGTCGGTGGTCATTGAGCATGAAGACGCGCATATCATGATTACGAAGGGAGCGGTGGAGGAAGTTTATGCTGCCTGCAGCTCCTACCAGATAGACGGCGAGGTGCTTCCCCTGATAGACGTTATAAGGCGCGACCTGATGGAGGAATATGAGCGCCTCTCCCGGAGCGGCTACAGGGTATTGGCGGTGGCTTACCGGGAGTTCCCGCGGGATAAAACCGCATTCGGCATCAAGGATGAGGCTGGCATGGTGCTGCTTGGTTATCTTGCTTTCTTTGACCCGCCCAAAGATTCTGCGGCCAAGGCGCTGTCCAGTCTTACCGGCATGGGCGTGTCAATAAAGATTCTTACGGGAGATAATGAGCTTGTTACACAGAAAATCTGCGGCGATGTCGGTCTGAAAGCAGGCGGCGTCATCACCGGAAGCCAGCTGGCTCTGATGGATGAAACAGGCATAATGAAGGCTGCTGAGGAACACACTATATTCGCCAGACTTTCGCCGTCTCAGAAAGAACAGGTAATATCCGCTTTGCAGAAAGCCGGGCACGTTGTGGGTTATATGGGCGACGGCATCAATGACGCGCCTGCTCTGAATCTGGCGGATGTCGGTATTTCTGTGGATACTGCGGTAGATGTGGCCAAGGAGTCAGCCGACATAATCCTGCTGGAGAAAAGCCTGACGGTGCTGGAGGACGGCATTACCGAGGGCCGCCGCGTTTTCGGAAACATCACCAAGTACATCAAGATGGGGGCCAGCTCAAATTTCGGCAATATGTTCAGCGTGGTAGGCGGAAGCTATTTCCTGCCTTTCCTTCCCATGCTGCCGATACAGATACTGATGAATAATCTGCTCTATGATATTTCCCAGACCGGCATTCCGATGGATAATGTGGATGCGGATTATCTCGCCAAACCTAAGAAGTGGAACATAGACAATATCAAGAAATTCATGCTCTTCGTCGGACCTATCAGTTCGATCTTTGATTATGCCACCTACTTCCTGATGCTCTACTTTTTCGGCTGCATAGCGTTCAAGGACGGCGGGGCTAATGCCCCTTATCTGGAAAAGCTTTTTCATACCGGCTGGTTCGTGGAATCTCTGCTTACGCAGACCTTCATTGTCTACATCATCCGCACGAAGAAGATACCGTTCCTGCAGAGTATGCCTTCGCTGCCGATGATCGTAACTACCGCAGCGGTGATCGCCGTAGGAATTTATTTGCCGTATTCTCACTTTTCCGATAAGCTTGGTATGGTGCCCCTTCCCGGGGTTTACTGGCTGTGGATAACCGGTTTTATGGCCGTTTACGCGGCTATGACGCATGGCGTGAAGGTCTGGTTTTACCGCAGGTACGGAGACGACTGATGAAAAGCATACTTACTGCTCTGAAAGACGGAAGATTGATAGAATTGCCTGAGACAGATAAGGAGAAAGCTCTGCGCTATCTGGCCAGCATTATGGAAGCCATCCCGGAAGTCGCCGGGGATGTTGCTGAGGGAGTGCTTGAGCGTGAGCGATCCGCTAATACCGGTATAGGCCGCGGCTGGGCCTGCCCGCATATCAGGGTGGACAAAGAGGGAGAGTTGTTCTCGGTGCTGGGCTGGAGTCCGGCCGGCATAGACTACGGCTCATCCGACGGCGCCAAAGTTCACCTGCTTGTGATGTATTATATACCCGGAAATCAGCGGATTGTTTATCTCAAAGAGCTCTCCGCATTGGCGAAAGCTATACAGGCCGGTAAAGGCATAGAAAACATAGAGAAAGCTTCCAATCTTAATGATGTGCGCAATGAGTTGTTAAATTGGGTATCCTCCTCAATAGATGTCAATCTTCCAAAGGCGAAGGCCAGAATGATAAAGCTTGAGGCCAGGCAGGCCATGGCTGCCGATGTCCCTTCCGGCGTCAACTGTAATCTAGATCGCCTTATCCCCTTTTATCTTATTGCCGGCGCGGGATACAGACACATAATTCTTTCGCAAAATGATGAGCTTATCAGGGTGTTGGAATCAGCCGATGTCCCGTCTCTTGAAGACAGATATGATTTTGAGGCCGCTGGATATAAGGTTTTTGTCAGATCAAGTACAAAATATAGATCGGGCCGAGTCCTTTACGACTGCATAGCCGTGAAAAGCTGACAGCTGTCATGCAAAACTTTTTCTTTGCGCCGTCTTTTTCTGCGCAGGCAAATCGATAAACTGCAAATTTCACTTCTCATTGAACTGAGGTTTTTTCAAGAAGCTTCAGTAAACTGCTTTGTGCAAAACTTTTTTACCGGCTTCACACGATGAAAGACCGGCTTAGTATGAGGAAAACGGTCAAGAGGTAAGCAAGAGGGATCGTGATGGGGGAACTGTAAAAAACTTGGCGCCCTCAAGGGGATTCGAACCCCTGATC
>JAJUJA010000090.1 GCA_029267355.1 Elusimicrobiota bacterium | reverse complement strand
ATCTCAGGGCAATGTCGCAGATTTGCAGGCAGAAAAAGAAAGACTGGCGGCCGAGGTTGAAAAAGCCAGGAAAAAACAGAAAATTTTCAATGTCATAATCGGCATCCTGGCCTTCATTTCCGTAAGCGGCGTGCTGCTAGTTTTTTGGGTTTACAAAAAAGTGAATGAATATAAACCGCTGATAGAAAGCGCGGCCCAGATGGCCAGGCAAACCTCTAATTTTATGGAAGCCAACAGAATTCAGTCTGAAATGTATGCCAGCCGCCAATCAACTTCAGCCGCGTATTCACAGCCGGGATTTGCCGGCTCTTCCCTGTCAATGATAGGTTTCAGTCAGGACTCTGCCGCTGAGGCGGTGGCTGCCGCCCAGGACCCCGAGTCAAGACAGGAAATGGCTCAAGTCGTTGATGAGTACAAGGAAACGCCTGAGATGAAGGAAATGCTTGAGGAATTCAAGAAAGATCCGGAGTTGAGCAAGATATTTGAGAGTTATCAGTCAGACCCTTCGCAGGTTATGAAGAAAATGAACGATCCTGCCGTAATGAAGAAGATTATGGACAAGATGGCCAAAAATCCGCGTTTTATGGCCACAATGCTGAAAATGGCTTCGGACCCCAGAGTAATGAAGGCAGTCAGCAAACAGAGAAGCTCTCAGACAAAGGAAAATCCTGCAGGTTCCAATTGATTTTACGGCTTTTTTTGCCTTGCAATATTTAGTATATTATTAGGAATGAAGAATGCTGTAAAAAAGATTTTGACCGAAAAGGTGTCCCTGTCCTTTTCCTCTCAATGCTCGCATTTTCCTTGTTTCAGGATGAATTTCCCTTTATGGTTTCTGTTTTTTGTTTTTCTGGGCATTTCCGCTTTCATATTTTCTTTTCTGAAGCTTTCTTCTTTTTATGCCGATTATCTGCTGACAAAGGCCGATAACCAGATAATGAAGGGTAAACTTCTCTATATCGCCGCCAGAGCTAAGGAAGGCCTTGATTACCTTGAGATGTCGAGAAAAACAGAGAATCAGATAAGAAAGACCATAGGCATGCGCGAATTTGATATTAAAGAAACTTACCTCGGCGGGCCCGAAAAGGAAGACATAAAAACATTCAAGGAAATGCTTAAAGAGAAAGCGGACAAAATTAACGCTGAATACATAACGCGCGCTTATGATAAGATAAAAAGGGAGTCAAAAAGCCGTCTCAGCGGCTATTCTGAGGTGGCCTGGTATCTGGCAAACAATAATAATCTTGCCAAGGCCATGCCGAAAGACTGGCCTGTTCAGGGCAATATAACTTCTCCTTTCGGCTACAGAATACACCCCATAACTATGGATTACGAATATCATTCAGGCATTGACATATCAAATGAGCCTGGCTCGCCTATTACCGCAGCCGCGGACGGGCTGGTCCGTCATGCCGGCTGGCAGCAGGGATACGGTTTGTCGGTTCTTATAGACCATGGTTTCGGCTTTTCAACGCTTTACGGGCATATGAGCGAAATTAATGTTAAGGAAGGGGAATCTGTAACAAGAGGCAAGCTCATAGGCAAAGTCGGCTCAACAGGAACTTCCACCGGCCCGCATTTGCATTATGAAGTCTGGGAATACGGCTCTCCGGTGAATCCGATGAAGTATATGGAGCATTACAAAAACGCCTCTTTGGCAAAAACCTTTTTGTTTGAAAATATATTCGGAAGGTGATATGGCTCTATTCAAAGATAAGATAGTTGAACTGAATGTCTCTGAGACCTATTTGTCTGCAGATGTGATAGTGAAAGGAGATATAGCTGTAAAAGGCCAGATAAGAGTGGACGGCTGCGTCAATGGGAACATAAGCGAAGCCAAGTTCGTTTTAGTCGGTAAAAATGCCAAGATAAGCGGTAATATTTCCTGCGAAAAATGCAGAATAGAAGGCGAGGTTCACGGAAATATATACGCTTTAGAAAGTGTTCAAATTTCGGAAAGCGGCTCACTGAACGGCGACCTTAAGTCTTCATCTGTTAACATGGAACAGGGAGCGAGATTTAACGGCAAATGCATTATGGAGCCGGCAGTTAAATAAGCGGAGGATTTATGATTTCTTTTCTTAACAGACATAAGAAAGTGATATTTGGATTTACCGTGGTGATTTTCGTTACCGGCGTATTTTTCGGCCTTGGCGCCTATGTTTTTTCATGGGGCGACACGTCCTCAGTAGCGGTTGTCGGAAAATCCAAAATACCTTATGAGACATTCAGGAATCAGGTTAACAGGGTTATGAAAAATATGCGCGAGCAGGGCGCTCAGGAAGAAGTCTCTTCAATCATGGAGAAAACCGTCAGCAGAGAGGTTCTCAGGGAAATGGTTATGGAAGAGATCCTGGCCCAGGAAGCCGCCAAATTAAAACTTTTTGTTTCGGATTTTGAGGTGGCCGCTGAAATTCAAAGCACCCCGCAATTCTATGCCGATAAAAATTTCCATCCCGGCCTTTATGTCAAGACTATATGGGAAAATTTCAAAATGACGCCTTCGCAATACGAGGAATGGCGCAGAAAAGCCAGAATGGGCAATAAACTTAAACAATTCATCTATTCCGCGGTTAAATCCACGCCTGACGAGGTTAAGGAGTTTTATCTTGAGAATAAAGGCAAGCCGTCAGATTTTGAAAAGAAAAAATCCGAGTATGAACAGAAACTTAGGCAGAAAAATTTCATGGATGCCGCCAATTATATGCTCAGACAGATTGCAATGAAAACTGAGATAAAAAGCTACCTTGAACAGATAGAAAAAAGAGCCGGCGGCGAAGCTTAATGTGATAGAACTCAGAAATCTTGTAAAAAAATTTGATTCATTTACAGCTGTAGATAATCTGAATCTCAAAGTTGATTCCGGAGAGATATTCGGCTTTTTGGGCCCCAACGGCGCCGGCAAAACTACCACTGTAAAAATGATAGCCGGCATTATGTTCCCGACAGCTGGCGAAATCCTTGTTGACGGTATAGATATTTCAAAATCTCCATATGAGGCAAAAAAAAGAATTGCCTATATTCCTGATGAGCCTTTTGTCTACCCGAATCTTACGGCCAGGGAATTTCTCAGATTTATAGGCGACATATACGAAATAGACCGTAAGGAGCAGGATTCGGCCATTGACGAGTATTTAGCCAGATTTGAGCTTCTTGACAGGGCGGACAAGCTCCTCGGCTCTTTTTCTCACGGCATGAAACAGAAGGTCATGATAGCCGGCGTTCTTATGAGAAGGCCGAAAGTTATACTTTTTGACGAGCCGACAGTCGGACTGGACCCTAAAAGCGTTAAAAATTTCAAGGATATGATAATTTCTCAGACCCAGAAAGGCGTTTCCGTTTTTATGTGTACTCATATTCTGGAAATGGCCGAAAAAATTTGCGACAGGGTCGGCATAATATACAACGGCAAGCTGGTTTCCGCCGGACCGGTTGAAGAAATTTGCCGAAAACGCGATTCAAAGTCTTCGCTGGAAGACGTTTTTCTGGAACTTACAAAATGAAGTTTTTCCTGCTTTTTAAAAGAAAGCTTCTCTCTTTTTATAATTCTATTTCTTCCGCTTCCGGCTGGAAGGCGGTTAAGAATATGATTTTTCTTTTTGCCGGACTCGGCCTTGCCGGCGGCATGTATTTTTCTTTTGTCAGAGTCATTAAGTATCTCCTGTCCGTTGAGCTTATAGGCGAGATACTTGTATGGAAACTTACCGCCATGGTTTTTCTGATGAGCTTTTCGATGATAGTAATTTCTTCGGTGGTCATAGCTATGAACACGCTTTATTACTCATTTGATCTGAAGTTTTTAAACTCATCGCCCCTTAAGCCGTCAGAAATTTTTGCCGATAAATGCCTTGACACTGTTTTTTATTCTTCTTGGACTCTTGTGGCCATAATGGCTCCATATATTCTGGCCCTTATGAAATCTCTGGGACTCAGTTTTAGTTTTCTTGTTTTTTTTGCAGCCGGCGCCCTGCCTTATGCGGCCATAGCCGCTTCATTTGGAATAGCCCTCAGTCTTTTTACTATGTATGTCTTCCCTACATCAAGGACCAGGGACGCCTTCTGGATAATAGGCAGTTTGTCCGTGGCCTTCGTTTATGTGGCTTTCAGAATGGCCAAACCGGAATACCTCTTAAGGCCTGACACTCTGGAAATTGTCGCCAGATATGTCAGCTTTCTGCAGGCCCCGACTGCGCCTTATCTGCCCAGCTGGTGGCTTGCCAAGATGCTTATAACAGGCAGTCACGGCAAGATCATTGAATCTTTGACCTGGCTTGCCCTGCTTTACAGCTGTTTCTTAGCCGTTTATTTGCTGCTATTCAAAGCTTCTTCCCATTTTTATCCGAAAGGTTTAAGCGGGGCGCAAAATACCTCCTCCTTTTCCGGCTCCGCAAGGCGTTCCATGGAAGAAAATCTTGCCGAAAAATTTCCAGGTCATAGCGCGTTCTTTTATCTTCTCGGTAAGGAAAGGAAAGTTTTTCTCAGGGATATAAAACACTGGTCGCAGATAATACTTATAATCGCCCTCGTTTTTGTATATGTCTTCAGCGTCAAAAATCTGCCTCTGGACAGTCCTGATATGAAGAGCTTCATATGTTTTCTCAATATAGGCGCAGCCGGTTTCGTGATATCGGCTGTCGCCCTGAGATTTTTGTTCACTGCCGTAAGCCTTGAAGGCAATTCCTTCTGGGTGCTTAAATCTTCTCCCTTAAAAATCGAGCATATTTTCAATGCCAAGCTTGTTTTTTACGGCGTGCCCACCATGCTTTTAAGCTTTCT
>JAJUJA010000152.1 GCA_029267355.1 Elusimicrobiota bacterium | reverse complement strand
GGAAAAATTTTTTATGTACCCGGTGGATATGGCTGACACGCTTAAAAATCTGGGTCTATCAGGGTCATTTGGCGTGATGAGAGATTTCGGATTTCAAAAAATGAAAAATCTTTTCTTAAAGCCTGAAATAAAGTCCTTTGAGGACAAGGTTATAAGCGATTTTGGAAGAGCTTTGGCTGAATTGAATATGCTTAACTATACGGAAAAAATATGGGGCCTGCCCTGTTCTCAAATCTCTCCCGACTGGGCCACGCAGAGAATAAAGGACTTGTCCTTGTTTGAAATTTTAAAGAAAGCTCTCAAAATAGGCGATTCAAAGGCCAAAACGCTTGTTGACGCTTTTTACTACCCGAGATACGGCACCAAGACTATTTATGAGGCAATGCAGAGAAAAGCGCTAAAGTCTTCCATAATGAAAGAGACGGCGCCGGTAAAAATAATCCATGAAAATTCAAGAATAAAATCTGTGATTCTAAAGAACAAAGACGGTGAGACTGAGATTGAGGCGGAAAATTTCATTTCCACTATGCCTTTAACGGAGCTTGTTAAACTGTTTTCCCCCGCCCTTGACAATAAAGTCCTTGATGCTGCCCTGCGGCTTAAATACAGAGCCCATGTCTGTCTTTTTATGGCCCTAGACAGGCCTTCGGTATTTAAAGATCAATGGATTTATCTGCCTGATTCCTATATACCTTTTGGAAGGATAATGGAGCCGAAAAATTTCAGCGCAGATATGTGCCCTTCAGGAAAAACCTCGCTTGTCCTTGAATTTTTCTGCTGGCAGGATGATGAAATCTATAAAAGCGATGCTCAAAAGCTTAAAGATATTTCCATGCCCTGGCTTGCCAAAATATTCGCCATAAAGCCTGAAGAAGTTATTTTTTGCGAGGTTCACAGGGAAAGATTTGCTTATCCTGTGTATGATATCAGCTATAAGGAAAATTTATCTCTGCTGAAACAGGCCGTTTCGTCTTTTTCAAATCTTCAGCCTGCCGGCCGCGGCGGCGCCTTCAAG
>JAJUJA010000052.1 GCA_029267355.1 Elusimicrobiota bacterium | reverse complement strand
TTTTCTGCCGGCCAGCATGCTTATATCATAGCCGTTGGCCATGGCTTTTCCGAATACAGACAGGTCGGGGGTTACACCGAAAACCTTCTGAGCCCCTCCGGTTGAAAATCTGAATCCGCTTCTTATCTCGTCAAAGATCAAAACAGCACCGTGATTTGCTGCCAGCTCTTTGAGGCCTTCCAGAAAGCCGGGCTTGGGCATTTGAACAGGATGAGCCAGAGGATGGCCTACGGGAGTCACTATTATGCCGGCGACTTCTCCTTTATGCTGTTTAAGAAGGGATTCCACCTGCTCAAGATTATTGTACTCAAA
The DNA here is from genome assembly GCA_029267355.1 of Elusimicrobiota bacterium. GTDB lineage: Bacteria > Elusimicrobiota > Elusimicrobia > Elusimicrobiales > UBA9959 > JAAYVI01. The sequence continues at coordinate 10,027 of JAJUJA010000052.1, read as the reverse complement.
TTCGTAAATATCCTCATAAAGTTTCTTCGGTATACCGCCTTTCACCTCCACGCACCAGTCATGCCAGCCGTGATAGCCGCATCTGAGTATTTTAGTTTTTTCGGTAAATCCTCTGGCGGTCCTGATTGCCAAAGTAGTGGCGTCAGATCCGGTTTTAACAAAAACGACTTTTTGCGCGCTCGGTATTATGGAGATAACCTTTTCCGCAAGGGCGTTTTGAACCGGCTGTACAAGAGACATACAAAAGCCCTTTTTTCTTATCTGTTCTATGACGGCATTGTCTATCTCTTTTTCCCTGTGTCCTATTATTATGGGGCCGTATGAACAAAGCATATCTATATATTCATTGCCGTCCGCATCAATAACCTTGCCGCCCTTGGCCTGCTCAAAAAATACCGGATATTCGCCCGGAACGAAGTTATAGGGCCGCCTTATTCCCATCATACCGCCGGGAATAAGCTCCTGCGCCCTTTTGTACAATATTTCGGAATTTTCCAGCTTGAGTTTAGGTTCCATTTTTCCTCCTGAAAACAAAACTGACTTTTTTATCTTTTCTCCGTTATTTTTTCATACATCCTTTTTACTATGAAAGTGGCGACATCTTCGGCATAAGTGCCGGCGCCAAAGCCCGCGTCAAAGCCTATTTCAACCGCGAGCTTATTGCTTATTCTCGGTCCGCCGGCCACTATAATGAACCGGTCCCTGATCTTTTCCGCTTCAAGCAATTCAACGAAATTCGTCAGGTTCTTTATATGAGCGTCCTTTTGGGTTACCACCTGAGACACAAGTATAGCGTCGGCGTTTATTTTTACGGCCTGCTCTATAAGTTTTTCATTGGGCACCTGTGAACCCATATTCATCGCTTCTATCATCGGATATCTTTCAAGGCCGAAATGATGGTTATAGCCCTTCATATTCATTATGGCGTCTATGCCGACAGTATGCGCGTCAAAACCAGTACAGGCGCCCACTATCACTATTTTTCTCTTGAAATTCTGTTTTATGAAAGCGTTAACTTCATCCATTGACATTGATTTGTCCACCGCCTCGGTATATTCCACTTCATCATAGTCTACGGCATTATCCGTCTTTCCATAAGCCACAAAAAAAGTGAATTCGCCGGACAAGGGCTCAGCGTGCACTATGTCGGCCTTATGAAAGCCCATTTTTTCAACGAAAATCCTGGCCGCTTCTTTCGCCTTTCCCCCAAAGGGCACGGGGAGGGTAAAAGAGAGCTGTATAGCTCCATCATTTAAAGTATCTCCGTAAGCTTTTATTATCTTCATATCAAGCCTCCGCCTTTTCGGTTAAACCGAGTCTCTTCTTAAGATAAGTCTCAACGGGATTATAATAACCGTCTTCCTTTTCAAAAACGCCGTCCAGGCCTTTGCCAGCGTCCGGCGCTCTTTTCACATCGGCGAACATTCCGCTTTCTATGGCCTTGAAAAGCCCCGTCTTTTTGACTGCCGCCAGCATATCAACGGTTTCATCCAGGACCTGAGCCGCCCTTTTTCTTATAATCCCGTCTTTTTTGAATTCTATTTCATTTAGGAAATCGGCCATATTATTATGCACATACATTGCATTCTTTATGGCTAGAGCCCTATCCTGAAGATAAGGGGTATGAATAGCTTCAGTAAGCATGCCGAGAAGCTCTATGCTCTGCCCTGTGGCCTTTGATACAAAATTAAAAAGAGTATTCATAGCATAGCCTTTGAATATATCTCCCGTCATAAACTTTGTCGGAGGCATATACTTCAAAGGATGTTTTTCAAAAATTTCCCTGGCCATAAGCGCCTGCGCAAATTCAAGCAAAAAGCCGTTCTTTATGTCGGGATTCATTTCAAAGGCATGGCCAAGGCCCATAAGTTCTTCCTTCATGCCGGCTCTTTTGGCGAAACTTTCATTCAGGAACTGAGAGGCCAGAACGGTGTGCGCCTTTTCAACCGCGTCGGATGTGGTCAGATAATTATCTTCCCCCGTATTTATTATTATTTCGGCGCTGGCATTTATCATTCTTGAAAAGAATTGATCCGTGAAGGTCCTGTACATATTGATATCTCTGAACAAGATTCCGTACATTGAATCGTTTAACATCATATCCAGCCTTTCCAAAGCGCCCATGGCCGCTATCTCGGGCATACAGAGGCCTGAGCAGTAATTGACGAGCCTTATATACCTTTTTTCAGTTTCAGAAACCTCATCCAGGGCTTTTCTCATTATCCTGAAATTTTCCTGAGTGGCATAAGTGCCGCCGAAGCCTTCTGTGGTGGCACCGTAAGGCACATAATCCAAAAGACTCTGCGCTGTGGTCCTTATCACCGCTATGATATCTGCGCCCTGCAAAGCAGCCGCTTTGGCCTGTTTTACATCTTCGTATATATTGCCTGTCGCCACTATCACATAAATCCACGGCTTCTTCTCATTTTCCTTGTACTGGGCAAGTTTTCTGTTCCTGTGTTCAACATTTGAGTTTATCCTTTTGTCCAGCGCAGATATTAATTCCGAGGCCTTCTTCTCTATGGCTTTTGGATCACCCATATCTATTTTTGAAATATCCAGGCCTTCGGCTATCTTCTTGTTAAGCTCTTGGGGAGAGACTGCGGATTTAACAAGAGCGTTAAGATAATATCTTGAAAGTCCCAGCCCGCATTTATCCTTGAGACTGTCGGCTATAAGATTGGGAACCGGAACTCCGTTTTTATCGGCGCCGTCGGCTCCCAAAAGCCTTAAGGACGCTCTTTCCACCGTAACAGTGGTATGCAAGTCTATATACTTTTGTATCTCAGACGTCACCGATTCGGCTAATTTTCTCGCCTTCTCTATTTTCCTTTCTGAAAGATTAAGTTTTTTTGCCATATATTCCGCCTTTAGATGGTCTCCTTCTGTCTGTATTTTTCCAGATATTTCACGGCAGATGATAATATCTCCTTGGGCAAGCCGAGCATTTCAGCCACCGCAAGCGCATCGCCGCTTTCCCGCTTTTGCGGGCTTCTCACAAGCTCGTAGCGCATATGCCTGTTTATCGCTTTAATTTTATCGGCTTGAGTTTCTGCATTGTTATGCGCGCCTTTCTTGTAAAGAGAGCCGGAAAATCCCTTCATTGACAAAAAATCTGCCATTGAGCTGCCGGCAAGGCCGGAAAGATGAGTGACAACAAAAAAGTAAACATTGCGTGAGGAAAAGAAATCTATCAGAGAAGACAACAGGGCTGAAGCCTGCAATGAGTCTGTGGTCCTGGCAAATTCATCCGAAAATATCAGGCAGGGCTGCTTGCTATGGCTTAATACGGATATCAAATCGTTTATCTCCGCGGCAAATGAGCTCAGTCCGGCTTGTTCCTTTTCTCCAAGGCAGAAAATAGACGAGAAAAAAGGCGCTTTATATTTCTTTGCCGGCACAAAAAAGCCGGCCTGAGCAAGGACCTGGCAAAGCGCTATGGTCTTTATCGCAACGGTTTTTCCGCCCATATTTGAGCCGGTTATCACATTTATTTTTCTGTCAAAGCTGAAGGAAAGAGGAGTGTAGTCTATTTTCATTTCCGCGAGCTCTTTTTTTAAAACAGGCAGAAAAGCGCCCTCACACTCAATTTTTCCGCCCCCAAGCTGCGGAGGGTTCAAGCCCATTTCCGCAGCCATCTGAGCGGCCGCAAAAGCTATATCAATTCGGGCTATTGCCTTTTCCAGAGCTTTCATTTCGCGGTATTTCTTTTCTATTTCAGAGGAAATTTCGCTTACAACGGCGTTTTCAATCTCTTTTTCCTCTTTAACCGCTTTTTCCTTTTCAAAAAGCAAATCTATTATTCCGCGAGGCAAAACGGGCTTTACAATAAAAGAGTAGTTATCATGAGGCTCAATGCTTATGGATTCAAGTTTTTTTTCCCTGAATTCGGGACCGACAATTATGAAATCGTCCTTTCTGAAATCCAGCCCTGATTCAGCCAGTATTTTTTCAAAAAACGCCTTTTTAAGCGCGGCTTCTTTCCTTTCCATTTCAGCTATTTTCTTCCTTATTACTGCCAAAGCCGGATTATATGCGTCGGAAATATAAAATTCGTCTGATTTTGAATCGAGGGAAAGTCTTTCAAGCAAATCCTGCATTTCAAAATGAAAATCAAATATTTTTCTTTCCCTGTTTTCCATGCAGGAATGCACGGCCTTAACATTATTTAGAAATTTTTTGACTATGAAAATTTCTTCTCTGCCCGAAAACCGGCAATCGGGCAGTATCGGGACCCTTTTGAGATGATATTTTATTTTGTCTGAAAGGATTTTTTTATTTCTGAGAAAAGAAAAAGCCGCCTTTACATGCTCCAGTCTCTCTTTGCTTCGTTTTTCATCATAAAGCTCAAAAATTTTCTCAGATTCAAGCTTCCCGGGGCCGGATAAAGGTCTGAACCCGGCCATTATTTTTTCAATGTCCGCAAATAGAAGTATGTTCATAAGGATTGTAAACAGTTCTTCTTAAGACTTCTTTTCCTGCTTCAGACTCAAATTCCGCCTTTGAAACATTATATAAATTAACTATGAAGGCTTCTAAACGTATGTTTAAAGCAAAAAAAACTTTTTTTGAAAGATTAAGTCTTTCCCAGCCTTTCAGATCCAAAAACACTTTTGTCATATCAGATAAAACTACATTTCTGGCCTCTTTCGGGATATTTTCAGCTCTGTCCGCCGTCAAGGCATTGGGCAAATAAAAATTTTCCCCTTCAAGTCCGTTCTTCATTTCTCCGTTTTCTGAGAAAACCGAGTCATACTTGAACAGCCCGGTGGATGACATTGCCGTCAGCAATTTCAGCTTCAAACAGGTTTCTTTCAGCGTATCCGGAGAAGGCCTGCATACATAAAAAAGCTTTGCCTTCGATATTGATGCGGCCTGAGTTATCCTGTCCAGGGCTCCGTCTATTATAACAGTATCAGCTCCGGCCAGGCGAAAATCTGAAATAATTTCTGTGATTTTTTGATTCCCCGAGGGGCCGTGAATTTCAGCAAACCCCGGCCTTAAGGCTTCTGCTGCAATGATTCGCCCGTTCTCATAAGAACCTGTAATCTTTGAAGCAATGACAGGAGCCGAAAATTCCCTGTTATAGAGGAACATATCTCCAGGCATAAGTTTTATTGCCGGCTTGGCCGTCCCGGAAAAAGAATCTTTTTTTTCCCCGTCCACGCCTATTGAGAAACATGCCCGCCGGCCTTCTATCCGCGAGAGCAGAAAGTTAAGGAAAGTAGTTTTACCGCAATTTTTGCCGAAGCCGGCTATGAATATATTTTTTCCGTTAATGCCGCTGAAATCCATAATGATATGATATAAAAATAAAGAGATTCAAGGATACATGGGAGAATAAACTTTTCGTTTAAAAATGTGCGGTTCAAAAATAAACTACATCTTCTTTATTGTAAACTGACAGAAAAAGCAGCAGATACTCCCTAAGATGCCGCGTTATAAGGAAATTATTTTTGACGTGTTCCTTTCCGTTTTTAGCCAGTTGAGCGGCATAGGCAGGCTCATTTAAAAGCTGTTTCAGATAATAGGCCGTGCCGTCAATTGAATAAGTAAGGAGACCGCCGTATTTATGAGTTATCTGAAGAGGTATGCCTCCAACAGCTGACGCTATCACCGGCTTTTCCTTCCATAGCGCTTCAGAAACGGTAAGCCCAAATCCTTCCTTGAGAGATTTCTGCAGTATTATATCGCTTCCACGCTGAAGCGCATTTATGAGCAAGTCATCCTGAGGAAGAAGCAGAATATGTATATCTTTATCGTTCCCGGCAGATTCTTTAACTTCCTCATAGACCTTCATCCCCTCGGGGTCATCTGTTGCTCCGCCGCCCGCCAGAATGAGCTGACAATCATTGTACTTCTTGACTAGCTTATAGACCTTTATTACGCCCAAAGGGTCTTTAAGATAATCAAAACGAGAAATCTGGGTTATTACCGGACGGGAGCGGTCAATGCCGAATTTTTCAAAAACCTTATCAATCTCTTCTTTTTCAAGCTCTCTATTCTTGTCGCTTAGAGGATCTATTGAGGGGCATATCATAACCTGCGGTATTGTTATGTCTTTTTTTGAAAAAGAAGGCGCTGAAAAAACGCAGGAATCGTAAAATGAAATGTAGTTTCTGAGAAAACGGTAAACCTCATCTCTGGCCTCAGTTATATCCACATGACAGCGCCATATCCACTTGTTCTTTAGTTCTTCTCTCTTTTCAACCAGCATTATCGGCTGAGGATCATGTACGAACATTATATCAGCCGAAAGGTCCATGCTTTTTGCGTTCTCACGGGCGGTTTGCGAAAAATAGTCAAAATCCTCCGCGGAAAAAGGCTCCTGCTTGCCGTGCAGGGCGTTATGTATTTTCTTTGTCACGACGAAAAACTTCTGATCGCCTTTTATTACATCCCATGAAGCGTCCACACCCACCTGTTTCATAAGGGGGCCCATCTTTGTCAGGATTTCGGCCACTCCTCCGCCTACGGCGGTAGAATTGATATTCTTTACTTTTTTGCCTTTGAGCTTTTCTCCCAGAAAATAAAGCTCATCTATAGCGCTTTTGCCTGTTATATGTTCGTATTTTTTTATATCTATCATTTGATAAGTCCCAATACTCTTTTTCTCAGATTTTCCAGCGTGATATTATAGGGATCCAGATTCCCCAGTTTCTCGGCAATTTCCTTCTCTCCAATCTCCATAAGCCACGACTGGAAATCGTTCTGATTCTTTTTAAGTCTCAATCTGGCCTCAAAGATATGGAAGTATATTGAATTTATATCCACAATTTTAAGTTTTTCCCTGAATTCTGAAAGATTGGCAGCTTTGTGCCCGGTCGGAAGAATGAAGGTCTGGCAGCTCATAAAATGAAATTCATCGCCAGCGGCGCAATCATTTGCCGGCATGCCGAGTTTCAGCCATTCTGCCATTATTGCGCATAATTGCAAACGCAGCTCCTCCAGACTTGAGAATTTCACCGTATCTACGCTGGCAAGTTTTTCAGCCAGCATCCTGATATTTAAAGTATTGTTCACCCAATAGGCAAAATCATTTGGCGGCTCCGGGGAAAGAAAATGGTGCTGCTTGAGAAATTTGTGCGTATGATAATAAACGGAGCTCAGCGGCACAGATTCAAGAGTTTCACAAAGCTCTCTGATATTCCGTGCTTTGATACCCAATAATTTCACAAGGTGAATCTCAGTTTTAAATTCAAATTCCGGCATTGGCTATTTCTCCAAGCATTTCCCTGACTTGTTCTATGGAAAGTATATTAAACTTTGCGGCCGAAGGCTTAAGTCCTACACGCAAAGTCCACGAGTTCTTGTCTCTTAAGAATTGGAAAAGGTCTTCGTCCGTCCAGTCGTCCCCGATGGAAAGTATGAAATCATAATCTCCCTTTTCCAAAAAATGCCGGCCGGCATTGGCTTTATTTATATCATAGCTTCTTACCTCAACAACTTTGTTGCCCTGTAGAACTTGCAGGTTGAGATTGGAAGTATAGTTAACAAGGTCATCAACAAACTCTCTTATTCGCAGCTCAGCCATTTCGGGGTCGCAATTGCGGTGATGCAAAGCTATTGAAAAAGACTTTTCCTCCACAAAAGAGGAGGGCAGTCTTGCACAGCAGCTTTTAAACATTTCCATCATTTGCTTCTTCCATCCCGTATCAGACTGGGTCAACACCTGCCAGGAGCCGTTTTTTTCCTTAAGTAAGGCTCCATGTTCGGCAAACAGATGTGCTCCGGTGGAATGAAAATATTTATCCAGAAAAGCAGAATCCCTGCCGCTCACTATGCATAACTGCGAGAGAGTGGAAAGAACAGAAAGCAATTGCAGCAGCTGCGGATCGGGAACGGCCGATGATGGACGTTTTTCAAAAGGGGCCAGCGTGCCGTCATAATCCAGAAAAATAATCCTTTTTTCCGCCTTTTGAAAATCTCTTATCATCCGCGCTTTGTCGTCCTTGTTTATCAACTTGACGCCAAGCTTTCCGGTTTCCTCCCTTGATTTTTCAAGAGCTTTAAGAAAATCTTTTACCCATTGAAGGACATTATAGTATGAGATTCTTTCTCTCATAATAAAAAGATTGCGGTCAAGTTCTGGCTTGTCGGTTTCAAGCGCTCTCTTTATCGCGTCCGATATTTCATCTATGTCATTGGGGTTTATAATAAAAGCCTCAGGCAATTCCTTGGCCGCTCCCGCCATTTCACTAAGAATAAGCGCGCCGCCGGCTCTTTTGGATGCCAGATACTCTTTGGCCACCAGATTCATTCCATCGCGAAGAGGAGTTATAAGAGCCACATCGGCATGAGAATAAAGCGCGACCAATTCTTCAAATGGTATGTGCCTGTATTGGTAAATGATAGGCTGCCAGTCTATAGTTCCAAACTCGCCGTTTATATCGCTTATAAGTTTATCCAGAGTATTTTTCATCTCCTGATACTGATCCACTCCTATTCTCGAGGGGACTATCACAAGTATCAGAACAACTTTTTTAATATACTCTGTATTTTTCTTGAGAAAATTTCTGAAAGCTTTCAAACGATTGGGCACACCCTTTGTGTAATCAAGGCGGTCCACTGAGACAATAACCCTCATCCCCTTTAGTTTATCCCCAAGAAATGACAATGATTCCATAACCTTGCGATTTCCCAGCGCCGAATCAAATTTGGAAAAGTCTATCCCCATGGGGAATGTGTCAACTTTAATATGTCTGTTGCCGTACTCTAAACGCCCGAGGTTATGCGGCAATCCAAGTATGCGCAAAAGCGACCTTAGGAAGGAATGAGCGTATTCATTGGTATGAAAGCCTATAAGGTCGCAGCCCAGAAGGCCCTTAAGTATTTCCTCCCTCCACACAGAAGGCATTATCCTGTAGACCTCAAAGGATGGAAAGGGAATATGAAGAAAAAAGCCTATTTTTGCCTTCTCTCCAAGCTTCTCTCTCAGCATTGCGGGAACAAGCATGAGATGATAGTCATGTATCCATATTACATCATCATAGGACGCTACTTTTAATACTGCTTCGGCAAAGGCCGAGTTTATTTTTTTGTATGTCTCCCACTGCTCGCGGTCAAATCTTGTAAGGGTCGGGAAATAGTGGAAAAGAGGCCATATAGTGGAATTGCAAAAACCGAGATAAAAGTCATCCATCTCCTTATCGGGGATAAATACCGGAACAACCCCGTGTTGAGAAGAAATTTTTCTTGAAAATTCATTCTGCAGTTCATTTTCTATGTAAGAACCCGGCCAGCCTATCCACAAATATTCAAAGTCCTTGACTGTTGAATTTCTCATGAAATCAAGATAGGAGCTTATGCCGGATACCAGGCCGCCGGAACTTGGCTTAAGCTCTATCCCCCCTTCCCCTCGTGAAACAGAGAATGGAAGTCTGTTGGAAGCTATCAACAGTCTCAACTTTACTCCTCCCCTGATTTATCGGACTACTTTTTTATATGCCTTTTGGTCCTTACCAGATTAGCCGGCTCCAGCGTCAGTTTTTCTCCGCTTAAAAGCTTTGCTATGCCATCCATCGGCTTGTACTTATCCTGTTTGCACCACTGACAATCGCAGACATTTGTTTTATAGTCGGCAGGCTGAGTATAGGTTGTTATCACGCCTTCATAGTTTCTGAGTATGGCTTTCGTGTCCGACATTGAGATGAGATAATTAGGCATGACCGGAATTTTGCCGCCGCCGCCGGGAGCGTCAACTACAAAGGTAGGCACGGCCATTCCTGTGGTATGGCCCCTGAGGTTCTCTATTATTTCTATGCCTTTGGACACTGTGGTCCTGAAATGGGAAATCCCCATTGACAAATCGCATTGATATATGTAGTACGGCTTTACTCTGGCCGCAAGAAGCTCATGAACAAGTTTCTTCATTATCTGAGGGCAGTCATTGAGCCCGTTGAGCAGAACGGTCTGATTGCCAAGCGGTATGCCGGCCTCAGCTAGCCTGTCGCAGGCCGCTTTGGCTTCGGCAGTCATTTCCTTTGGATGGTTGAAGTGCCGGCTCAGTGACGGAGCTGGTGTCGGT
>JAJUJA010000077.1 GCA_029267355.1 Elusimicrobiota bacterium | reverse complement strand
TGGAAGCCTTAAATCCGCTTGACGGAAGATATTTCAATAAAACTCAGGAACTCAGAGCATATTTTTCTGAAGAATCGCTTATAAACTTCAGGATAATGGTTGAATGCGAATACTTGATTTTTCTGATGAAAACGCTTAAAAGAGTTAAAAATCTCAGGCCTTTTTCTCCTGCGCAGGAGAAATCTCTGAGAGATTTATACTCCCAGAAGGAAAATAACGCTTTTACAGTAAAAAAAATAGAGTTTTCAGGAATGGATTCTATACCGGCAACTAATCACGATGTTAAGGCTGTCGAGTACTATCTGAGAAAAGCCCTCAAGGAAAGAAAGCTTGAGAAATACTCGCCAATGCTTCATTTCGGGCTCACTTCAGAAGATGTAAATAATATCGCCTACTCAATGATGATTGCCTCGTCCTTAAAAAAGGAAACAATTCCTCTTATCGACGAGATTCTGTCTGTTTTGAAAAAGCTTTCAATCCGGCATGCCGGCACTGCGCTTCTGGCGAGAACCCACGGTCAGCCGGCGGTGGGAACGACTTTCGGCAAAGAATTCCGAGTGTTTTATGAAAGACTTTCAAGAAAAAGAAAAAAACTCTCTGCCCTTGAACTGCACATTAAGCTTAACGGGGCCGTCGGCAATTACAATGCCCTGCATGCCGCCTATCCGAAAATTGACTGGCGCAATTTCAGCTCAAGGTTTTGTTCTCATCTGTCTTCAAGGTTCGCTCTCCCTCTGGCCTTGAATCCCTATACTACTCAGATAGAGAATCATGACTCATGGGTTGAACTTTTTTATGAAATGGCCCATTTTAACAGAATACTGATATCGTTCTGCAGAGATATATGGAGATACATAAGCGATGAGCTTATAATAGAAATTCCTGCCGCGGGAGAAGTCGGCTCCTCAACCATGCCTCAGAAGGTAAATCCCATAGATTTTGAGAATGCCGAGGGCAATCTTCAGCTGGCCTGTGCTCTCTTTTCTTTTTTCTGCGAAAAATTTCCTGAATCAAGGCTTCAAAGAGATCTTTCAGACTCAACGGTTGAAAGAAGCATCGGCTGCGCTTTCGGATACTCGATGGTGGCTTATAAATCTCTTCTCAAAGGTCTTGGTAAAATAAAAATAGACGAAAACAAATCGGCGCGTTCCTTATCTGACAAACCGCAGGTTTATGCCGAAGCGGTGCAAACGATATTAAGAAGAGAGCTTCATGAAGACGCTTATGAGAAGCTGAAAGATTTTTCAAGAGGCAAAAAAATCTCAATGAAAGACTGGGAAGTTTTTATAAAAAATCTCAGGATAAACGCCGAAACCAGAAAAGAGCTGCTTTCAATAATGAAAAAGCCGTATATCGGCCTGGCGTCTGAAATAGCGAAAAAATTTTAAGGAGAGCTTATGCCGGTAGATATAATATGCGGAGGACAGGCTGGAGACGAGGGCAAGGGCAAAATAGCCGCCTATCTGGCCTACAAAGACCGCTATGACTATTGCCTTAAAGTCGGAGGACCGAATGCCGGCCATACCGTATTTTACAATGGGAAAATATTTGCTCTTAAAAGCGTGCCGGCAGGTTTTGTAAATAAAAAGGCTAAAATGGTGCTTTGCGCCGGCACTTACATAATAAAAGACTGGCTTCTCAAAGAGATGAAAGAAACCGGTTCTCAGGACAGATTTATAATAGATCCAAATTGCGTAATTATAACCAGCCGCCAAACGGCTGCCGAAAGAGAAAACGAAAGAATGATGAAAAATATCGGCAGCGTCGGCACGGGGCTCGGCTGCGCTGTAAAGGAGAGAGTGGAAAGAAAGCCGGTGGCTTTTGCCAAAGATGACAAAGATTTAAAAAAGTTCGTAAGAGATGTGCCGGAACTCCTTAACAATGAACTGCAAAAAGGAAGGAAAATCCTTCTTGAAGGCACTCAGGGCTTCAAATTATCCCTGCTGCACGGAGAATACCCTTATACCACTTCAAGAGACACCACCGCTTCGGCTTTTCTCTCTGAGGCCGGACTGGGTCCCAAATATGTAAGAGATGTTTATCTGATATTCAAACCCTATGTATCAAGAGTAGGGCCGGGACCTTTGAGCATGGAAATTAAGAATCAGGCGGATTTAGAAAAATATCACACAAAAGGCAGAGAAGTCGGCAGCGTTTCAAAAAGGCTGAGAAGAATAGGAGAATTTGAGATGAATACCGCTCTTAAGGCGGTAAAAATAAACTCAGCCACCAAATTGGCCGTCACGCATATAGACCTTTTTGAAGGCAATGAGGGGAGAAAAATTAAGGATTTCACTGCCCCTGCCCGTCAATTTCTCAAAAAACTTGAAAAATTAAGCGGTACCTATCCGTACCCGTCTCTCGCCCTTATCTCGAACGGCCCCGGGCTCAACGATATCATAGACCTAAGAAAATGAATATACTGCTTTTCATAAAACATGTGCCTTCAAGCGAAGATATTAAATTTGATGAAAAAGGCAATATGATAAGAGAAAACTCGCAAATGACGATAAATCTTTGCGACGATTACGCTCTTGAAAACGCTTTAAGGATAAAATCCGCAATTCCCCAAGCCAGAATACTTGCGGCGACAATGGGACCTGAAAACGCGCAGGAATCCTTGAGATACTGTCTGGCGAAAGGGGCTGACAAGGCTTTCCTTTTAAGCGATAAAGTTTTAAGGGGAGCGGATACTCTGATAACCTCCATGGCGCTTTTTAAGCTTTACCTTAAGATAGCCCAAAAAGAAGGGCCTGTAAAGCTTTTCCTTTTCGGTGCAAAAAGCTCTGACGGGGAAACAGCCAATGTGCCCGCCCAATTTGCGCAGACGGCTCAAATCGGAGATATCTGTTTTGCCGAAAAAGCTGAAAGCGCTGCGCAGGACTCCATAACAGTCTCATATTCAAAAAACGGCGTTTACCGCAGGATAAAAGCGCCTTTACCCTGCGCGGTCTCGTTTGATATATCCAGAGATGTGATCTTAAAAATGCCGTCCATAGCCGGCAAGATGAAGGCTAAAAAAGCGGTTATCGAATCTTTTAAGGCCGCGGACATCGGTTTTGAGCCGGACTTCAATGCCATCGAGGCAAGCCCCACATGGGTCGGAAGATACTATGACAATAAGCCTCAATCCCTTTCCAAAAATGTCAAAATTTCCAGCATTGAAGAAATAGCGGCTGTATTAAAAAAAGAGGCCTTAAAATGAGCGGCATACTGGTAATACACCATGTTAATGAGGCCGGCGCCCTTGCCGGTCTCGCTTCAATGGCAGAGCTGGGCCTTTCACTATCCGATGCATCAAAACTGCCGCTTTTCGCCCTAATACTTTCCAAAAACCGCGGCTTGCCTGACGAGATAAGAAAAATGGGTTTTGAGAAAGTTTATTTATCCTGCGATTCAAGATTTTACGACTCCAATTTTTCGGCTTCCGTTTGTTTTGAATTTTTAAAGAACTTTCCATGCGGTACAGTTCTTTTTTCGGCTGACGAAAGAAATAGGGCTGCTGCGGCGAGACTTGCCGTAAAAATGAACTCCGGCCTGATAGCCGATGCGACTGAAATATTTTTCAAGCAAGACGGTCTGCTGGCATTAAAGCCGGCAGCAGGCGGCAATATAAAAGCGGAAATATTCTCAAAATCAACCCTGAAAATAATAACCTGTAAAACCGACACAAAAACGCAAATAAAACTTTCACAAAAAGAATGCGGAATTTACGATTTCACCGTACCTTCCGGCCTGACCGCCTTAACCGAAATCATTGAAGAAAAATACTGTCCAAAAGAGGGGAGAAACCTTGAGGAGTCAAAAGCGGTGATCGGAGTTGGAAGGTCTGTAAAAAAAGAGGATATGCCTCTGGTGAAAGAGCTGGCTGAAATTCTTGGGGCAGCGATAGGATACACAAGACCGGCTGTGCATGAAGGATCAGGCGAAATTGAAAACCAGATAGGCATTAGCGGAAAAACGATAAGGCCTGAGATTTATTTGAATCTGGGCGTATCAGGGAAAAACTACCATATGGCGGGAATCAAGGGCAATCCGCTTATAATTTCGGTCAATACCGATGAAAAAGCCCCGATAGTTTCATACTCGGATTATTTTGTAAAGTCTGACTACAAGACTTTTCTTCTTGAAACAATCAGAGAACTTAAAAAATAAAAAAAGCCCCGCCGTAAAGCGGGGCTTGCTTGAGGTATCTTTTTTTTACCTGGGCATCTTTATTATGCCTTTTTCCATTCTCAATTTCGTATCCTCTATCGATCGCCTTATCATTGATTCGGCAGAAGCTCTGAGCTCCTTCTCTGTAAGTATTTTTCTCGCAACTTTCTGCTCTATGGCCTTCAAGCCCACGGCGACGGCCTCTTCTATGAAAACTTCCGGCTCATCCATAGTGGGCATTATATAGTCCTCGCTAAGGCCTTTTTTCTCGGCATATCTTGCCATTGCTTCTGCGGCCGCTACGCACATTTCATCAGTTATGGTTCTGGCATGAACATCAAGCGCGCCCCTGAATATGCCGGGGAAACCGAGAGAGTTATTTACCTGATTGGCGAAGTCGGATCTGCCGGTGGCGACAACCTTGGCGCCTGCCTCTTTGGCCTCCCAGGGCCATATTTCAGGTATAGGATTGGCGGTTACAAAAACAATGGAGTCCTTGGACATGGAAGCTATCCACTCCTTTTTTACGACATCTGGACCGGGGGTTGAAGCTGCGCTCAGGACATCGGCTCCCTTCAAGGCGTCGGCAAGCTGGCCTGAAATCTGCTTCTCATTGGTTATATTGCACATCTCCCACTTTTCCCTGTGGTCTTTAAGATCCTTTCTTCCCTTATGCAGTATTCCTTTGGAATCAACATAAATCAAATTTCCCGGTTTAGCGCCGTACTTCATATATAGTGAGCCTATTCTTATGTTCGCCGCGCCGGCGCCGAGCAGAACTATTTTCACATCCTCTATTTTTTTGCCGACTACTTTCAGCGCGTTTATCAGTCCGGCGAGACAAACCGTGGCAGTTCCCTGCTGATCGTCATGCCAGACCGGAATATCCATTTTCTTTCTGAGTTCGTCAAGTATGTAGAAGCATTTTGGCTGGGCTATATCCTCAAGATTTATCCCGCCGAAGCACGGCTGAAGGTGCATAACGGTTTTTATTATTTCGTCCGGGTCTTTCGTATTAAGGCATATCGGGAAAGCGTCTACGCCGCCGAGATATTTAAACAGCAGAGCTTTGCCTTCCATGACAGGTATTCCGGCCTCTGGCCCAATGTCTCCCAGTCCCAGTATCCTTGTCCCGTCCGAAATTACAGCAACCATATTCGCCTTGTTGGTATGCTCAAAAACCTTTTCTGGGTTTTTGTGTATATCCTTGCATACAGCCGCTACTCCCGGCGTATACCATATGGCAAAATCGTCATAATTTCTGATGCATGATTTCGGCGTAACCTCTATTTTACCCTTGTAAAAAGGATGCATATACATGGCGTCTTCGGCCGGTTTATTGGCCTTTTTAAGCAATTCCTCTTTTGAAACTTTTTCCATAACACTCTCCTTTTTTTGCCGGTACGGCAGATAAAAAATCTAACAGATGAATTCTATTAAATAAAGTTTGTTTTTACAAATACTTTTTTTATATAATAGTGTTATCAAGCCGCCCGAAACCGCGAGGTCCCGGCGGCGAAACATGCCCGCCTTTTTTTAGATGTGGCACCGTAGCTCAGGCGGTTAGAGCGGGCGTTTCATAAGCGCTAGGTCAGAGGTTCGAATCCTCTCGGTGCCACTTTAGATTTTCAGGGGGATTTCCCGTGTCGGATTATTTGACAAGAGAAGGCATAAAGAAGCTTCAGGAAGAGCTTGAGAAGCTCAGAATTGAAAAGGCCGAACTCAATAAAGAAATAGAAGAGACGAGGGCCCAGGGCGATCTCAAGGAGAATGCCGGCTATCAGTACGCCAAGGAAAAGCAAAACATAGTACTCAAAAGAATATCAGAGATAGAGGCCAGGATAAGCAATTCAAAGCTTGTTGAAGATGTTGAGATAAACAAACAGGAAATACGCATAGGCGCCACTGTAAAGATTTACGATCATACAAACAAAAAGGAAATAATTTATAAGCTCGTAAGTTCCGATGAAGCGGATCCGTCCAGCGGCAGAATATCCGTCTCCACGCCCATAGCCCAGGGCATACTTGGCCTTAAAAAAGGAGACAGAAAAAAAATAGTTTTGCCGAACGGAACTGCGAAGGAATTTGAAATAGTTTCAATAGATTATTGAGGAGGAAATATGGCATTTTGGGGAAAGCAGGAAGAACCTCAAAAACCGGCGGCGCCGGGGCAGCCTCAGGCTCCAAACGCACCTCAGGTTAATTTGCCGGCCGGCACATTGGAAGAGTCCTACAATGAACTTTTAAATTCCAAGACCAAATCTCCGGCCATAGACCTGGCTATAAAACTCAGCGATATTATACTTGAACATGCCATAAAAGAAAGAGCAAGCGAC
>JAJUJA010000109.1 GCA_029267355.1 Elusimicrobiota bacterium | reverse complement strand
GCTTCAGATGCTTTTCCTGCCTTTGGCTACTTGGGCCAGACTTATTGTTTGGATGGCTTTGGGTATGGCTATATATTTTTTCTACGGGTATAGAAACAGCGCCATAAGAAAGCAGTCCTGAAAATTCTTAAAACAAAAAGCCCCCGGCCGAAGCCGGGGGCTTTTTTATTGCGCCTATTTTACTTTTTGGCAAACATTGAATACAGCTTATCAGTGGCCGATTTGATGCCTGATCTGACTTCATTTACAAGCTTTTCGTCCCACTTTGACTTTTCCTCCCTCAAAAAGCTCGTCTTGTCAACTCTATTGTCGAATCTCGCCACAGGTATATGGAATTTAGCATTCCCTTTCCTGACGGTAACGGTGTCCTTGACCTCGCTGTTATCGCAAAGCCATTGCATATCGTCAGTCCCGTAATCATTGAGCATAACTTCCATCGGCACACCGTGATGAAGTATTGAGCCGGGGTCATTAGGATTGGCTCTGGCATTATTTTTCCTTCTTGACTCTTCCGGCGTCACCCAGATATACAGTATGACGGCTTTTTTGAGTATCTCTTCATCCAGACAGGAAAAGGAATAATCATAGCCGAAAGGAGGCTTCAAAGGCATTTTGGAACCGTCTGCTCCGCCTCTGGCAAATTCTATGACTATTGTTTTACCCTTGAAATCAGAGGTATAAGAAGCATACTTGTCCCTGAGAAGGTCTGCCGCCTCTTTTTCTATTTTCTCGCCGAGTTTCTTGATCGTGTCCGCGCCAAGAGCGGAAAGTCTCGGTTTTATTCCGACTTTTGAAGCAGCCTTTTCTATTTTTTCAATAAGCCACTTTGAAGCAGGAATGCCGTCATATTTTTTCCTCTCCATCAAATCTCTGTAATCCTGATTTATGGTTTCTATCAATGTGCCCCAGTCATAAGGATTTTTGAAAGGTTTTTCAGGGCTTTCAAAAAACATCCTTTCCCTGCCCATGGCCGAAAGCTCATCGTCTATTCTGCGCATCATGTGCACATAAGGAAAGTCGTCAAGCTGAAGAGTCTCTCCGATATGGAAATCAGCGGCAAGTTTCTCTGGCTCCACATTGGCCAGAAATCTCCTGACCTCCGATTTTCAGGAAGCGGGCAGGGCGGTTAAAAGCACTATATCAAAAGTATTTGACATTTTTCCTCCTCGATATCAACTCATTCCATTTTATTTTATATTCCTTGCCTAATCAAGTTAATTGTATAATTTGTAATTATGGATCATCACAATACTCTCTGGATTATTTTCATCTTCACCTCAACGGCTTTGTTCATAGCCGACTTGAAGCTATCGGCAGCCAAGGCGCATATAATAAGCGCAAAAGAATCGCTTCTACTATGCTCATTTTGGGTATCAGTAGCCTCTTTATACGGCCTTCTTGTCGGCTACCTGATAAACTATGAAAAGATGTTTGAGTATTTCACGGCTTACGTGATAGAGTATTCTCTCTCCGTGGACAATATGTTCGTATTTCTGATGATATTCTCATATTTCGGCATAGAAAAACAATATCAGCCCAAGATACTGACCTGGGGCATACTCGGCGCCGTTTTTATGAGGCTTATAATGATATTCGCCGGCGTGGCCCTGGTTGAGAAATTCAAGTTCATAATATATGTATTCGGGCTCGTTCTCATCTACACGGCATTTAAAATGTACTTCCATGGAGACGAAAAAATAGAACCTGAAAAAAATCCCTTGCTGAAGGTTCTTTCAAGATTCATACCATTTGACATGAAAGCGCAGACCCATGATTTTTTTATAAGAAAGAACGGAAAACTTTATGCCACAGTGATGTTTGCCGCTCTAATAGTAGTTGAATCCACAGACCTCGTTTTCGCGGTGGACTCAATACCTGCTGTTCTGGCGATTTCAACCGACAAGCTTATAGTGTATACCTCAAATGTTTTTGCTGTGGTAGGCCTCAGGTCTTTATATTTCCTTTTGGCCTATATATCGGACTATTTTGTATACTTGAAAAAAGGCGTATCAATAGTCCTTCTTTATGTGGGAATCAAAATGCTCATATCTTCTTACTATCACATACCGCCTGTAAAATCGCTTATAGTTGTTCTCTCCATACTTACAGGGTCAATACTGCTTTCTCTTATTATTCCCAGAAAAAAAGCTTAAAAATAAAATGCCCCGGCTGAGCCGGGGCATTTCAATATCTGCTTATAACGGTTTACTTTTTATCCTGAGTCTGTTCTTTAGCGGCCTCATTTTTGCCTGCATTTTTTACTTCAGCCGGTTTCGTCTCTTTTTTCTCCTCTTTCTTTATGATATCAAGAAGCTCAACCTCAAAAACCAAAGTAGCCCCGCCGGGTATTACCGGGGGCCTGCCCATATCGCCGTAGGCTATATCGGAAGGACATACCAGCTTGGCTTTCCCGCCGACTTTCATCTTCTGCACGCCCTCAGTCCAGCATGGTATAACCGCGCCGAGAGGGAACTGCGCCGGTTCTTTTCTCTCATAAGAACTGTCAAACTCTTTTCCATCTGTAAGATATCCCTTATAGTGAACTTTAACCTCATCTTCCGCCTTTGGAGAGGCGCCTTTTCCCTTGCTGATAGGGATGTAGATCAGTCCGCTCTTTGACTTTTGGGCACCTTTCTCTTTGGAAGCCTTAGCGATATAAGCGCTTCCCTTTTCTTTTTCAATTCTGGCATTTTCCTGCTGTTTCTTGTTTATATAAGCCGATATGGTGGAAAAATCATAATCTTCTTTTTTTGCCTTATTTTTAAGCGAATCTGAAAAGCCTGCGGCTATCTTATCGGCTTCTTCCTGATTGAAGTTATAGCCGACTAAATTCTGGCTTAAAGCGACTCCAAGAGAGTATAGAGCCTTGTCGGGATTTATCGGCGGCTCATTTGCTGCCTGCGGCTGCTGAGCCGACAAAAATAAGGGCATTATCATAATGCTGAAAACAATCCTTTTCATATCAAACCTCCTTTCTATAACACTGACAAAAATAGTATAGCAATTTTTACCCTTTGTGCATAAAAGGGTAATTTTAATGGCGGGCAAATCCTGACGCAAGCCAAGCAGTTGGCTTGCTCCCCCGCCCTAAAATACAAAACCCTCCTTCTCGGAGGGTTTTATTGCGGGGGCAGGGCTTCGCCGTTTTGGTCACAGATAAATCTCCTGACGGAGATTTTCCGCGACCCCGGCTCGCGGCCTCAGCCTTTCGCTCCGCTCAAACTTCGGCATCGCTGCGCCTTTCAAATCCTGACGCAAGCCAAGCAGTTGGCTTGCTCCCCCGCCCTAAAATACAAAACCCTCCTTCTCGGAGGGTTTTATTGCGGGGGCAGG
>JAJUJA010000026.1 GCA_029267355.1 Elusimicrobiota bacterium | reverse complement strand
TATGAGCTGATAATTTCAACGAGGGAAGATTTTGCCAACTTCATTTCATCGGGCGATTATTCCTCTTCAAATGCGGGCATTTCAATGCCCGCAGAAGGTCTTTATTACTGGAAGGTCAGAGCCAGAGACAAAGTCGGATTATATTCTCAATACAGCTCAACTTATTCGGTTTTGATAGATACCACGCCCCCTTCAATAAACGATTCTCAAACGGGCGATGATATATGGCGAAATTCAAACAGCGGCCTTTACAGTATTTCCTTCGGCGATAATGGTTCGCTTTTGAGCAAATTTCAGGTGAGAGCTTCAAGCGCAGCCGGCGGAGGCGGAACTTTGTATTTTGACTTTACGGACAATGTCAGCGCGATAGATTCCGCTTCATATACCGGGCCATGGGCTTTAAGCAATGCTATGTTTGATCTGCTGGCCAGCGGCACATCGTACATATCTGTGAAGGTCTATGACAGGGCCGGCAATTTCACGCAGTCAGATGACGCTTTTTATGTGAGAAAAGATACAACGCCGCCTTCAGTGATAGACAATCAGACAGGCGATGATAACTGGCGCGCAGCAGATCCCGGCGCCATATATGACGCAGATTTTCAGGATTATGAAGCAAAGCTTTCAAGCGCTTCATATTCGGTCTATTCTCAGACCGGCAAAACAGGCGATTTGATAATAAACTCTGCTCAGATTTTCAATTCTCCCTCAGGCGTTTCACTCTACAGCGCCTTATGGGGCCTTAATTTCAATGCCTTAAGAGAAGGCGTAAATTATGTTTCCGTATCAGCTTATGATACAGCCGGAAACAGCATTGAAGTCCAGGATATTTTCTATGTAAAGAAAGATACCTCGGCGCCTTTGATAAATGATTTACAAACAGGCGATAATGAGTGGCGCAATTCAAATGACGCAGCTTATAATGTATCCTTTAATGATTACGGCATAGGCATAGCCACAATAGCCGTAACGGTATGGTCTCAACCGGGCCTGTCCGGAGAGAAACTTATAGACGGAGCAACTTTATATTACGGCGCGCCTCTGGCTCAATACGCTTCTGGCTGGGGATTGACGAATTATCAATGGGATTTGCTCAAGCAGGGGACCAGCTATGTAAGCCTGTCAGCCATAGATGATTTGGGCAATGCTTCATCTGTAAATGACGCTTTCTATATAAGGAAAGACACCACGGCTGCTTCCGCCGTTTCGCTCTCAGCTTCTACGCCGTCTCAGCCGCAGGATGAAGGGAAATTGCTTCTGACCTGGACTGCGCCGGGAGATGACGGCTTGGCCGGAGCGGCAAGCTATTACATGATAAGGTACAGAACTGACGGGCTGGTTGATGAATTTAACTGGTCTTCAAGCGATATATACATATCCACCCTTTCGCCTAAATCAGCGGGACAAAGCGAAAGTCTTTTGCTTGAAAATTTGACGGCAGGCGTCACATATTACGCCGCCGTGAAAGCCGTTGATAAAGCCGGCAATATCTCCGCTATTTCCAATTCGCCAAATGCCTATGCAGGCCTTGATAAAACCGCGCCTGCCGCCATAAGCGATTTAAGCGCCAGCCAGGGCGATTTTACCGGCCAGATAAACCTGTCATGGACAGCTGTTGGGGAAGGGACGGCAGGGTTAGAGGGAAACAATCCGGCTTACTCATATCTTGTAAAATACGCCACATTTTCCATAAATGCCGGTAATTTCTACTCGGCTTCAGTTTCAACCTATGTTCAGAGCTGGGCGCCGGCGGCTTATGGTCAAAGCGAATCGAGGATTATGGAAGGCCTGACGCCAGGAGCCACATACTCAATAGCGATTAAAGTCATAGACGAAGCCGGCAATGTCGGAAATATTTCCAATGTGGTGATTGGAACGGCTGCCCCGGCCGGAGCCGCAGACGCAATTATAGTCTATCCTGAAGCCGCTTCAAATAATTTGAAGTTCAGAACCTGGAGCCCTATAACATGGTCCGGCCAATTTGATTCAGGTCAGGGACTCTCAGCCGAGGCGAGATGGATTAAGGTTAAATCAGTGCCGATTTTTGCCAATGCGAGAATTGCCGGAGTTTTATATTCGGACAATTCACTGAAGTTTTACAAATATGACGGCATAAGCGGCGTGTGGAGCGATATAACCATGGCCCCGGCTCCATCGCCGGGCGGTTCAAATTACAGAAATTTTGATATTGCAGTTGAAAATAATACCGGCAGAATAATGGCCGTGTATTACAACTCTTCGCCCGGCGCAGTTTCTTATGCGGTATACTCAGCTACAGCTTCTGACTGGGTGGCAGGACCTTCATCTCTTTCAATGGCTTCATTGACAGGAACAATAAACTGGGTAAAAATGGAATCTCTGGCCGGCTCAGATAAGATAGCGCTTGCGGTTTTGGACTCAAACAGCGATATTTCAGCCGCCATATGGGACGGTAATGCCTGGGGCAATAATGTGAATCTTACAGTTTCCGCTTCCCTGGCGACGAAGGAAGTTTTTGACATAGCCTGGGAAAATTTAAGCGGGGATTTGATTGCTTTATGGGGAACCGGCACTTCCACAAGCTACAGGAAATACTATTCCACTTCTACATGGGCGGCATCAGCTATTACGGGCCCGAATCCGGCTGCCGCTGTACAGTGGGTAACGCTTGCCTCAGACCCGCTTTCAAACAGAATAGGCGCTTCCTATTTGTACGGCACTACATCCTGGAATGCCGCTATATGGCGGGCGGCGGGAAATGAAACTTGGACAGCATCCACGGCAGATACTACTATAAGCCAGGTAGCCTCAAGAGTTACAGATTGCGCCTGGCAAAGCCAAAACTCTAAATTCATAGCTGCGGCTGTTGATGAGCTTGGAACATATGACAACAGATTTAAGACGGCGATATGGACAGGCGGCAGCTGGACAGCAACCCCTTCGGCCGGTGCGCTTAATTCATACACAACCTTCGCCGGCAGCATAACCTGGCTTTCTATTTTCCCGGATCCGAACACGGATAATATAACAGCTTTAGGCATAGACACGGCCTATGATTTGAGAACAACCTTATGGAGCGGCAGCACATGGGCGGACACCTCATCTTCCGCTAATTTTACTCATGAAACAAATCTGAAGAATTTCAATTATGAAAGCGCAGGGCTGGATTTTAATAGACATGATTCTGTGCCGCCGACTGTGATAGACAATCAAAGCGGCGATGACATGTGGAGAAATTTAAACAGCGGATTTTACAATATACAGGCCACAGACAGCGGCGGCTCTCATTTGTCCAGAATGCAGACAAAAATTTACTCTTCTCAAAACGGCGGCTTGCCTTTGATACAGGACTGGACGGATCAGGTGACAGCCATAAATTCAGATTCTTATTTGACGGCCTGGAAAATTTCAGACGCTTCTTTCAATTCTTTGCCTCAGGGTCAAAGGTATGTATGGGTCAGGGCTTTGGACCTCGCCGGCAATGTTTCAAATGAGATTTCAGACGCTTTTTACATAAGAAAAGACACTACGCCGCCTTCAATCATAAGCAATCTTATTTACGGCTCTTTTGAAAATTGGACTTCAACCGGCGTCGGCCCAATTGATATAGACTTCGGCGATTCAGGCGGGTCTCAAATATCATCTATAACTTATTCGGCTTACAGCGGGGCCGGCAGAACCGGAATAAGCATTTTTCAGAATGTGCTGATATCTTCCGGCTCAATAGGCTCATCTTATACATCTAATTGGAATATTGATTTTTCGCTTCTGGCGCCGGGCACAAACTATATAAGCGTATCTGTCTGGGATAATGCCTCTTCTTCAGCCGCCTTAACGGACGCCTTCAAGGTTTTGAAAGATACCATTGCACCATCCTCAACGGCTGATTTAAGCGCTTATCCCGGACCGATGCCCGGCTCTATTCAATTAATATGGAGCGCACCGGGAGATGACTGGAACCTGAATGATAATGCGCAGGGCGGGTATCTGATAAAATACGCGACATATCCGATAGCAACTGAAGCTCTGTTTGCTTCGGCCTCAAGCTATGCGCATAATATAAGGCCTTCTTCGCCGGGTCAGGCGGAATCGCTGGTTATATATGAGCTTGAGAATGAAACCACTTATTACTTCGCCTTAAAGACATATGATAAAGCAGGAAATTTCTCTTCATTGTCAAATTACTCAAATTCACTGCCGGGCAGAAACGGGATACTATTGAATGAGGTTTATCCGGGTGGTAGTTCTTCTTCTGATTGGATTGAAATTTTTAACAACAAAGACTCTGCTGTAAGCCTGGACGGCTGGAAACTTATATACAAACAGGGCGGGCTCGGCAGTATGGCTCCCGAAACTGAAATCTGGACAGGCGGATCTTCTGATATAGTCAGCTCCAGTTCAGCTTACAAAATCAATCCCGGCTATGACTTGAACGGGGCTCAAAGCTATTCTTTAATCTTGAAAAA
Organism: Elusimicrobiota bacterium; assembly: GCA_029267355.1. GTDB lineage: Bacteria > Elusimicrobiota > Elusimicrobia > Elusimicrobiales > UBA9959 > JAAYVI01. Next base: position 14,130 of record JAJUJA010000026.1, on the reverse strand, counting down.
TGAAAACGGATATATCATCGACAGAGTTCAATGGCCTTCAATGGGAATCGGCGAAAGTTTAGCCAGAATATACGACGGTTATGAATTTTTTGAAATAGACCCTACGCCGACCGGCGGATACAGGAATGCGGTTTCAACCGGGCCCGTGAAAATAAACGAGATTTCATACTCCGGATATGAATTTGCCGAGATTTATAACGCTTCAGCTTCAACACTTACGCTTAGTGATTATTATCTTAGAAATTCAAACGGCGTGCCGTTCAGATTTGACAGGAAGCTGTATCCGTATGCCTATGCCGTGATAGACAATTCCTCTTTCAGCAAGGATAATTTTGATTTCTACTCATCTTTCGGTTTAAGCGGCCTGAACGAAAGCGGAGATTTTGCGGTTATTGAAAATTCTGCCGGCCAGACCATAGACAGGGTTACCTGGCAGACAGGGACAAATTATTCGGTGTATAATTACGCGGCTCAGAAAGTTTCGGTCAAAAACTATGCCCCGGCCTCAACAAACTACGGCATACAAAGAGCAAACCCCGACGGCTCTGACAGCGATTCGGATTCCATTGATTTTACGGCCTCACCATTTACTGCGCCGTTCTCAAGAAATACCGGCGCGGCTCAGGGCGCTTCCAATACTCTGCTGTTCCCGGTCAGCAATTCCGTTATGCCGGCCAACTTCCCTGTCGGGGTTTTGCTCGGCCAGGATTATTCTTCGGGCTACAATGATGTCATAGCCCTTGTAAGAACCGGCGGCTCGCAGGACTATAATTCGCCTCATGTTTACAGATTGCAGGACATGGGACTTTCATTGTCGCTTTTGACCGCGCAAACTACCGTATACTCGGACGAAGCTTTTCTTGATATTGACGGCAAATTGCTTTCAGACGGGGCGATTTATTCTGTATATCTGGTAACAGACGGCTCTTCTCTGAGTTCTCCTATTGCAATTGCCGATAATATTAAAGCCGATTTCTCAAAACATTATGTATCTGTTTCGTCAAACGGCGTTTCTTATCTGAATGAAAATGTTTCCCAGTGGATATTCAGGTTTTCAGTTAAAAATAACAGCTCAAACTACGCTCTCAAGCTTAGTTCGGTTTCATTTAAACTCCTAGACAGCAATTCAGCGTACCTTACCCAGACTCAGACCGAAAATCTTTTGAAATCAGCGGCTGTATATAGAGATTCATCGGCAGGGGAAGCCGGCAAATATGAGTCGGCTCTTGACACCGACTTGCTTGCCGAGCTGGATAATGACTCATTCTCCATAAGCAATGGCCTGATAAACCTTGAAATTTCAACTTCCCTGCCTGCGGCCTCGCTGGCGCTTGGAGAATCGGCCACATATTATCTGGTGTTCAATTCAACCGATAATGCCTCACTGCAGATTCCGAATCAGATAATGGTTTCTTTTGAGGATCTTTCTTTAAAAGACGGGAACAATCTTATAAGACAGAAGCTTATGAACTTTGCCCCATTGCAGACTTCAACCATGACTTTCATAAGGCAAGCTCATGCGCCGGCGGGGACAAACTGGCCTTATTCAGGCCCTTCGCCTTTGATAGTTGAGAAAATGTCAGAGATTTACAATGGCGGTTTCATAGGAAACAGGGTTTATATATCAGGCAAAGACGGAGTTATGAGAACCGTTGATTATGGCGGCAATGAAAAATGGACATATCATTTGTCTCCTTCGGCTCAGGTAAAAACAGCGCCTCTTGTCAGGGAGGAAGGATCTGATGTCTATCTATATTTTGCAGATTCCCTCGGCTATATCTACAAACTCAAAGATAATGACAGTTTTCCGTCCATGCAATGGAGAACGAACCTCGGCTATCAGGGCTCGGGAAATCTGATAGATTCCTCGGATAGGATTTTTGCCACCACTTATGACGGAAGAGTGCATTGCCTCAATAAATCCGACGGAAATATATGCTCAGGCTGGACTTATGATCCCGGCTTTGATTCCCCGGTAAGCGGAACTCTCTCAATAGATGACAGGCCGGAAGTAAATATGGGCTGGATAGGGCTTGAGAACGGAAAAGTGATTGCCTTCAGACTTTCAGACGGCTTGATCTTGAATCAATTTACTACCGGCGGTCCTGTTTACGCCTCTCCATTTATTGACAGCGCTTATGCTTATGCGAACAATAATCTTTACATAGCTTCCTACGACGGAAAAGTGTATTCAAGAAATTCCGCCAATTTAACCGCAGTGCCGCCGTACTGGAGCGATTTTAATGCCGGTTCCCCTATATATTCCTCGCCTTTCAAAGGTATATATGAGGACTATATTTATGTCGGCGACGATTCAGGGAAAGTTTATAAGATAAGCGCCTCAAGCGGCACTTTGACAGGCGGCTGGGTATATCAGGCGCCGGAAAAGATAAGGACTATGCCTGTGGCAGTTCCGGGCATTAATAAAGTGTTTTTCGCGTCCGGAGAGTATTTGTATTGCTTAAACAGCGGGGACGGCTCGCTTTGCGCCGGCTATCCCGTTTATACCGGCGGCTTTATAAAAGGAGATATAGTAGTGGATATAGATAATCAGGTGCTTGTATTTTCTTCTTCGGACGGCAAGACTTACATGATAGAGATATGAACGCTGACGAGGTTATATGAGATTATTGAACAGGAGAACATTTATAGCGGCGATTTTTGCCGTTTTTGCGGCGGATAGTCTGCTTTTCTCTTCCGATTGGCCTACCTTTATGGGAGATTCAAGCAGAAGAGGTTATGCCTCCATGAGTTTGATGCCGCCGTTTTCAAGACTCTGGCAATATGAAATACCTGGCAATATAGCGGCTTCGCCTGCCGTATATAAGGGCATGGTTTATGCTGCTTCCAGAAACGGCTTTGTGTACGCCTTTAATGCCTCAGACGGCAGTATTGCCTGGGATTTTTCAACAAGCGGTTATATAGACGCTACGCCGGTTGTTTCATCTTCAACTTTGGCCGTTCCATCTCTTGACGGCAATCTTTACGCTTTAAACAGGATCAATGGAGAACTATTGTGGCAGGCAAATCTCGGCGCTCCTTCGGTATCAAGTCCGCTTATACACTCCCAAAAAGTTTATGTCGGCGTCGGCGAGCCGGTAAACGCCTTAAAAGCCTTTGATTTAAATACCGGCTTTGAATTGTTTTCCGTCGCTCTTTCGCAGCCTGTAAGAAGCGCGCCGTCTCTTTGCGGAGGGAAAATAATTTTCGGCGCAAATGACGGCAAAATTTACGCTATTTCTCCTGAATCCGGCGATATCCTTTTTTCTCACAGTTTTACCGGCGGCGCCTTTGATATGAACGCTTTGGCCTGTTTTGACGATATTTTTTCCATTCCCGGACATGATGAAAGAAAGGTTTATAAAAACTCAATTTCAGACGGTTCCATACTTACATATTCCGCTGACTTGACAGACAATCTCGGTCCTTCTGAATGGAACTGGCAAAGGGTGTCTTCCCCTTTGATCTCAACTTCCGCGGTTTATGTCAGCGCAGGTTCTGACAACGCTTATCTCATAGGGCTTGACAGGCAGGATTTGAGTTCGGTGAAACTGTCATCTGTCACTCTCGGCTCCATAGGAAACATGGGCTTTTTGCCCTTTATGTCAATGGCTGGAGACTATATATTTTCCGGCATAGCAGACGGCGGGCTTTCAGTAATTTCCTCAACTGGTTTTATAGCGCAGACAATCTCGATATCTACGCCTGTATTTTCAGCTCCGGCCATAGCCGACGGAAAAATTTTCTTTTGCGATTATGAAGGCGGGATTTACGCCTATAAGGCGGCTAAATACGCCTCATTTTCAAATATTTCCGCGGGGGAAATAATTAATTCAACTTTCTCTATAAGGATTGATGCTTCAGACAGCGATGCGGATTCATGGAAACTGGAATACGCGCCTGAAAGTTCTCCTGAAAGCTTTCAGCTTTTATCAAGCGCTTCCTACTCGGGAGCCGAGCTTTCCTCTTATGAAGCGTTCCTTTGGAATACAGCTTCGCTGCCCAATGGCAATTATATTTTGAAATTCTCTTTTATGAATGACTCCGTGTCGCCTTTTGCCGTATATGCGCAGACGGAGGTCAGATTGAATCAAAAGCCGCTTTCTCCGGCGTCTGTGAGCGCGGCAGACAATCCCAATGACAATGGAAACAAGATAAATATAAGCTGGTCAGCTTCTCCCTCTTCAATTTCAAAATACAGGATTTACAGAAGCCAGGGCGGACAATATTCTCTTTTAACTCAGGTCAGCTCAAGCTCGCTTTCTTATCTTGATATCACAGCTGTGACAGGGACCACTTTTTCCTATAAAATTTCTTCATGGGACGGCTGGCTTGAGTCTGATTTGTCGCCGGCTGCGTCAGCTTTTTCCATAAATGACAATCCCTTGAACGATTTTTCGGCGCCTTCATCAGTTTCAGACTTATCATGCCTGCCGGCCTCAAGAGGCGGCTCTCTTGCATTGTCCTTTTCTGCGCCCGGGGATGACGGGCAGGTTGGCAGGGCTTCCCATTATGAAATAAAATATGCGACTTTCTCTTTCCCATGGAGCTCCGGCTATGTATGGAAATCTTCAAGGCCGGTCTCCGGCCCCTATGGACAAAGGGAGGATGAAACTGTAAGCGGTCTTATGGCTTATACGACTTATTATTTCAAGCTGAAGGCCTATGACGCCGCCTTGAATGAAAGCGGCGTTTCAAATGAAGCAATTTGTCTTTGCGCCATAGACACTATTGCTCCTTCAGGGATATCTTCTTTTTCAGTTTTTGACACGCCCGGCGATAAGGGCGGAAGGCTGACTCTTTCATGGCAGCCTTCGGAAGATGACGGCGGCGGCGAAAATGACGTTTACGGCTACAAAATCTACAGAAGCACGGCTGGCGGGCTTTACAATTATTCTTCTCCCTATGCATATGTTTCAAAAGGTGCCCGCGGCTGGATAGACACGGCGGCCGCAGCAAATATCAAGTATTTTTACAGAGTTGCAGCCTATGACAGTACAAATAATTCTCAGCTAAGCGAAGAAAAGTGGGGTATATCTGCCGACAACTGGCGTTATATGGATTTCAGGAACGGCGGCCTGCTTTTATCCGATGATGGAGCTGAGATACTTATTCCGCCAAATTCCCTTAATCAGAATGACAATATGATAATGGTAAGACTTAATTCCCAGACACTTTCGCCTCTGTCAAAAATTAACACTCTTGCCGCCCCGACTTCAATAGTTTATGAGGTTAAATTTGAAACTCTTGGAACAAAACTTTTGAGTTTTGCAGAAATAAAAATTCCTTATACTTCTTCTGAAATTGCCGGTATGAACGAAGAAAATCTCAGAGTGTATCAGAAAGCAGGCGACAGCTGGCGTATTGTGGACGGTTCAATGCCGCTGCCTTCTGAAAAAAAGGTTTATGCAAGGATAAACTCTTTGGGCATTTACTCAATTATGGAGTACAAGCCGGCCGGAGCCCTTGTGTCGTCTGAAAGCGTTTATACATATCCAAATCCGGCCAGAGGCAGCAAAGCCGTTTTTAAATTCAGAGTTTCGGAAAAATCAAATGTGAAGATTAACATTTACAATGTGGCCGGCGAAAAAATTGCGGTTCTTGAAAAGAACAATTGTCCGGCCGGCGTTTTCAGCGAAATAGAATGGAATATAAAAAATATCGCCTCAGGGGTTTATCCTTATACGCTTGAAGCCGTTTCAGCTTCAGGCAAGAAAATGATAAAGGAGAAAATGGCGATAATACATTAAAAGGCGGAGTTTCTATGAAAGAAAAAAGATTAAATTTACCTGCAGCCGTAAAGCCGCTTTATATGCTGTTTATTCTTTTTGCCGTTCTGTCAGCCGCGCAGGCGGCAAAGATATATCCTTCCGCCGGCTCAACCTCAGCTTCTTTTCTTAAAATACCTGCCGGCGCCGGCCCTTCAGGAACAGGCGGAGCCAGCGGCTCATATCCTTATGACGGATATGCCTCATATTATAACCCGGCATTGTTAGCCCTTTATGAAGGAAAAAGAATTTCTTTTTCGCATAATGATTATTTCTGGGATTTTACTCAGGATTATCTGGAATACTCTCTCATGCCGAAAAAATCTTCATTACTTGGAAAAATTTCGCCTAAAAAAGGGATATGGGCCTTTTCGGTCAATTATTTTTCCACTCCCAAGAATATGGAAAGACGTTCCGGCCTTTATGAAAGCGATCCTCTTTATCCTCTCAGCCCTTCCGAAGGAAAATTTTCCGCAAGGGATATGGCTGCCGGCGCCCATTACGGCTTTTCCCTGTCTGAAAGAACTCATTTCGGTTACGGACTGAAATTTATAAATCAGAAAATAGACTCTGACAGTGCCTCTTCTTTTGCGGCGGATGCCGGAATCATTAGAAAATACAGAAGATTCAAAGGAGATTTGTACTCCGCTTTTGTGATAGAAAACCTTGGCCCAAAAATGAAATTTTCAAGCCGGAGCTATGAGCTGCCTCTTTCCTTCCGCCTTTCAGCTTCATACAAGGCGGATTACAGCGATGCCGTTTTTTCAGCCGAAATACTGAAATACATAGACAATTACCCCTATATACTTGTCGGAGCCAGAAAACCTTTGGGCAGCAGGTTTTTTTTAAGAGCCGGCTACAGATACCGCATAAACGGCAATGAGCTTGGTTTCTGGTCAGGCGCAGCGGCTGGATTCGGATTTGCTTCCGGGAAATTCAATTTTGATTATGCTATAAATCCTTACGGAGATCTCGGCTATGCCCATAAGATAGGGGTTACATTTTTCTGGGGACAAAATTCATATCGTAAAAAGCCGGATGTTTACAGCGCAGGAGAAATGAGGGAAACTGAAAGCTATGATTACCTATTGCTGAATAAAATTACGAAACTTTCCGCCCGGAGCCCGCAGTATCTTGTAACAGCAGAAAATGCAGACGCCTTTGTTCAGTCAGTATCTTTTAAATCAAGGTCTCGCCCGGACGTTTCGGCCAAATCAAGGCTGGTTTCAGGCGAACTTAATAAACAATCAGGATATTTTGAAGAGAATGGAAAAACTTTAAAAACTTTTTTTATCAGTTATCCTGCTGTATCACTCCGCGCTTTAGCCCGGTTTAAAATACCCAAAGAGTGGCTTTCAGGCGGCAAAAAACTTTTTATTTACAAGCCGGGAATAAAGAAGGAAACTGCAGAGCTTTCTCCCGCAGGAGAAGACGCCGAATTTCTTTATTATGAAGCTCAGATAGAGCTGAATTCAATTTATATTTTGTCAGCCAGGTAATTCTATTTATGTTTCCAGTCTTTAATCGTTTCTCTGATTTTTCTGAAGAATTTATTTATTGAGAAGGGTTTTTGAAGAAATGCGACATTTTCTCTTATTATTCCGTGTTTTATAAGGGCTTCCTCTGTATAGCCGGACATATAAAGCGCCTTGCCGCATATATTCCTTCTAAAAATCTCCTCGGCCAGCTGTTTCCCATTCATACCGGGCATTACTACATCTGTTATCAGCAAATCAATTTTGCCTGCCTTTTGAGCCTTTTCAATCGCTTCATAAGGGTCTCCTGCGGAAATTACCTTATAGCCCTTTTCCTCAAGTATCTTTTCCCATATTTTTCTCAATTGGTTTTCATCTTCAACAAAGAGTATGGTTTCACTGCATTTAGTTTCCGGATAGTAATCAGTTTCAGGCAGCTTTTTTACTTTTTCGCTGTCTATCCGCGCATTGGGTATATAAACATTAAAGGTTGTACCTTTATTTACCCTGCTTTCAACTTCAATCGCTCCGCCGGCTTGTCTTACTATGCCGTAAACTGTCGCCAGCCCGAGCCCTGTGCCTGCCCCTTTTCCCTTTGTTGTAAAAAAAGGCTCAAAAATATGCCTTTTTATGTCTTCAGTCATTCCTTGCCCTGAGTCTGAAAAAGACAGGCGCACCATTGGCCCTTCAGAGACGCCGAGATTTCTTTTGAAAAAATCTTTTTCGGGATTTATTATTGAGGCGGATATTTTAAGATGTCCTCCATTTTTCATGGCATCTTTGGCGTTCACGGCAAGATTAAGTATTACCTGGCTCATTTGACCCTCATCTACCATTGCAAAACAAGGCGATGAATGCGGTTCAAACAGCAGTTCTATGTCTTCCCCTATTATCCTGCGGAGCATTTTGGTCATTGAGTTAAGTGTGATATTGAGATCCGTAAGCTCAGGCTGAATCGGCTGTTTTCTGCTGAAAGCCAGCAATTGAGAGGTAAAAGCGGAGGCCCTCTCGGCCGCTTCAAGTATATCCGAAAGCATTTCCGTGGCTTTTGGATTTTTTTCAATATGCTCTTTCATCGCTTCGCCGGAGCATATTATTGCAGTCAGCATATTATTGAAGTCATGGGCTATGCCGCCGGCCAATCTGCCGACAAATTCCATTTTCTGAGACTGTAAAAGTGCATTCTGCAGTTTCTCGCTTTCCCTTTGGGCGGCTTCTCTTTCAATCATTTCTTTCTGCAATTTTTTATTGGCCTGCTCAAGCTGTATAGCTTTTTCCTCAAGTTTTCTGACAAGCACTTCATTGTAAAGCTTGCTATTTTCGATCTGGTCTGGTTGTGCGGTTTTTGAGTGTCCAGACTTTTTTCTGCCCGCAGACTTGATAATCCCTTCAAGTTTTTCAATCAGATCATCACTGTCCATGGGCTTTATTATAAATTCATCCGCTCCAAGGTCTCTGGCCAGCTTTTCATCCTTGCTGTCTGTGTAGGTTGCGGTATAAACTATGAAAGGTATATCCCTGAGTTTTTCGTCTGATTTGAGCCGCTGCAGCAAAGCATAGCCGTCCATAATAGGCATAAGTAAGTCTGAAATTATTATGTCCGGTTTCCTGTCTCCTGCCAGGGTCAGCGCTTCAGCGCCGTTTCCGGCCTGTCTTACCTTGTGGCCTCTGCTTTCAAAAACGGTCCTGAGTATATAAACAGAATCTTGCTTGTCATCAACTATTAGTATGTCAGCCATTTAGACCCCCGCCTTCAATTGCCTATAAATTTTCTTATCTCCTGTACAAAAGTATCCGGATTTATCGGCTTTTCCATATATCCATCGCAGCCGGATGATAAGGCCCTTTCCCTGTCGCCGGCCATGGCATAGGATGTTATAGCTACTATGGGAGTTTTGCTCATAGCGGGAGAATTTTTAATATATCTGGCCACTTCATATCCATCCATGCCCGGAAGCTGTATATCCAAAAGTATGAGTTCAGGTATTCTTTCTTTTGCTTTTTGAATCCCGGCATGCCCGTCGCCGGCTGAAATCACTTCATAACCTTCTTTTTCAAGAAGATAGGTTTCCATGTACCTGTTCTGCTCATTATCCTCTATAAGAAGTATAAGTTTTTTCATCTTTCCCCTTTAAAGGAAGGCTTATCTCAAAGACGCTGCCTTTTGTGTATTCGCTTTTTACCGAAATCTCTGCGCCCAAAAGTTTGGCCAGTTTTGAGGATATTGCCAGTCCAAGTCCGGTTCCTTCATGATTTCTGGCTGTGCCTGTGTCTATTTGTGTGAAAGGCTGAAAAATTTTACCTATATCGCCTTCCCTTATCCCTATGCCTGTGTCCTTTACAGATATTTTAACGTTTTCCTGTTCTATCTTGGCCGAAATCCTAACCTCTCCCTTTTGAGTGAATTTTACGGCATTATTGACGATATTTATGATTATTTGCTCAAATCGTCTGCGGTCTGTGATTATTTTGGGAAGCCAGTCGCAGTTTTCTACATAAAGAGCAATACCTTTACTTTGAGCGATAGGTTTGATTATTTCTGAAATTCTCATTATTGATCCGCTTATGTCCGTTTCTTCCATTGAAAATTCCATCTGACCTGCTTCTATCCTTGATATATCCAGAATGTCGTTTATAAGAGAAAGAAGATGATTTGCGCCGGTTTTTATCATATTCAGCTGTTTTTTTTGCTCATCGTTGAGCTTGCCGGGAAGCTCTTTAAGCAGTATGCCGCTGAAACCTATTATGGAGTTAAGGGGGGTTCTAAGTTCATGCGACATTGTGGCAAGGAAGGCGGATTTAAGCCTGTCGGCCTGTTCAGCCTTTGCTTTTGCCAGCTCCATTTCCATGGCCTTTTCCTCGGCCGTTCTTTTTTTTCTTAATTCGCCCGAAAGCTTTAAGGCCAGAAGAATTGTAGTTACAAGCACAAAGCCCCAGCCCTTGTATATTGAGATATCTGTTTTTGTGTCCTGGGAAACGGGCAGAGCCCCAGTATTTTATCTGAAAAAAGTATCCACAGTCCGGCAAAAACTGCGTAGCTCAGCACTGTTTTGGCTATTACTGTGTTGTAATTCAGCTTTTTCATAACCCCGAATGAAAATATAGCAAAAAATATCAGGCGGGTAAAGCGTTAATGTCAATACTCTAAAGTATCTGAAAAAAAACGAATATGAGAGGATCCCATATCATATGTGAAAACGCAACGGCCCAGAAGGATCCTGTCCAGGCGTAAATAAGCCCCCAATACAAGCCGCAGCTAAAAGAGGCAAGTATAAGAACAGGATTGATAGTAGATATATGAACTGCCGTATAGATAAGCGAGGAAAATATTACTGCCTGAAATTTTGTGTAATTCCGGTAAAGGGTTTGCTGTATGAAACCCCTCCAGAAATATTCTTCAGCAAAACCTATGGGAAAGAAAAGAAGAGCGGCTACCAGCCATCTTGGCGTTTCGCTGCCGTTTTGATATACCGAAAGCAGCATTTCTTTGTCGCCCGGTATAAAAGCGATAATTTTTCTGCCCGCAAGAAAAATCGCATATAAAATAACAGCTGAAGCAGTACCTTTTAAAACATTTTGAACAGTCAGGTCATTTTTGAAAAGTATTTTTTCCCGGGAAGCCCAGGCAAGCGCTATAAGAGCGCAGGCATTAAAGCTCATCATGGCCCAGAAGTTGAAAGGTTTTGATACAAAGGTGATAAACCACAATACAAAAGCGGCCGAAACTGAAAATAAAAAAAGCTTTATCATGCTCATCCGGCGATTTTGCCCAGAAAAAGGCCTGCCATGAGAAGGACGCTGAACGCTGAATGCAATTTTGCCGTCATGGCATCGGCGTCAGGCGGAGTTGGTATGGCCTTAATTTTTTCCACATTTGATTTTGCCAGCGGCAGAGACAAAAGCACAAGAAGAGAATAAACCGGCAAAATCGTTAGAGCCGCCATAATCGCTACCGCCGCATAGGAGCCGTAGACCAGAATTTGATACATTTTTACCGAGCTTGGCCTGCCGATAAGTCCGGCAATAGTTTTTATTCGGCAGTTTTTGTCGTTTTCTATATCCCTTGTATTATTAGCATGCAAAATGGCATCCACAAGCATGGCTACAGGAATTGATATCAAAAAAGCCTTCAGAGAATACTGTCCTGTCTGAACAAAATATCCGCCAAGAGTCATAAGCGGACCGAAGGCCATAAAAACGGCGAAATCGCCCCAGGCCCTGTATTTTAGTACGAAAGGAGGCGTTGTATAAAAAAAACCGAGAAAACCGCCTGCAGCCGCAAGCCATAAGAGAGTAAAACCATTAGGCAGTGAGTACATTATGTATAAGCCAAAAAGGGCGGCCATAGCAAAACAGAAAACGGCTAGATTTAAAACTTCCTTCGGAGTCATTTCGTCGTTTATAAGCACTCCGCTTGAGCCGTATGTGCCCGGCCTGTCTATGCCCTTTTTATAGTCAAAATAGTCAGAAAGTATATTGGCTCCGGCATGGGCTAAAAAACCGCCCAAAAAGGTTAATACAAAAAGAAACCAGTCCGGCTTGAAATTTTCTATCTGGCTTGAAGCCAAAACCAAAGCCAAAGCTGGCGGAACAAAACTTACTGTAAAAGAAAAAGGCCTTGCGGATTTTATGCAGGTTTTGATGTTCATGTACATATTTTACATTTTTTTGAAATTCTCTCTGTTTCTTATGTGGGTCCAAGGTCCCAAAAAAAAGGCGCTAAAAAATCCCCAAAAAAAGGCTTACAGGCACTTAATTTTTTTCTTCGGCTGAAGAATAATGTAAGTATGAGAAAAATAATCCTGTCTGCAGTTTTAATCCTTATTTGCCAAAACCTTAAAGCCGGGAATGATTTCAAGGCTGAAACTTTAAATGCCTCAGATATCCTTTCCGCCTCATCCATTGATATGCCCTCATTTTCAATGGAGACTGTCGCTTCGCTTGACAGATCTCCCAATATGGCGCCGGCTCTGGATCTGAGCCTTAAATTGCCTTTTTCCGAGCTTAATAAGCGTCTGGCTGCCATAGACCCCGCTGTCTTAAAGCCGTCTTCAAATTTGCCCATCCTTTATAAAAAAGGAGATTTGATCCATTTTGAGAATGTAATGATAAAGTACGGCGGAGTTGATGTTGAGCCGTCCATAGCCTTGAAGCCCTATTTCATATCGAAAAATAAGCTTGCCGTTAAAGTCGCAAAAATTGAGGCCGATATTTCATTCGGGCCCTCAAAATCTTTCAATCAGATAGACAAAAATTCTCTTATGGAAAAGGCTTCCACCGCCATAATGCAGGCAGTTATATCTGCCATGGATGAAGCCCTGGCCAAAAATAAAGTCTCTCTCAAAGCGAAGGATTTGATTTCATATTCCTATGACAGAACTTCATGGACGCTGTACTTCAATATAAACCCGAACTTTATTTCTCCTTTAATGCCTGGGCTGGTAAGCTCTCTAAATCTTAATGCCTTCGGTTTTGACGAGGGCGGCTTTTATTTGAAAGCCGGCTTCAATAGTGAAAGTATTGCGGTGAACCCTTCATTCAATCTCGCCGTATCGGACGGCCTCATAACCGCTTTTGTAAAGAAATATTCAGAAGGCTCAGCTGTGGACATCTCTCCGGCCGGATATGACGGCGGCTTCAAGTTTAGGGAAGACGGCATGGTTGAGCTGGCCGCCAAAGCCAAAGTGGACAGCCTTCCTTTCAATCCCAATGTATATTTTAAAGCGTATTTCAAGCTTTCTATGCCTTATGAAAATGCAATAAGGGTGAGAATAGAGAAAGTTGAAGTGGACAAGGTTTACGGCTCTTCCATAATTGCCGGTATAGCCAACTGGTTTGAAAAGAAGATAACTTCCTCGGCTGTTGAAACCATAGTTTCAAATCCGCAGCTTAACAAAGCCTTGAAGGCAAGAAAAATTGATGACAAAACAATTGAGCTGAATTTTTCCAATTCCGCCTTTCTGCCTTCTTTTGCGGCAGGAGTAAAAATAAAGGCTGTCTCAGTTCAGAAGGGCATCTGCTACCTTTCATTTGAGTTTTAATGGAGAATAAAATGAAAAAAATAATCCTGTCAATAATTCTTGCGGTATCCGCAAACGCCTTCTCATATGATTTTGAAAATCTGTCTCTTTCAGACATAAAGGCCGCCCCGGTAACTGCGCCTGTGCCTGCCGGCTATCAGCAGGATGATGAGCAGATAAGCGCCGATTTATCTCTCAGGGTGCCTTTTGCAGCGGTAAAAAAGCTTTTCGTTTCAATCTCAAACGGCGACGGCAGAATTTCTTTGATAGACCCGGCTGCTCCGATAATTTACAGCGACGGTCAGACTCTTACAGTAAGAAATCTCAAGCTTAATATAAACGGCATTATGAGTGAACCGGTGCTCTCTCTTAAGCCTTTTATGGAAGGCAAAAATAATCTTGCCGTCAAAATAGAAAAAGTTAAGTTTCATGTGCTTATGCTGCCTGATAAGTCCAGAACGGCTGCCAAGCCTCAATTTGCCATTGAAGATATCATGGAGCAGGTTATGTCTCAGGTTATAGATGAGGTAAACAAAACCCTTGACGAAAAATTCAAGAAAGACGGGCTTCCGTTTAAAGCCAAAGACATTGTCAGCATGAAGTATTACAAAAACGAGTGGATATTGAGGGCTTCAGTATCCGGAAAATTTGTAAACAACTATATTCCAGCTTCTTTGCTTGCTCAGCCTTATCTTTCAGGATTTTCCTTTGATAACAGCGCTTTCTACATAAAAGTTAAAAGCGGCAGGTAATTTGCTATAATCAAAGAAAGAAGTTTTGCGGAGGGTTAATGAAAAAGATACTCGTTACGGCGTTTCTTGCGCTTTCATCGGGCGCTTATTCTCAGGACCTTAATGGTTCAGACTT
>JAJUJA010000046.1 GCA_029267355.1 Elusimicrobiota bacterium | reverse complement strand
GGTCTCTAGGCGTTTCAAATCCTCCGCCTAGAATGTCAATTGTTGACGCCCCTCAGCTGGTTGAAATGGACGGCGAGCCTGTTGAAGAATGCAGGAAAAAGCCTAATTCATCGCTTGTCATTTCTGCCGGCCTTGTCGCTGACGGTAAAGCGGACGCCATGATCTCCGCCGGCAATTCAGGAGCGATCATGGTGGCAGCCCTTCTCAAGATAAGGAGGATAAAGGGCGTCGTCAGACCGGCCATAGCCGTGCCTTATCCGACGGAAAAGGGCTATTCTCTTCTGCTTGATGCCGGAGCCAATATGGACTCAAAGCCCTGGCATCTGGTTCAGTTTGCCGTTATGGGCTCTTTGTATATGAAAAATATGGCAGGCATAGAGAATCCAAAGGTCGGCATTCTTTCGATCGGGGAGGAAGAGTGCAAAGGAAACTCCCTTGTTCTTGAAACCATACCTTTGCTGAAAAAAGCCCCCATAAATTTTTACGGCCCTGTTGAGGGAAGAGATTTGCCTTTCGGCCTTGCCGATGTTGTGGTCACTGACGGTTTCACGGGAAATGTAGCCCTTAAGCTGTCCGAGGGCCTGGCCAAGTTCCTGTTCAAGTCCATAAAGGACAGAATAAAAGGCAAATTTACATATGCCATAGGCGCCATGCTGATGAAAAAAATCTTTTACGATATGAAGGCTAAAACCAATCCGGACGAGTTCGGGGGAGCGCCTCTTTTGGGCATAAACGGCGTGGTTCTTGTAAGCCACGGCAAGACAAGCGCGAAAGCGATAAGGAATGCCGCAAAAAAAGCCGCAGATCTCGCTTCATGCGGATATGTAGAGAAGATAAGAAAGGAAATGGAAGCCATGAAAGAGGAAGGCGAAGAAATTGAGAGCGACAGGGCAGAGGGGTTAAAGTGAAAAAACTTCAGGGCAAAGCCGCTATAATAACAGGGGCTCAAAAAGGCATAGGATACGCCATAGCGGAGTGCCTTTCATCCATGGGTGCGGACCTTTTTTTGACTGATATAAATGAGGAGGGAATAAAAAAGGCGGCACATACACTTTCCTCGTCTTTTAATAACAGAGTGATAGGATATGCTCAGGATGTGTCCAGAGAGCCGGATTGCGAAAATGCCGTCAAAGCCGCCTTTGACGCTTTCGGCAAAATAGACATACTGATAAACAATGCCGGCATAACCAGAGACAATCTGGCAATCAGGATGAAAGAAAAAGATTTTGACGACGTTATAGCAGTAAACCTTAAAGGCCCTTTTCTTATGTCAAGAGCGGCCTTCAAGTATATGTCAAAACAGAGGGCCGGCAGGATAATAAACATATCATCGGTAGTCGGCCAGAGCGGCCAGGCGGGACAGGCCAATTATGCCTCTTCCAAAGCGGGCCTCATAGGCCTGACAAAGTCTCTGGCAAGAGAATTCGCAAAAAGAAATATAAATGTCAATGCCGTCGCTCCGGGTTTTATAGAGACGGATATGACTTCGGCTCTTGACGAGAAAACAAAACAGGCGCTTTTATCTCAAATCCCTTTGGAAAGGCTAGGGAAGCCGGCCGATGTGGCAAATGCCGTGGCTTTTCTGTGCTGCGAGGAAAGCTCTTATATAACGGGGCAGGTTATTGCGGTAAACGGCGGAATTTATATATAATTTCATAGTCGCCCGGCGATCAAAGATTTTATTGTTTAGAATGGAGGACTAAAATGCCTGAAATAAATGTCGCAAATGAGGTTAAAAAGATCATAGCGGAAGCGCTTTCTCTCGAGGAGAATCAGGTCACTGAAGATGCCAAATTTATAGACGATCTCGGCGCCGATTCGCTTGACACTGTAGAACTTGTAATGAACTTTGAGGAAAAGTTTGACATAGAGATTCCCGACGAAGACGCCCAGAAAATAAAGACGGTGGGCGAAGCGATCTCTTACATAGAGAAGAAATTGAGCAAATAAAAGCCGTATCGGAAATGCAATCTCAGCTGGAACATAAGTTAAACCACAGGTTCTCAAACAAAAATCTCTTGGAAGAAGCCCTCGTTCATAAATCCTTTGCGGTGGAACGGGGGCTTTCCTTTTACAATGAAAGGCTTGAATTCCTGGGCGACAGCGTACTCGGGCTGTGCGTTGCACATTATCTTTTTTCAAAACATCCCGGCATTTCGGAGGGGGAGCTTTCCAAGATAAAATCCGGGCTTGTTTCAAAAAAGGCGCTTGCCGTATTTGCCAGGAAATTGGGACTTGAAAAACATCTGAAGCTCGGCTCGGATGCGCAGACGGCAAAACTTGCGGAAAAAGATTCCGTTCTTGCCGACGCTTTTGAGGCTTTGCTCGGGGCCTTATATCTCGACGCAGGCTGGGACGCTGTTTTTGCGTTTTTGAAAAGCTTTCTGGAAAAATCAAAAATAGAGGATGAAGACTACAAAAGCAGGCTTCAGGAAATCGTGCAGAAAAGGATGAAAACCCTGCCGTCATATGAGGTGATAAAAACTGAAGGCCCTGAGCATGAGAAAATTTTTACGGTAACAATTTCCATAAAAGGAAAGGCTGTAGCTGCCGGAAAAGGCAGAAGCAAAAAAGAGGCGGAACAATCTGCCGCCTGCAGCGCCATAAACATACTCGGGCATGGAGGCAAGGATGATTTTTGAATATAATGAGCTTCACAAGGAGATCATAGATTCTTCCCGCAAATTCGCGCAAGAAAAACTCAAGCCGCTGCGCTCTTTTTATGACGAAAAAGAGGAATTCCCGCGCGAGCTTTTGCAGGAATTTGCAAACGTCGGTTTCTTCGGCATAGCCCTGCCTGAAAAATACGGAGGACTTTCCGGCGGCATAACCGGGCTTTGCCTGGCCATAGAGGAAATGGCCAAAGTTGATGCCGGGCTTTCCCTGCCGGTAGCCACTTCGGCTCTCGGCGCCATACCCATAATGCTTTATGCCAGTGAAGAACAGAGAGAAAGATGGCTGCCTGATATAGCCTGCGGCAGGAAACTTGCGGCCTTTGCTTTAAGCGAGCCTGAGGCCGGCTCTGACGCTACCGCTCAAAAAACGGCTGCGGTAAAAGACGGAGATTCCTATGTAATAAACGGTGTAAAGCATTTCTGCTCTTCGGGAGATATATCGGATATATATGTGGTTTTCGCTTCAACAGATCCTGCAAAAGGCGCCAGGGGTATAAGCGCTTTTGTGGTGGAAAAAGGAACTGAGGGTTTCAAAACAGGCAAAAAAGAAAAAAAACTGGGCATAAAAGCCAATCCCACAACGGAGCTTTACTTTGAAAACTGCAGAGTGCCGGCCTCAAATCTTTTGTTTTCTCAGGGCTTCGGGCTTTTTGTTCTGCAGGAAACTTTTGACTACTCAAGGCCCGGCGTGGCTGCGCAGGCCATAGGCATAGCTGAGGGCGCCATCAATGAAACAGTACCTTATTTGAAAAGCAGGAAACAATTCGGCCAATCAGTATCTTCATTTCAGGCCATAGGGCATGAACTGGCGGAACTTTCTGCAAAAACAGAAGCCGCCAAGGCTCTGGTCTACTCTCTGGCGGCGGCAATGGACAAGGATTTTATTCCGGCTTTTGAAAAGGCCTGCGAAAATAAAACTGTTTTAAGAGATGAGCTGAAAAAGATATCAAGAAAGAGATGGACCAAGCACTCGGCCATGGCCAAATATCTGGCCAGCGAGACAGCCTTTGAAGTCGCCCAAAGATGCGTAAATCTCTGCGGCGGCATAGGTTATATGAGAGATTTCCCTGTTGAAAAGTTTATGCGTGACGCCAAAGTGACCGAGATATACGAAGGGACGAATCACATACAGAAAAACGAGATAGCGGCTCAGATAATAAAAGAACACTGAGCTAATCTATTTTTTCCTGAAAATTTTCTGCTGTTACGGTCCTGTATTCAGGCCCCAGTATATCTTTTTTCTGCAAATACTGCGGAACCCAGACAGGCATTGTGGCCCTGAGATTATAAACCAGATAAGGAATATCCCAAAGCCTTATCTTCTTTTCTTCCGGCAGGGTTTTGTTTATGAGTATGACAAGATTATTTGTGCAGTTATTGGTTATGGTATTATAATATTCGCCTTCTCTGTTGACCGCGGACTGCGAGAGAGAATATGAGAGAAGCTCTTTTTTAGCTTCATTTGCAAGTTTTACCGGATAAAGCACAAGTTTTTTGCTGTCTTTGTCAAAATAAACCATTCTTTCGCTGTAATCTTTCCATGTGGCCAGAATCCAGACTATATTGAATTTGTCCTTCATCCCTTCCATAAGAGAATATTCCTGACCTTCTCTTAAAAAGGCCTCAATTGACAGAACTATAGAATCTGTTTCATTGCCGTTTGAGTCTATGACCCCGCCTTTTTCAAATGTAAAGAGCATAAGAGAATGCGCAGCTATGCTTTCGGGAGGGAAAGGTTTCTTGACGAAGTAAATGTTCTTTATCTTTGATACATCTATGGAAACGTCTCTCCAGTCAAAAGAATTTTCAGACGGAGGCTGCGAATGCCACCTGATATTTTGTATCTGGAAAATACTGCCGTTTGAAGAAATAAGGACCGGCTGTTTTCTTTTTGGAAGATACTTAGGCAATTGAACTTCATTTGACGGGTCATAAAAATTTATTTCTTCCGGTTTAAGCGTGTCCAGCATGTCGGCCTGCAAGGCCTTGGCGTAAATTTGAACGGGCTTGTTTTCATATTCTCTCGCCTTTGAAACTTTCATATCAAGCTTGAAAACTCTTCCGTCTGAAGTGTAGAAAAAGACTGAATTTTCAGAGATCTTTATTATTCCTTTCAGTGAATATGAAACGCCGTATTTCTTTTCGGGTATATCATTGCCGTAGGCTCCTATCGAAGCGCTTAAATCTTCCGAACTGTAAAGAGAGTCAAAGTCATAGTTTGTCTGAGCAAAGACCGAAGAAAAAGACAGCAACAACAAAGCAAAAAAACTCTTCATTCTTATCTCCTTAATTTTTGAATTTTCCTTTGAAAGCTTAGGCATTTCTTATATTGTAGCGGTTAATAATTTCTTTTTAAGAATCTTTTGTCCTTTTTTTGAGAAAAAAAGGTCCTACTCCCGATTGGGACCTGAAAAACTCAATAAATCCGGAAAAGGCGATGAAAAAGAGGGAAAGGCTTAAACTTGTTTAGCATTTGCTAAACAAGTTTCTGTTTTGCTATAATCAAAGGCATGGAATTAGCCGGTCTGTTTTTCGCCTTTATTCTGGCTTCAGCAATAGCAGTATCAATGATAGCCGCCTCTTTTCTTTTCGGCCCAAAAATAAAAAATTCCTTGAAAAATTCTCCTTTTGAATGCGGCATGCCGCCTGCACAGAAACCGGCAGTTTACCTGTCAAACAATTTTTACAAGGCCGCTTTGCTGCTTATAGTTTTTGACATTGAAGCAGTTTTGCTTTATCCCTGGGCTGTTTCATTCAAGTCGCTCGGGACTGGGGCTTTTTACAGCGGATTTATCTTCATAGCCGTTCTTTCGGCGGCTCTGTTTTACGCCGTCAAGAGAGGATTTCTTAAATGGGATTAGAAACTGTTTTCGGCAATTCATTTTTAACCTCCAGAGTTGACGCCGCCGTCAACTGGGCTAGAAAGTACTCTTTCTTTCAGTACCCGTTCGTCACAGCCTGCTGCGGTATGGAATTTATGTCCGTATGGGCATCAACTTATGACATAGCCAGATTCGGCGCCGAGTTCCCGAGGTTTTCTCCAAGACAGGCAGATGTTCTTTTTGTGGTTGGAACCGTAAATGAAAAGCTGGCTCCGGCTCTCAGGAGAGTTTATGATCAGATGGCGGAGCCCAAGTGGGTGGTCTCGTTTGGCGTATGCGCCACCAGCGGAGGCTTTTATGACAATTACGCCACGGTTCAGGGGATAGACAAGATAATACCTGTTGATGTTTATATACCCGGCTGTCCGCCGAGGCCTCAGGCGGTTTTGGACGCTCTCATAAAGCTTCAGGAAAAAGTGGACAGGGAAACTGTGCTTAAGTATAAAGGGCTTAAATGAAGGAAGAAGTTCTTAAAAAAAGATTCAATGTGGAAATCAGGAAATCCGGCTGCGGACAGGATTTTGCCTATTGCAGAAAAGAGGATTTGCTTGAAATAGCCGGCTGCCTGAAGAATGATTTGAAATTTGCCTTTCTCATTGACCTTACCTGCGTTGATTATAAGGGCTATCCCGGCAGGGAGACTATGCCCAGATTTGAAATGGTATATCACTTTTACGCCCATGATACCAGGGAAAGAATGACATTGAAAGTACCGGTGGAAGAAACGTCTCCAAACATTGATTCCCTTACCCCGCTGTGGAGAGCGGCCGACTGGTATGAAAGGGAAGTTTACGACATGTACGGTATACACTTTACGGGACATAAGGACCTGAGAAGGATTTTGATGTATGAGGAATTCAAAGGCCATCCTTTGAGGAAGGATTATCCTCTCAAAGCCAGACAGCCGAGAATACCTCATGAGGACTGAAATGGACCTTTTGGAAAGAATACAGAAAATAGCCGGCAATAATATGGTTGAAACGGCGCCGGACGGCAGAGTGGTTCTCAATATGGGCCCTTCCCATCCGGCAATGCACGGCATAGTAAGGATTTATCTTGAACTTGACGGCGAGAAGGTCGTAAACAGCGATGTTGAAATAGGCTATCTGCACAGAGGTTTTGAAAAAACCTGCGAAACTGTCAATTACAATCAGGTGGTGCCCTACACCGACAGGCTTAATTATGTCTCTCCTTTTATAAACAATGTGGGCTATGCTCTGGCTGTTGAAAAGCTCATGGGCATAGATACACCGGAGCGCTGTTCATACATAAGGGTCATAATGAGCGAGATTTCAAGAATAACGGATCATTTGACATGCATAG
Source organism: Elusimicrobiota bacterium (assembly GCA_029267355.1). Classification (GTDB taxonomy): domain Bacteria; phylum Elusimicrobiota; class Elusimicrobia; order Elusimicrobiales; family UBA9959; genus JAAYVI01. Next base: position 4,933 of record JAJUJA010000046.1, on the reverse strand, counting down.
GCGCCAATGCCATGGAACTGGGCGCCTTTACTGTGTATTTTTATCTTATCAATGCCAGAGAAGAGCTTTATAAACTTTCAGATTCTGTGGCCGGCGGCAGGATAACGCCCAATTACACAAGAGTAGGCGGCCTGGCAAAAGATTTGCCGGAAGGATTTGAGCAGGATGCTGAAGCGGTTTTATTGAAACTGGAAAAAAATCTCTCCGACAGCGAAAAGCTTTTAAGCAGGAACAGGATTTTCTACGACAGGCTTAAAGACACGGGAAAAATCACAAGAGAAGAAGCCATATCCTACTCCTTTACAGGGCCTATGCTCAGGGCCTGCGGCGTTGATTATGATGTAAGAAAGGACAGTCCTTATCTGGTCTATGACAGGTTCAATTTTGAAATTCCGATATGCGAAGACTGCGACAATTATGCCAGATACCTCGTAAGGATTGAAGAAATAAAGCAGAGCGTCTCTATAATAAGACAGGCGCTAAAACAGCTTCCCAAAGGCCCGATTTCAAATGAGAGTTACGGCGTTTCTTTGCCGCCGAAGGAGCAGGTTTATTCAAATATAGAAGCTCTTATGGCTCATTTTAAGCTCACTTTTGAAGGTCCTAAACCGCCCAGGGGCGAGGTATATTTCCCTGTTGAGGGCGGCAATGGCGAGCTTGGTTTTTACATAGTATCCGACGGAACGCATAGACCGTGGAGAGTAAGGGTCAGACCGCCGTGCTTTCCTTTGACCTCTGCTCTTTCAAGACTTATAAAAGGCGGCTATGTGGCGGATATAATAGCGACTTTCGGCCAGCTTAATATGATAGGCGGAGAACTGGAAAGATAATATGCTTGGAGAAAATTTCAGAAAAGATTTTCAGAAAATAATGGCCTCTTCGGCGGACGCTCAAAGCGCGGTTCTTGCGCTTTTACATGAGATTCAAAAGGAAAACGGTTATGTGTCCGAGGAAGATGCCTGTGAACTTTCCGAACTGACAAAAATCCCGTATTCCAGGATAAAGGCCGTAATGACTTTCTATACGATGTACAATCTGAAGAAAACAGGCAAATATCATATTCAGCTGTGCAGAAACCTTTCATGCCATATGGCCGGAGCTCCGGCCTTGAAACAGGCAATAGAGAAAAATCTCGGCATAAAGGAAGGGGAAATAACCAAAGACGGGCTTTTCAGCTTTTGCGAGGTTGAATGTCTGGGTTCATGCGGCACGGCCCCGGTGATCATGGTCAATGAAACATATCACGAAAACATGGATGAAGCCGGACTTGAAAAACTTATAGAAAATCTCAGAGGCAATTTCAAAAAATGAAAATACTTCTTGAAAAAAGCGCTTTTGACATAGAGACATATCTTAAGAACGGGGGATATGAGGCCCTGAAAAAAGCCCTTTCCATGAAAAGGGAAGATATAATCGAAGAAGTGAAAAAATCAAATTTGCGCGGCAGGGGCGGAGCCGGCTTTCCTTGCGGCCTTAAATGGTCTTTTATTCCCAAAACGGAAGGGCCTAAATATCTTGTTTGCAATTCTGACGAAAGCGAGCCAGGGACTTTCAAAGACAGGGAAATCATACATAAAAACCCGCATTCTCTTATTGAAGGCATGGCTATAGCCGCCTATGCCATAGGCGCACAAACCGGCTACATATACATAAGAGGGGAATTTGCCAGGGAAACCAGGATAATTGAAAAATCTCTTGCTGAAGCCCGCAGTAAAAATTTCCTTGGCTCCGGCATACTGGGCCGCAATTTTTCCTTTGACATAAAGGTTGTAAGGGGCGCCGGCGCCTATATATGCGGCGAAGAAACCGCTCTGCTTGAATCAATAGAAGGCAAAAAAGGACAGCCGAGACTTAAGCCGCCTTTTCCGGCTGTAAAAGGACTTTACCAATGCCCGACGGTCATCAATAATGTTGAAACTCTGGCAAGCGTGCCGTATATAGTACTTCACGGCGGCTCGGCATATGCCTCAATAGGCGTCGGCAAAAGCGCCGGCACGAAATTATTTTCAGTCAGCGGGCCGGTAAAAAAACCGGGAGTTTATGAAATAGAGCTCGGCATGCCTTTCAAAAAATTCTTTGAAGAAGAACTTGGCGGCATGAGGGAAGGGGAAAAACTGAAAGCCGTAATAGTAGGCGGCTCTTCAGTCCCTGTACTGACCGCCCAGGAAGCTATGGCGGCAAATCTTGATTACGAATCGCTTCAGCAAGCCGGGACCATGCTCGGCTCAGGCGGCATGATAATAATACCAGAAAGACAATGCATGGTTGAGGCGCTTTTTATTCTGGCGCGCTTTTATCATCATGAATCATGCGGCCAGTGCACTCCGTGCAGGGAAGGTACCGGCTGGATAGAAAAGCTTATGAAAAAGATCCTTGAAGGAAAAGGCGCCAGCGAAGATGTTGATAATATACTGAGCATATCAGAGAATATGATGGGAAGAACTATATGCCCCCTGGCTGACGCTCTGGCCATGCCCGCCATAAGTTTTATAAAAAAGTTTGAGCATGAATTTAACGCTCATATAAAAGGAAATTGCAATTTATGCCGAAAATAAAGATAGACGGCAAAGAATACGAAGCTCTTGAAGGCGAAACTATACTTCAGGCAGCCCAAAGAAACGGAATATATATTCCCAGATACTGCTATCATCCGGCGCTGTCTGTGGCCGGCAATTGCAGAATGTGCCTTGTTGAAATTGAAAAAATGCCGAAACTTCAAATTTCCTGTTCAACAGCTGCGCAGGACGGCATGGTTATTTTAACTCAAAGCGAAAAGGTAAAAAAGGCCAGGCAGGATATACTGGAATTTCTTTTGATAAATCATCCTGTGGACTGTCCAATTTGCGATCAGGCAGGTGAATGCTACCTTCAGGATTATTATATGGATTACGGCCTGCACAAAAGCCGCTTTAAAATGTCCGACAAGATAAGAAGAGAGAAAAGAATACAGATTGGCGATTATCTGACGCTTGACAGGGAACGCTGCATACTCTGCACCCGCTGCGTAAGGTTCTGCGAGGAAGTAACAAAAACAAATGAGCTCTTCGTGGCGCAAAGGGGAGATCATTCTTTCATAGATATAAAGCCGGGAGAAAAATTGAATAATCCCTACTCTCTCAATATAGCCGATATATGTCCTGTGGGCGCCTTCACTTCAAGCGATTTCAGATTCAGAAAGAGAGTGTGGTTCTTAAAAACAGAGGAGTCAGTATGCCTCGGCTGCGCCACCGGCTGCAGAATAAAAGTTCAATATGACGAGAATACGGTTTACAGGATAATGACTTCCCCCAATGAGCATACCAATACCTGGCTTTGCGATGCCGGCAGAATGACATATAAAGAGCTTTACGCAGAAAAAAGGCTGAGAAAAATAAAAATAGACGGACAGGAGCAGCAGGGCAAAGGCCTTTCCGCAGTTTATGACAAAGTTTCACAAAAAAATCCCGAAAAAACCGCCGTTATTCTCTCGCCTTATCTTTCGGTTGAAGACAATATGGCGCTTTATCTTTTCGCCAGGCATGCGCTTAAATCATGCCGCATATTCCTGCCGCAGCTTAAAGACAGAAAGATTTCGGACGGAATACTGAGAAATTGCGAGCCGGCTGCGAACGCGGCGGCTATGGAGATATTCGCCAAAGTTTTTTCCATTGAAATCTTCAATCCTGAAAAAGCCGGTGAGTTTGATTTCGTCATCACATGCAAAAAGACGGCTGACAGACTGCATCTGGAAAAAGAAGGCCTGTATTTCTCGCTTGAAGATTGCGGTCTTGAGGGGATTTTGATTCCGATAAAAAGCTACTTTGAGACCAAAGGCACATTCATAAACTGGAAAAACAGAGCGGCTGTCACAAGCCCGGCCGTCAAAAATGAAAACAAGTTTGAGGTCTGGCGCGTATTATCCGAGCTTGCTTCTCTCTACGGCTCAAATTTACCTTTTGAAAATTTAAGCGAACTTGAAGAGATATGCAAAAAGGAAATCCTTGATGGTCATACTCATTGATATGGAAAATGCAATACTTTCTTTCTACAATTCAAACAGCCAAACGATACTGGCGATGGCTGAAGCTTTCATAAAGACGGCCCTGTTCGTAAACGGGATAATGGCTTTTGCCGGCCTTTTGACCTTGGCCGAGAGGAAAGTCAGCGCGCTTATGCAGGATAGGGTAGGGCCTAACAGGGCTTCCATTTTCGGCTTTTCGCTCGGAGGGCTTTTCCACCCGGCGGCTGACGGCATAAAGCTTTTAACAAAGGAAGATTTCATACCTGAAAAAGCTGACAAATTCTTTTTCACCATAGCTCCCATGATAGGCCTTGTTTCAGTGCTTGTCTGCTTTTCATTTATTCCATTTGGAGATACCCTGCCTTTTTTTTCAATGGAGATAAAGCTTGTCATCTCGGACATTGACGCCGCGGTTTTTCTTTTGCTGGGTTTTTCTTCCATGGCCATATACGCTCCCTTTGCGGGAGGATATTTCAGCGGAAACAATTTCGCCATGCTCGGCGCCATGAGAGCTGCCGCCCAGATGATATCTTATGAGGCTGTTCTCGGCCTCTCGCTTATACCCATGCTTATGATATATTCTGTCTCAAATCTCAGCGATATTGTCATAGCCCAGGGCAGGGCCATATACGGCTTCCTTCCCGCATGGGGAATATTTCTTCAGCCTTTGGCCTTCCTGATTTTTTTAACCGCGGCAATAGCCGAGAACAAGAGAACTCCTTTTGACGTGGTTGAAGGCGAATCTGAGATAATCGGCTATTTCATAGAATATTCTTCAATGAGATTCGGCGCCTTTATGTTCGCGGAATTTATAGAAATAATCTTTGTTTCAATGGTCTCTGTTACATTTTTCCTGGGCGGCTGGCAAGTCCCATGGCTTGAAGGAAATATCTGGCATATTCCTTTCTTAAACGGTTTTTTTCTGCCGCCCCT
>JAJUJA010000006.1 GCA_029267355.1 Elusimicrobiota bacterium | reverse complement strand
CTGGAAATAGAAAAACTGGCGAACGAGGCCATCATCAAGGGCTATAAGGTTTTCAAGCAGGTCAGGCCCCTGGCCGACGCTGAAAAGCTCGGCGCTGTCACTCTTGTCGGGGAAAAATATTCAGACCCGGCGAGATTTGTCCTGATAAATGAAGGCGGTTTTGATAAAGCGCAGGATAAATACAGTCTTGAACTTTGCGGCGGCACGCATGTGGATGATTTAAGGGATGTTTTTGCCCTTAGAATTATCAAGGATTCTTCGGTATCAAGGGGCATAAGAAGAATAGAGGGCTTTGCCGGTTACGCCCTGCTTGAGCATTTAAAAGAGGTTTATGAAACTGCTTCATTGCTGTCTTCAGATCTGTCCTGCCAGATTTCCCAGCTTCCTGAGAGAATTTTAAAGCTCAGGCAGGAGGAAAAAAAGCTCAGGGAAGAGATAAAAAAACTCAAAACTTCAAACTCCGGCGGGCTTAATGAAAGCGTCACGGATCTGGGCGGCAAGAAGCTTATAGCCAAAGAGGCCGGTGATTTTGACATAAAAATACTCAGGGAGCTTTCTGACAGATTGAAAAATCAGGAAAAGAATTCCTGGATTTTTGTTTATGCCAGAAAAGAAGATAAGATAAATTTTACGCTTGCCGTGACCCCGGATATAAAGGACGCTGACGCTTCAACGGCGGCCAAGAAATTTTCCCAGATGATTTCCGGGCGCGCAGGCGGCAGAAAGGATTTTGCCCAGGGCGGCGGCGTATTAAACGGGAACATAGAAGAAATCATAAGCGAGCTTTCCAAGATTCTTTCTTGAAAACGGGTGGGGTATGAAAGAACTTTTATGCAAAAGACTTAATTTTTGCGTTTCTAATTCTGCGATGTCGCTGTTCATAGTGACGGCGACCCTTGTTTTGCAGACATACATGATAGCAAGATCTCTGGTTTTAATGTATGACATAAACAAAACGAACGCTTCAATACAGCAGGATTACTACCGCCTCAAAAGAATAAGGGCCGCAGCTGACGCGGCTTATAAAATTGCGGCCGGAGAAATTTTAAACAGGGCAAATTTAAAGGAGAATTCCTGCCGCGATGTGTGCCTGCTTGATAAACAGCTTAATGAAGACGCTCACGTAAAGAATTACCTTTATGAAAAAGAAGGCATGAAGCATCTTTACAGAGATGCGGAATATTTTTGCAGCAAATGCAATAAGAATGAATACAGGGGTTCTCGGTTCGGATACGCTAAAATGCTTTCTTATGCCGGATATCTTTCGGCCCATGGAGAGGAATTTTCTTTTTCAAAGTTTACCTTAAACGGCCGCCCCGTAACTGAGCATTTGCAGGTTTCAATGAAGAAACTGGTTATCGTAAGCGCAGCCATATCCTGCATAATATACGCTCTCATAGTCCTGCTCTTCATATACATGCGGAAGGTGAATGAAGAGACCAAAGAAAAAATAAATGAAATATCCAAGCTTAAAAAAGGAATAGACGATACTCCTCTGCCGGTTTTGATCACAGATTCCGAGGGAAAGATAGAATATGTAAATTGCGCCTTTTGCGAAACTTACGGATATGCAAGAGATGAGGTTATCGGCGCAAATCCAAGAGTAATTAAATCTCCGGGGACAAAAAAAGAAATATATGAAAATCTCTGGAAAACCATAAAGAGAGGCGATAAATGGACCGGTCAGTTTGAAAATATCGCCAAAAGCGGTCAAAAGGTTATAGTGCATGCTTATATTACGCCTATAAGGAACACTGATGGGAAATTGACCAATTTTATAGGCATACATAAGGACATAACGGTTCAGCAGAGATTGATAAAAATGCTTGCCGAGGCCCGCCATGATGCTGAAAACGCCAATCAAGCCAAAAGCGACTTTCTGTCTTCAATGAGCCATGAAATAAGAACGCCTTTGAACGCCATAGTCGGCATGTCCGATTTGCTTGATGAGTCTTTACTGTCAACGGACCAGAAAAGGTATCTTGATATACTGAGATCCGCTTCCGATTCTCTGCTGGCTCTGGTGAACGATATACTTGATATTTCAAAAATAGAAGCCGGCAAGGTAGAAATAGAAAAAATAGATTTTAATCTTGAGGATATTGCTTACAAGATCTGCGAGATGATATCCGTTAAGGCCTCGCAGAAAAATATTGAGATAATCTGCAGAATAGCGCCTGATACTCCAGTTTTGCTAAAAGGCGATCCAACAAGATTGAGACAGGTTTTGATAAACTTTATGGGCAATTCCATAAAGTTTGTTGAAAAGGGCTGGGTCTCGCTTGAAATTAAAAAAGAAAAGGAGGAAAAAGGCCTTGCTTATATAAATTTTTCAGTCATAGATACAGGCATAGGCATACCTGAGGATAAAATAGATAAAATTTTTGATAAATTTTCTCAGGCGGACAGCGCCACTACAAGGAAATACGGAGGCACAGGTCTTGGTCTTCCGATTTCAAAAATGTTGGTGGAGAAAATGGGCGGCGAGGTAAAGGTTAAAAGCGAAGTGAACAAAGGAAGCGTTTTCTCTTTCACATTGCCCTTTGAAACCGCCTCTTCTGAAAAAAAGATTTTTCTGGAGCCGGCTGCGCTATGGCAGCTTAAAGGCGTAAGAATACTCGTCGCAGACGACAATTCCGTGAACAGGGTGATATTCAAGGAGATATTGAACGGTTATGGGGCGGTTACCGTAGATGCAGTAGACGGCGAACAGGCCATTAGAATTTTGAAAGAAAACGATGAAAAAATGCCCTTCAAAATACTTTATCTGGATTTTAACATGCCGGGAATAAACGGCCTGGAAACGGCAAAAAAAATACTTGAAGACGGGGGAATAAAAAATAAGCCGGTAATAGTGCCTTTTACATCTGACAGCGTAAAAGGCAATAAAGAAAGCTTCAAACAAATAGGCATAGATCATTTCATGATAAAGCCGATTAAGAAAAAAGATTTGCTGGAAAAAACTTTAAGCATATTAGGCCAATCTGCGCCGCAGGCCGCTGAAGGACATAAAGAAGCGGCCTACTCAAAGCAGGATTTGCCTTCCCTGAAGCTTTTAATAGCCGATGACAGCGAAGATAACAGGACTTTGATGCGGTCCTTCCTTAAGGATTCAAGAGTTGAGGTTGATTTTGCCGAAGACGGCCTCGAGGCCTTTGAAAAATTTAAAAACGGGAAATATGACGCAGTGTTTATGGATATGCAAATGCCTAATCTGGATGGAATGGGGGCGATGCTTAAGATAAGGCAATGGGAAAAGGAGTCAAATTTCCCTAAAACTAAAATAATAGCGCTTACGGCAATGGCCTTAAAGGAAGAAGTGGATAAGGCCATGAAAGCAGGCTTTGACGATTATCTCACCAAACCGATAAGGAAGAACGTTTTTTATGCTTATCTGATAAATTTTAGAAAATGAAAGAGATAAAAATTGATTCATGCCTCAAAGAAAGCATACCTTCTTTTATAGGCCATATAAAAGAGCATTCACGAAGATTGATTTCCCTGTGCGATGAGAAAGATATCGGGGAGATAAAAAGGCTGGCTCACAATATAAAAGGGGCCGGCGGCGGATACGGCTTTGATGAGATAAGCGCCATAGGCGAAGAAATTGAAAAACTTGCAGATGAAGGGGATACGGAAAAAATCAAAAAAAAGGCGCTATGCCTTGGCTATTTTTTTGATGAAATCCGCATAATCTACATCTGAGACAGATTTTTTTGAAGCGCTTTTTTGGCCCTTAATAATCTCACTTTTACGGTGTTTATTTTCAGCCCCATAATTTGCGCTATTTCAATATAGGGCTTTTCTTCAAGGTATCTTAATTCCAGAATCAGCCTGTGCCCTTCCCCAAGATTTTCAAGCGCTTTTCTGAATTTTTCAGCCTCCTGAGCTTTTATGAAGGATTCGTCTTGAATATTGCCTGACAGCGGGAAATTTTCCGCGTCATATTGAGACATTTGCTCTTCTTTCGGCCGGTTTCTTGTTATCCTGTTTATAGTTTCGTTCCTCGCTATCGAGTAAAGCCAGGTTGATATTTTTGAGCCGTTTTTAAATTTGTCAAGATTTCTGTATGCTTTTAAAAAAACTTCCTGAACAATGTCTTCGGCCTGCTCGCTGGCTTTCACCATATTTTTTACCAGATTGAAGATAAGGTCATGGTTCTCCAGAACAAGCTTTTCAAAAAAATCTTTGTTTTCTCTTATCAGGCCGTGTATAAGATTATTTTCCTTCATCCCGGAAATATTTTATATAATTGTCCGAAGGGTATGGAAAATAATTTTGAAGAAATACGATCCGCCGAAGATGCCCTGTTAAAAAAACTTTCTTCGGAGAAAGCCGGCATAGATAATCTGCAGCTGCTTAATTCTCTTAAAAAAGCCCGTTTGATGAAAATTTATATCTATGGACAAGTTTTCCTGATTCTTCTCGCCATAGCCTTTATGGCCTACAGATATCCCGAGTTGGCGGTTTCAGCCAGGCCGCAAAGGATTTTAAGATACGGCACATATTCAACTGACGCCAAAACCGATGAATGCCTTTCAAATATCTGGAAGCTTATGGGCGATAAAAATCTTAAACTTAATTGTCCGGTTTCTCAAAAGCCCTATGTTATTGACGGTAAAAATATATACTGTCCCGAGCCGCAGAGGCATGGGTTCAAAAATATTTACTCAAAAGACGGGCAGGTGCCGAGGATAGAATGAGAAAAGGTTTTGCGATTATAGAGCTTATGACAGCCGTTTTCATAATGGGCATATTGGCTTCCTTTTTTGCGCCCAAATATATTTATGCCGTAAAAAGGGCAAGACAATCTCAATGTATGGCTACGAGGGAAAATATCAAGAAAGCTGAAATGCTGTACAGCTATGATCATAATTTCGCTTTCGCTGAGGATATAAATGAGCTTGTAAAGGGCAATTATCTTGACAGGCGCCCTTATTGCAGCGAAGGCGGAACTTATGTATGGGTTTCAACCAATCCGCCCGTGCTGGCCTGCAGCGTGCACTATTGGCCTTTTACTCAAACGCAGAATCCTGTCTCCCAGGGCCCGCTGCCTCCGGTTAAAGCGGAGCCGGTTTTTTATTCTGATTTTGATAATATGTCCGGCCTTTACGGTCTTGTCGGTCAGTGGGGGAATACTGACGGAAAGATTTACAATATAGGCTCAACCCAGCATAAGCTTTTTTTTGATTTGAAAACGTCAACAGGCAGTTTAAAGGATTATTCCGTAAATGTTACGGCAGAAACTTCGGGCCCTTACGGCATCTATTACAGAAGCGACGGTGAAAGGGCCACTAACGGGTATCTTTTTTACTATACGGCTACGAAAATATATGTTTATTCAAGCACCGGCGGTTCTCTAAAAACTATAGCTTCGGCAAATATGCCTAAAGGCTTCAGCCCTTACGGACAGGCTCATAATGTGGAAATCTCGGTTCAGGGAACAAATCACTCAGTGAAAATAGACGGCAAAGAATATCTTAATTTCGGGGATTCAAAATATTCTTCTGGGGTTGCCGGCCTTTTTACCAATTCCAAATCGCAATACACCTATTTTGACGCGGCCAAAATTACCGCTTTGTAGGAAAAATCCATCAGCGCTTTTCGGCATGTAACATTTTCGGTTTTTTTGTGTCTAATATACTGAACGGGAAAGAATTCCCTTCTAAAGGAGAGTGAGTATGATTAAAAAACTTATAGAAATAACGGCTCTGTCTGTTCTTGTGGTCGGATTGATATATCTGCTGAACAATATGGGGCCTGTGGGGGCGGATGCAAAGACCGCTCTTAAATATCTGTGGTTCGGGCTGCTCGGCATAATGGCAGTATCAATAATTTCCGTGACAATAATAGCCCTTGCGGCCATAATATTCGGCATAGGCTGGCTTAAGGGTCTTACAGCCGGCGGCGGCCGGCCCTTTCCTGGGGGAGGCAGGCGGGATTGGGGCAATATGTTCAAGGTAGGAGATTTTGTAAGGCAGAAAGTTGAAGACTCCGTCAGGGAAGCCTTTGATTCAGATTCCGGAAATATGCTTTCCCGGGAAATTTCCCAGGAATATGATTTCTATGGTTTTGATAATTTCAAGGTTAAAACCGCTAACGGCGATATAAAAATTTCCGGCTATGAGGGAACAAAAATAAAAATTTCGGCTGAAATTTTTGAGAAAAGCGAAAAAGACGCCTCGCCTTATATTGAAAATGGAGAGCTTAAACTTAAAACTTTAAGCGGCAAAAAGGCGTTTTTTGGGGACATATCCGTTCAGCTTCCCTCTCAGATAGCCGAGATATACCTTGAAACCGTAAACGGCGATATGCAGATTTCCGAGCTTTCATTTTCAAAAAATGGAGTGTTTAAAGGGATAAACGGAGACATAATATTTGAGAAGGTTAAAAATTCAGCCCAGATAAGCATTAAAACCGTTGCCGGAGATATCAGTTTCAAGACAAGTGTCTTAGACTGCGTATCGGCTCAAACAGTAAGCGGGGACATAAAAGCGCAGGAAAGCGTGGCGCAAAAGGCCTCTTTTAAAACTGTGAGCGGAGATATAGACTGCAAAGGCAGTGAAATCAAAGAATTGCTGACTGAAACTGTATCCGGCGAAGTAATAAGGTGATAGCCGCAGTTTCCTGATGCATAAGGGTGCGCAATAAAGTAAAATTGACTTATGGGTTTTGAAGAAGACTTGCTTTCGCTTATCAAATCCGGGTATCCGCTGATATGGACAGAGACCTATGACGAGGCCTATGTCAGATCTGTTCTACTGGATATATCAAGAAACGGCGGATACAGATTTTATGAATGGTCCCTGACCAAAGGCCTGTGTTCAGCCCATACCGGGGAATGCCTTTATGACTCAAAAGAGCCGCTCAAAATGGCAAAGAATCTCAATGACCTTGCCGACAATGTCAATTCCAGGGCCTTTTACGCTTTGTATGACGCGGACAAGTATCTGGACAATCCCGTAGTGCTGAGATATTTCAAGGAATTTCTTGAAAAAATCAAGGGCAGCGAGAGAACGGCCGTAATAATAAGCCCTTCATATAAGGAAATAAAAGACCTTTATTCATATACGGCCAGACTTTGCGGCGGCTATCCGGATGAGAAAGAGATTTTTGCTCTGATAAATTCCCATCTTGAATCGTTCAGGAAGCAGAATCCCCGCCTTTCAGTTTCGCTAAAGCCCGATGAGGCGCGCAAAATAATAAGGCTTTTTTCCGGCCTTACTTCAGAGCAAATAAGGCGGATAATAAACAGATGCCTGCTTGACGATCTGTCTTTTGATTCTTCGGATATTTCAAGGATAGAGAAGGCGAAAAAGGAAATTTTTGACAGGGAAGGCCTGCTGGAATATTTTCCCTCATCGCAAAACGGCGAATTGGGCGGTTTTGAAAATTTCAAGAAATGGCTTTCTCTGAGAAGGAAATTTTTTGCCGGCAGGGATCCCTCTTTGCCCGCTCCGAAAGGCGTTATGATAATGGGCGCTCCCGGCTCAGGCAAAAGCCTGTCTGCCAAGGTCGCGGCCGGCGAGCTGGGTCTGCCTCTTTACAGGCTGGACATAGCCCGCCTTTATTCCAAATATATCGGCGAAACTGAGGAGAATCTGAGAAAGGTTTTTGATATACTTTCAAAGCTCTCTCCTGTCTGCGTCTGGATAGACGAGCTTGAAAAAATTTTCTCCTCTTCGTCGGGCGAGATAGACGGCGGAGTTTCAAGCAGAGTGCTTGGCGCTTTCCTGACCTGGATGCAGGAAAAAAAAGACGAAATTTTTGTCGTGGCCACTTCAAATGATATTTCAAAGGTGCCGTATGAATTTTTAAGAAAGGGCCGTTTTGACGAGATTTTCTTTTCGCCGCTGCCCTCAGGCGAAATAAGGGAAAAGATCTTTGCTATACATTGTTCAAAAAGAAAAATAGCCTTAGCCCCTGATGTCATTAAGAAACTTGCGCAATTGACGGAAGGATTTTCAGGCGGAGAAATAGAACAGGTGATAATTTCCGCTCTTTATTCAAAGGATGAGAGCAGGCCATTTGAGTTTTTCATTCAGGAAGAAATAAAAAAGACGCGGCCTCTTTCCGCCATAAGGCCGCAGGAAACGGCTGCTCTAAAAAACTGGGCTCAGGAAAGACAAATACCAAATGTCTAAGACGATTCTTCTTACCGGCGCCACCGGCTATGTCGGCGCCAGACTGGCTCCAAGGCTTATAGAAAAGGGCTATAAACTGAGATGTCTGGCCAGAAATCCGGCTGAAATAGAAACCAGATACTGGGCTTCAAAAGCCGAGCTCATAAAAGGCGATGTTTACTGCTCTTCAAATTTGAAAAAAGCTCTTGAAGGGGCTGAGGCGGCCTATTATCTTGTTCATTCCATGGCGGATACTTCCAATTTTGAAAAATATGAGGAAGTCTCCGCTTTCAATTTCGCCTCGGCCGCAGCCGCTGCCGGCGTAGGCAGAATCATCTATCTCGGCGGCCTTGCCAAAAAAGATGAAGATCTCTCCCGGCATTTGAAATCCAGAATAAAAGTCGGAGAGATACTGCGGTCTCATTTCCTGAATGTAACTGAATTCAGGGCCGGCATAATAGTAGGCTCCGGCAGCGTTTCATTTGAAATGATAAGGTATCTTTCCGAACGTCTGCCCTTTATTCCAGATTTCAGGTATCTTAAAAAATCAAAATGCCAGCCCATAGCAATAAGAGATGTGCTGGCTTATCTTGTTGCGACTTTGGAGAAAAAGGAAAGCGAGGATAAAATCATAGAGATAGGCGGCCCCGATTGCCTTAAGTACAGCGAAATGCTTGAGATATATTCAAAAGTCAGAGGGCTGAACAGATTTCATATGCCCTGTCCTTCGCCTACTCCAAGACTTTGCGGCATTGTTATCTCCGCTCTTACTCCGGTTCCTTACAATATTTCAGTTTCGCTGCTTGAAAGCCTTAAGAATGACGCCATAAAATCAAATGAACTGGCCAAAGATATTTTTCCTGAGATAAACCCTCTGGATTATGAAACGGCGGTCAAATATGCCCTGCAAAGAATAGCCGAGGACAAGGTGGAAAGCTCATGGACTGCCAATTATTCGCCTTCATATCACAGGCCTTGTTCATTCATAGACGCTCAGGGGATAATACTTCAGGATTACAATATTGAGACGAAAGCTGCGCCGCAGAAAGTGTACGAGATATTTTCGCGTATAGGCGGCAAAAACGGATATTATTTTGCCGATTTCCTGTGGAAGATCAAAGCTTTTCAAGACAGGCTTATAGGCGGAATAGGATTCAGAAACGGCAGGAGAAGCGCCTGTGAAATACATCAGGGGGAAACCCTGGACTTCTGGCGGGTTGAAAGACTTATCCCGGGCAGAACCATGCTTTTAAGAGCGGAGATGAAGCTGCCGGGCCGCGGCTGGCTTCAATTCCAAACTAATGAACTCGGCTCAAAAACATTGATAAGGATAACGGCCTATTTTGAGCCGAAGGGAGTTTTCGGATATATTTACTGGTATATGCTTTACCCGATTCACACTTTTGTCTTCAAAGGCCTGATAAGGGAAATCAAAAAGAGGGCCGAGTCAGCCGGATTCTAATTCATTTCAGCCAGTCTCTTCTCTATATTTTTTATTCTCGCCTCGTCTGACGGATGCGTTGAGAGGAAATCAGGCGTTTTCGGGGCTTTTTCAGACATGGCTTTCATTTTCTGCCAGAAGCCGACGGCGGCCTGAGGGTTATATCCTGACTTTTTCATAAGCAGAAGGCCTATATAATCGGCTTCAAATTCATGTTTTCTGCTGTAAGGCAAAAGAATTCCGGCCGCTGCCCCGAAGCCGTATGCGCCGTAAAAAATATCCTTTGTCTGCTGAGACTTGCCCTCAAGAAAAACGGCGGCTATGTTTCCGGCGGCATTAACCAGCTGCTGCTGGCTCATTCTTTCGGCGCCGTGTCTTGCTACGGCATGAGCTATTTCATGGCTCATAACGACGGCTATTTCATCGTCATTTTCAAGTATCGGCATTATGCCCGAGTAAAAAACTATTTTTCCGCCCGGCAGGCAGAAGGCGTTTATCTGTTTGTCCTCAACAAGAACAAATTCCCATTTGAAATTCGGCTTGCCGGCTGAAGCTGAAAGCCTTCTGCCCACTCTTTCCACAGCTGCTGCCTGAGGCGAAGATTTGATAACTTTGCTTTTTGAAAGTATTTCTTCAAAAGCTTTTCCGCCCATGGCTATTTCTTCCTGCTCGCTTATGAGCATTAAGGCCTTCCGGTCAGTATATTCCACGGAAGCGCAGGAGGCCAGAAAAAATAAAGGAAATGCAAATAAGGAAAATTTGATTTTCATGAGTATATTTTATCATTTGTTCGGGCGGTTAAAAATAATAGAATGTTTATGATGGATAAAGTTTGTTTCCTGGAAAAAAAGGGCGGAAACAATTTCCTGATAAAAGACGGGCAGGGCGGACTTTCGGGAAATGTTTTTTTTGAAAAAAATTCATTTTCAAGAACGGCCGCTTTTATTTTTGGGGCGATGTTTGCCGCCGTTTTGAATTATTATATCTTCATATCAATGTATCTTTCGTTCAGGATCTACAGTCTTAATCTTTTGGCTTTTATTTTCGGCCTGGCCGCTTTCGGCGGCTCTTTTTACCTGATTTTTTCAGTTATAAGATTTTTGCGTCTGCCTTATGGCGGATATTTGGAGCTTGGCGCGGGCAGGTATACGCTTAAAAGCGTTTCAAGAAATTTTTTGCGGGGTCCGGTTTATGAGCTTGAGGGCGGAGATTTTTTTGCCCGGCTGGTTTTCAGCGGGATTTTTTTCAGGAAGATCATTTTTCTGAACCAGAATAAAGAAAAGGTATTTACGGTTGAGAAAAAATCCGGCAAATATCTGTTCACAGCTCAAAAAAGCGTTTTAGGATTGTTTTCAAGAACTTCATCAGGCTTTAAGATAGATCTATCGCAGGATATTAATTCATCCGTGCCGCCCTGCGCGGCAATTATTGCGGCTTCTTTTTACGGGAGATAAAATGGTTGAAAGAATTATTTCTTTATACAGGCCGGCGGCTCATATAGAGCGTTTGCCCGCCGAAAAAACTGATCCTCTTTATAAAAAGCTCAGACTGCAGGTTATGCTTTCAATTTTTTTCGGCTATGCCGCCTTTTATCTTGTAAGGAAAAATTTCTCTCTGGCAAAGCCCTATCTTATAAACGATTTCGGTCTGACAAAATCGGATGTCGGCCTTATAGCCACAATGTTAAGCGTTTCCTACGGACTGAGCAAATTCCTTATGGGCAATGTAAGCGACAGGTCCAATCCGAGATATTTCATGGCCACCGGGCTTTTTTTGTCGGCCGCGGTTAATTTTATTTTTCCGTCTTTCCCTTCGGCTTTGTATTTTATGGCCGCTTTGTGGTTTTTGAACGGCTGGTTTCAAGGTATGGGCTGGGCTCCTTGCGCAAGAACTCTGACACATTGGTTTTGCGACAGTGAAAGGGGCACTAAATTTGCGATTTGGAACCTGGCGCATAATGTCGGCGGCGGAGTTGTGGGGCCGATAATAAACTTTATTCTTGCCGTTTTCGCCTCAGCAGGCCTTATGTCCGTCTGGGGCGAGAGATCCGCTTTTTATCTGATTTTTTATGTCCCGGCTTTTATGGCCTGCGCCATGGCCTTGCTTTTGATAATTTTCCTCAGAGACACGCCGCAATCCTGCGGCCTGCCGCCAATAGAGGAATATAAAAATGATTATCCCGAGGCCTGTGTGGATGATCCTGAAAGGGAGCTGGGTGCGAAAGAGATTTTCATGAAATATGTTTTCCCCAATAAAATGCTATGGCTTATAGCCGTGGCCAATGTCTTTGTCTATGTCATAAGATACGGCGTTCTGGACTGGGCGCCGACATATCTTACTTCTGTAAAGCAATGTCCGCAATCTCTTGCGCGCTGGCAGTTTTTCGTTTATGAATGGGCGGGGATACCGGGTACGCTGCTGGCCGGCTGGGCCTCGGATAAAATTTTCAAAGGAAGAAGAGGGCCGGTATCTGTGATTTATATGCTCCTTGTAACCGTATTCGTTTATGTTTACTGGAAAAATCCGGCCGGCAGGTTCTGGGTTGATTCGCTTTCGCTTTTTGTTATCGGATTTCTCATTTACGGCCCTGTTATGCTTATAGGGGTAAGTGCAGTTGATATGGCCCCCAAGAAGGCGGCTGGAACGGCGGCCGGATTTACCGGCTTTTTCGGCTATATGTTCGGGGCTGTAATAGCGGAGCTCGGCATGGGCAGGGTGGTTGACAAGTTCGGCTGGGACGGCGGTTTTGCGCTTCTTCTTGTTTCCTGCGTTCTGGCCATAATCATTCTCTCTTTTACATGGAATGTTCATCATGCTCCATGCGAAATTTCAAAAAGCGAAAAACAGGCGTCAAACGGAGGCGAAAAATGAAAAAAACTTTGATAGCGGCAATGCTTATTTGCTGCGCGGCTTTATCCTACGGTCAGCCGGGCAGAATAGAGGTTCACGGCCATCGCGGCAGCCGCGGCACGGCCCCTGAAAATACCATAGCCGCTTTTAAGCAGGCGCTTGAGGCCGGCGTTGATTATCTGGAATTTGACCTGAATATGACAGCGGACGGGCATCTTGTTGTGTCTCATGACAGGTTTATAAACAGGGAAATATGTCTTGGCCCGGACGGCAAAAAAATAGAAAAAGAAATACCCATAATTTCGCTTAAGCTTGAAGAGCTTAAAAAATATGATTGCGGCACGCTTAAAAATCCGAAATTTGAAAGGCAAATTCCTGTCCCGGGGGAAAGAATACCTTCCCTGAAAGAAGTCTTTGAAATGGTAGCAAAGTCCGATATCCCGGCGGCTAAAACCGTCAGATTCAATATAGAAACAAAGATAGTGCCGGCAGAAACCCAGTTATCGCCATCGCCTGCGGCTTTTGCGCAGGCCGCAGTCAATATCATAAAGGAATACGGCCTGACTGGTAGAGTTGTAATACAGTCCTTTGACTGGCGCACTTTGGCTGAAGTCAGAAAACTTGAGCCCAAAATAAAGCTTTCACAGCTTACAGAAGGCAATTATATAGATCCGGAAATTTTGGCTCTTTCCAAAGCCGAAATAATAAGCCCCTGGTATAAATGGATAACTCCTGAGTATATCGGCATAATGCACAAGGCCGGCAAAAAAGTGGCGCCCTGGACAATAAATGAACCCGCAGCCTGGGATATAGCCGTAAAAGCGGGCGCGGACGCCATAATTACCGATTATCCGGCTGACCTCATAAAGTATTTGAAGGAGAAAGGCCTTCGCTAAACTAGATTATGTCATGGTGTTTTAATTTTTTTGCGACAGTACGCTGTCGCGGACGATTGTTATAATTTTTCTATGAAACAAAAGAAGGTAAAAAAGTCCGGCGGTTTTCCTGTTTCAGACAAAGAGCTTATTTTCCCTCACGCCTT
This sequence comes from Elusimicrobiota bacterium, assembly GCA_029267355.1. Lineage (GTDB taxonomy): Bacteria > Elusimicrobiota > Elusimicrobia > Elusimicrobiales > UBA9959 > JAAYVI01. Next base: position 28,834 of record JAJUJA010000006.1, on the reverse strand, counting down.
CCTTCTGGCCGCTTCCGCCGGCTCGGGCAAAACCTACAGTCTTTCCAACCGCTATATACAATTTCTGCTTTCGCCTGTCATAAAGAAAAACGCTTTGTCGTCAATTTTAGCCATAACATTTACAGAAAATGCCACCAAGGAAATGAAAGGCAGGATAATAAAATTCCTCAAGGAGATATATTTCAGTCCCGCAAAGAGAAAGGAAATAAAGGCCATAGTTTCTCTTGACGATAAAGAGCTGGCTAAAAAAGCCGATGAGACGCTGGGGCTTATTTTTTCTTTATATCCGGATTTTAATGTCGGAACTATAGACAGTTTTATACTTAAAATTCTTTCTGTTTCGCTTGACGAACTTGAAATCCCGCCTGACTATGAAGTTGTCTTTGACAATCAGCTGCTTGTGGACAGGGCCTTCGCCGATTTTCTGGCTTCATTTGACATTGAAACCGGGCGTAAAACGGCGGATGAATTTTTGCGCTCACTAAACGACTCCGGCGGCAAGTTTCTTTTTAATCCTCTGCCGCAGATAAGGGAAAAGTTTTCGCAGTTTATGGAAAAGGAAAATAAATATCTTGCCGATATAAAAACTGTATCAGCCGATCTTAAGCAGCATGCCCAAATAAGGAAGAAAATAATTGAAAAGATATTTGAAATGGCCGATGGAAACGCAAAACTTGCCGCCTTTATGCGCACCGGCGTGAGTGAAGCTTTGAAGAAAAGGGACGGCTTTGCGCTTATGGAGCTTTACAGCATAAAGGGCGGACTTTATCTGTCAAACAGAAAGGAGGTCAAGAAAGAACTGGAAAGCGGGCTTCTGGGCCGTCAGCTGGATGAGATAAATTCTCTTTTGGAGCAGTATTACAAGGCTGAATCCTCAATTTTTTACAGGTCTTTTACGGAGTTTTATCTCAAATTCAAGAAAAATTTTTATGGTTTGCGCCGGCGCGACAAGTCTGTCAGTCTTTCGCAGATAACCGCCGATATTTCAAGGCACATAAAGAAACAATCTGCGCCCGAAATATATATAAAACTTGCGGCCCGCCTTAACCATTTTCTCATAGACGAATTTCAGGATACAAATCTCGCGCAATGGGACATAATAAGGCCGCTTGCCGAAGAATCTCTCGCCGGATACGGCTCGCTTTTTTTGATAGGCGATATAAAGCAGGCTATATATATGTTTCGCAATGCAGATTACAGGATAATGGGCGATTTTATCTCCGGTAAGGCGTCAAACTATATCAATACCAGTCCTTTGAAGCATGGAGTTGAATATTTCCCGCTTGATTACAATTACCGGAGCGCCGGCAGGATAATTTCTTATGTGAATTCTTTTTTCTCATCACAGGATTTCAAAAATTATCTTGATGAAAACATAGGCGGCGATTTTACCGGGCTTCTGGATTCAAAGCAGACGGCTGTTAAAGGGATGGAGAAAAAGGGCTATGTTCGCACCGTAGTTATTGAGTCCAAAAGGGGGGAGGACGAAGAGCTGCTTAAACAAGAGTTCATTAAAGCTGCCAGAGATATCGTTTCCAGATTTGCCATGGAAAATGTCGCAGTGCTTGTCAAAAAGAACGATGAAGTTGAGACTATTGTAAGCTGGCTCAGCGAGGCGGGGATAAATGCCGCTTCATTCAGTTCTCTTGATATAAGGAAAAGGAAGGTCATAGCCGAGCTTCAGGCTCTTCTGGCTTTTTTGGACAGGCCGTCGGATAATTTTTCATTTGGAACTTTTCTCTCCGGGGACATTTTTGCCCGCTCAGCCGGCAGAGATTTGGCGGTGCCTGTTGAGAAGTTTCTTTTTGACTGCGCCGGCGGAAAAAATTTGCTTTACATCGCCTTCAGGGAAAAATTCCCCGGCCTATGGGATGAATTCTTTGATGAGTTGTTTTCCAAAAGCGGATATCTGACTTGCTATGAGCTGATAAATCTGGCTATGACGAAATTTTCCGTTTACTCAAATTTCAAAAATGAAACCGCTTTTCTGGTCAAGCTGCTGGATATAGCCTATTCGCTTAATTGCTCCGGCAGCTCCTCAACGGCAGCTTTGCTTGAGGAGATGGAAAACGGCGATTCCCGCGATGAAAAATTTTCGGTCCGCATGCCTGAATTTGTGCCGGCAGTCAGGGTTATGACTTTTCATAAAGCCAAGGGACTGGGATTTGATGCGGTTATAAATATTTTTGACCAGAATTCATGGCGGGCGGTCGGCGGTGAAAGAATATACTATATGCCCTCAGAGGACGGTCTTGAGCTTAGAAAGATAAGCGCAAAAATGGCCGAGTTTTTGCCGGAGTTGAAAAAAATAAAAGAAGAGGAAAGGAGAGATGAGGAAATACAGAACTTGAACACTCTTTATGTCGCTCTGACCAGAGCCCGCTTTGAGCTTGTCAATATTGTCAGAAGGCCCGAAGAGAGCAAAAGCGTTTTTTCGCTTTTCAATAATTATGAAAGCGGTGAAAAAGAAAATTTTTCATACGGCGGCAAAAAAGAAGCCATTTACCTTGATATAAGCCCGAGGAAAACCGAAAGGATATATGATTTCATAAAAAACGGCGAAAGCGGCAATATGGAGACTATTCGAGGCAATGTTTATCATAAGGTGCTGGCCTCCATAAAATTCATCTCAGAGGCTAAAGAGGAAAATATTTCTTCTTTGACAGACAGCGCCTGCCTTTTTTACGGGCTTGACTGGAAAGACGAGAAAAAAGAAGTTGCGGAGAAAGTGATTAAAACTATAAATTCCCTCAAGGAATATTTCGTTGAAAAAGAAGGCCGTTTGATAAGAAATGAGGCCGAATTTATAGGCAAGAAGGGCAAGATTTTCAGGGTTGACAGGCTGATTGAGGATAAAGACCAAATCTTTATAATAGACTACAAAACCGGCGCGCCGGGAGATTATTCAGGCCAGATGAAAAACTATATTGCCACCGTTTCCTCGGCGCTTGCCAAGCCGGCGAAAGGAATTATTTACTACATAGATTCAGGCGAAATTTGCCATGAGAACTGAGAGCTTATGTCAAAAATTGAAATTATAAGCCGAAGAGAAAATATGATTGAAAAAGCCGGCGAGATTCTTTTGTCTTCTGCAAATATCGCAGGTAATCTGGCTGTTTTCCCCAATCGCCGGCCCGGATATTTTTTGAATCTTTATCTTTATGAGAAAAAAGGAAAATCTTTTGAATCGCCCAAAGTATTTTCAATAGACGATTTCATAGATGCCGCTTTTGAGCTTATCAATGCCGGCCGTCAAATCAGAAATGCCGATGAGCTGGAACTTACGGCTTTGCTTTATGAAGATTTTAACGGCTATTGCCGGGATATAACCGGCGCAAAGGCAGGCGATTTTTCCCTGGATTTTTTTATGCCCTGGGCGAGAAAGATCATCGGCGATTTTGAAGAGCTTAAAATAAATATGGTAAAGCCGCGGGATATAAAGGATTTTGATTTTCTCATAAGGCAGGAGGATGAAAAGCAGGGCGGGAAAATAAAAGGCCTTGACGGTCTGAGAGGCAAATATGCAAGATTTTCTGAACTTTATGAAAAATTCTATGAAAGGTGCCTGGCTGAAAATATCTATACCAGGTCCATGAAATATGATTTCGTCGCCGGCCGCGCCCATAAGCTTGATGTGTCGGCTTATGAAAAAGCGGTATTTGCCGGCTTTTTTGCGCTTACAAAGGCGGAAAGAGAAATATTTTTAAAACTGCATTCCTGCGAAAATGCCGTTTTTATTTATACCGCCTCGCCGCTTCTGGAAAAAAGGCTGCCTTTCAAGGCGGATATGCCCTTGAAAGAGGAAAATGAAAACACCGTAATCAGCATAAGAAAAACCGGCGGCGTTCATGAACAGGTGATGGAATTGAAAAAAGATCTTCTTGCCGAGCTTGACGCTGCAGGCGCCGGCCATGAAAGCGCCGTAATACTGCCTGACTCGGATATGATACTGCCCGTGCTTGAAAATGTTCTCGGCGAGTTTGAAAAATTCAATATCTCAGCCGGCTATCCGCTGAAAATGACGCCTGTTTATTCAATGCTTCAGGCGCTCTTTGAGCTGCTTTCGTCCTTCAGGGAAAACCCGGGAACTTATCAGACCGGGAAATATATGTCTTTTATGCTGCATCCTTATGTGAAAAATCTCAATACGGCCGGCTCTTCAGAAAAGACAAGGATGCTTTTGCAGCAATTAGGCGGCAGGCTTTCCCAATCGCCTTTTCTCTCAAGAATTGGTCTCAGCGCTGTTGAGGAAATGTCCGGGGGGACGGCCTTGAAGGAAATGCATGACAAACTGATAAGGCCTTTTGAGAAAATGGAAAACATAGGACAGTTCGCCTTGCGGCTGGCTGATATGGTTGATTTTATATCTCAAAATTCAACTGCAAAGAAGCACCCTTACTGGAATTATTTCCCGTCAATAATTTCCGAAAAATTGAGGGAAATATCGTTCTCAAAACTGGCCGATATGAGTTTTGAGAATAAATCCGCCTATTTTTCATTTATGAACTCTTATCTTTCAGGCATAGCCCATCCTTTCAAAGGTTCTCCGGTGGAGGGCCTGCAATGCCTGGGATTTCTGGAAGCCAGGAATTTGAAGTTCAAAAATCTCTTTATACTTGACGTAAATGACGGAGTTCTCCCTTCGGTTAAAAAAGAGGACACCATACTGCCGTTTACCATAAGGGAAAAACTGGGGCTTTCAAACTATAAAACCGTCTCGGATATTTACGCTTATTACTTTGAGAATATGGTTTTTTCCTCGCAAAAGGCGCGGCTTTATTATATTGACGATAAAAACAGGGAGGCCAGCCCCCTGCTCGAAAAATTGAAATGGGAGCTTGAGAAGCAGGGCGTCAAAGCCGAGCTGGAAAGCTCAATTATGAGAATGAATTTTTTGAAAAGCGGTCCGCGCGATATCAGGAAAACTCCGGAAATGAAAAGAATGCTTGAAAATACGGTTTTTTCATATTCTTCAATTGACTCATATCTCAATTGCCAGCTGTCTTTTTATTACAAATATGTCCTAAGACTCAGAGAACAGCAGGAGATATCCTTTGAGCCCGGCGCGGATAAGATAGGAACGCTTTTCCATGAGATACTGAGAGCTTATTTTTCAGGCGAAAAAAGAAAAGCCTTTATAGTTCAAGAAAAGGAAAAATATAAACAGGAAATGAGGGATATCGCTTCAAGGATAATTGCCGCCAATTTCCCTCCAGAAAGCGGACTTGAGGATTACATAATAAAAAGCCAGATACTGAAACGGGCCTGCGATTTTATAGACTTTCACCTGAAAGAGCATTCTGAGTGCGAAATTCTGGGCTGCGAGAGGGAATTTACGGAGAATTTCGCTATTAAAGGCGGCTTTGTGAAAATTACAGCCAGAATAGACCGCATTGACAGGCGCCCTTCGGGTATATGCCTGGCGGATTATAAAACTTCAGCCGGCGACTTATATTCGCTGCCGTCTGAAAAATTTTCAAGGCAGCATCTTGAATTGCCTGCGGCGCAATGGGGCCCTCTGGCCGGCTCGCTTCAATTGCCTTTATATGTTTTGATATACGGCCGCTCGCAAAGAGAAAAAAATGTCAGCGCCTCCATCATAACCCTCGGCTCAAAAGAAATAAAGGAAAGCATTATTTTTGATTCGCCGCAGGACCGGGAAAAGCTTGAGCTTTTCGATTCTGCCATAAAGTCGGCCCTTGAGGATATAATGAACGGCGAATTCTTTCTTGCACCCGCGGATGAAAAGCCCTGCAGCGGATGTCCGTATAAAACCATCTGCGGCCGGCAATGGATAAAAGAGTAAAAACGCGACATGTCCATGTCGCGAAGCTATGCTAAAACATTAAGGCATAAAAACGCAAATGCGGTTTTATGGGGGGGAGATATGAACCTTAAGGAAATAGAAAGCATAGAAATGCCCAGAGAGAAAATTCTCAAGTACGGTCCAGAAAAACTGTCCGAGAAAGAACTTCTGGCTTTGCTGATAAGGACCGGGGCAAAAGGCAGGGATGTTATGTCCGTGGCAGGCGAGCTTGCAGAAAAGCTCAGAGTCTGTAAAGAAAATGCGCCTGACATAAAAGAGCTGGCAAATTTTTACGGTATAGGCCTGGCCAAGGCTTGCGAGATAGCCGCCTGTTTTGAGATCGGCAAGAGATATCTTAAAGGCAAAAAAAATTCCATTTATCTCAAGCCGGCGGATGTTTTTGCCGAGCTTAAGGAATGGCGCGGGCTTAAAAAAGAGCATTTCATAGTGCTTTATCTGGACACTAAAAATCAGGAAATAAAAAAGCATATCGTTTCCATAGGTACTTTGAATTTCAGCGTGGTTCATCCCAGGGAAGTTTTTGAAGAGGCGGTCAAAAATCTTGCCGCAGGCATAATAGTTTCGCACAATCATCCAAGCGGCTGCGTCAATCCTTCGCAGGAAGATATAAAGCTTACTAAAAGGCTGGCAGAAGCGGGCAGAATTCTCGGCATAGAATTGCTGGATCATGTTATCGTCTCAAACGAGGGCTATTTCAGTTTCAAGGAGAACAGCCTTATATGATAGAATAGCCTTGTTGCAGATCAAGCTTTGGAGGATAAATGCTTTTTGATAGACTTACTCCGGAAATGATTAAAGCCTTAATAGAGGCACTGCCGGGCGAGATAACGGTTATAGACGCAAATGACGAAGTGGTCGGCTGGAATAAGCATGAAAAAAGGCTTTTTTACAGGCCTATGACCTCAATGGGCGTAAATTTCAGGGATTGCCATCCTCAAAAAAGCCTTCATCTTGTGGAAAAAATAGTTTCTGAGATGAAGGAGGGCAAAAGGGACTCGGCCAGGTTCTGGATAGATTTGAAGGTCAAAGACGGAGAGCCGAAACATAAGGTAGTGATAGAATTCTTCGCTCTCAGAGACGAAAAAGGCAAATATCTCGGCTGTATGGAATACACCATAGACGCCGACTATATAAGAAAGCTTGAAGGCGAGAAACGTCTGCTTGATCAATGAAAAAAATAACTTTCTTTTTCTTCCTGCTGATTTGTTGACATCCCGCTTCTTTCCCGTCGCAGGAAATTTCCTTTGAGCAGGCTCAGCAGGAGGCCCTGCTTTACAACAGGGATGTTCTTGATTATAAGGCAAAACTTGAAAAGGCGATAGAGAATGAAAAAGCGGCAAAAGCCGCTCTCTTCCCCTATGTTTACGCTTCAGGTTCATATTATAAAAACGGGACTCAGGGCCAGAGTTCATATGATTCATATACCTTCGGCGCTGCCGCGTCTTTTCCTCTATTTGACGCTTCGGCGGTTTTAAACAATAAAATAGCCTCCTTTGAAACTATGCTGGCTCAGGCTTATCTGGAAAGAGCCGTTTCTCAGGTGAAATATTCTCTGAGAGTTTTGTTTTCCGAAATATCGCAGGCAAGCTCGCTTGTCGACTTATCGCTGAGGACAATAGAAAGAAGAAAAGAGAATCTGGAGCTTCTGAAGATAAAGTATAAATCCGGTCTGGAGAGCAAGTCTGCCCTGCTTGAAACTGAGGCGGCTCTTAAATCGGCTATGTGGCGGCATGAGACATATCTAAAAAACTTAAGACTGGCGCGCAGAAAACTTAATCTGCTTCTGGGCAAGCCTGCGCCTGCGCAGGATTATGAGGTGAAAATATCTTCAGTGCCTGATAATTTTAAAGATTGCGGTTTTGAAAATAAAATACGCGGGCATTATGAGTACAGGATAGCTCTTTTAAACAAAGAGATAGCCCGCAAAAATTATGAAAAGGCTGCGGATGAAATCCTGCCCAGAATAACAGCGGACGCCTATTACGGCTATAGCGGCGCTGACTGGCCTTCATTTAAAAGCAGCAGAAAAGCGGGAGCGAGTTTAAGCGTGCCGCTTTTTTCATCCGGCAGAATAAAAGCGCAAAAAAAAGCCGCGGCTCTGGAACTTGAATCCGCGGATTTGCAGCTGAAAAATTTATCGGAGGATCTTTACATTAAAGCGGAGGACGCCTGCGGCGATTTGAGGCAGGCCCTCGGCTATGTCGGTGTGGCCGAAACGGCGCTTGAGGCGGCCAGGCTCAGGGCATGGCTTGTAAGAAAACAGTATCTATCAGGCCAGACATCGTATTTTGAATGGCGCAGCGTGGAAGACAGTCTTATAGAAGCTGAAACTGCCATGGTTCAGGCAGAAAGTTCGGCTTATTCGGCTTATGCCGCCTTCTTGAAATCAGTCGGAGAATAAAATGAAAAAAAGTTTTTTCAAAAGCAAAAAATTCATAATACCCGCGATAATATTGCTGGCTGTGGCCGGGCCCTGTTCGCTTATTAAGAGGAAGGCCGCTAAAGCGGAGATGCTCAGAATTAAATCAATGGCTGAGATAAAGCCGCAAAGAGGAGTATTTATAACCAAGACTCAGGCTATAGGCACGGTTGAGCCGGAAAACAGGGTTCTTATTATGCCGTCTGCGGCCGGCCGGGCAGAAGAGATCTTTTTCAAAGAAGGAATGAAGGTTTCAAAAGGCCAGCTTTTAGGAAAAATAAGCTCAAATGAAAGGACGGCTTTGCTTGATTCGCTTAAAACCTCACAGGCGTCTGAAAGCGAAAGAAAAATGGTGGAAGAGGCGTATAATCTGATCCCGGTGGTTTCGCCCATAGACGGCACTATAGTAAGAAGAATGGTTGAGCCGGGCCAGTCCGTAAGCCCGGGAAAAGAAATAGCCGTGGTGTCAGACAGACTGATAATAAAGACTTTTGTTGATGAAACCGATATAGGAAAAGTAAAAGAAGGGCAGGAAGCCGAGTATTTTCTGGACGCTTTCCCTGATGAAAAGAAAAAGGGGCGCGTCATTTCAATAGCCCATGAGTCAAGCACCAGGGAAAATGTAAATGTTTATGAAGTCAAGATTCTGCCTCTTTCAGACATTGCCAGATTGCGTTCCGGCATGACGGCTGATGTGCGCATAGTGACAGGTGTAAAGGAAAAAGCCCTGTATGTGCCAAAGAAGGCGGTAAGATATCGTTCAACAGACGCTTTCGTGGATATAAAGAAGAACGGCAAATTAACAGAACAAAAGATTGAAACCGGATCTTCAAATGAAAGCCAGATAGAAATAATTTCAGGCATAGACGAGAATACCTCAGTTTACTATTCTACCGGCATAGCTTCGGAAAGAGGCTTTGCGATAAACATCGGCGGATAACTCCGCAGAAAAGGTTGAAAATGGCTTTAATAGAAATAAAAAATGTGTCCAAAACCTATCATGTGGGCAATTTCAAAGTTGAGGCTCTCAGGGATGTTTCCGTATCCATAGAAGCGGGCGATTTCGTCTCGCTGGTGGGGCCTTCAGGTTCGGGTAAATCCACGCTTTTGCATATAATGGGTTTTTTGGACAGACCCGACGCTGGAGAGTATTATTTCTCGGGAGAAAAAACATCTTCATTTTCTGACGGGCGGCTGGCCGCAATAAGGGCAAAGACCATAGGCTTTGTTTTCCAGTCATTTCATCTGCTTAAAAGAACCACGGTCAAGGATAATGTCTCTCTGGCCATGATGTACACAGGTGAGCGCCGCGACGATGAAAAGGCTCAGGCCTGTCTCAAGGCTGTCGGGCTTGGCGACAGGCTCAAACATAAATCAAATGAGCTTTCCGGCGGCCAGTGCCAGAGAACAGCCATAGCCAGAGCTCTGGTAAATGACCCGCTTGTAATTCTTGCCGATGAGCCTACCGGCAATCTGGATTCCGCTTCAAGAAAGGAAGTTATGGAAATTTTCAGGCAGCTGAACGCCAGAGGCCTTACCGTGGTCATAGTGACTCATGACGATGAAATATCTGCGCAGACCTCGCGCGTCATAAGGATGAAGGACGGCCTGATAGTTTCTGACGAGAGAAATCGCGCTTTATCGTCGCATTCCATTCCAGCCTCTTTCCTGCCGAAAGCGCGCCTGCGTTTTTCCTTCTCGGAACTGCTTGAACAGTTTTCCATGGCGTTTAAGTCCATATGGAGCAATAAAACGAGAAGCGCGCTTACCATACTTGGAATTTTCATAGGCGTTGGCGCCATAATTTCCTTAATGACGATAAGCGAAGGCTTTATGAAAAGCCTGCTTATGAACACCGGCAAGGAAGACGCCAGAAAACTTTGGGTTATGCCGAGGCATGAATATATGAAAAAAAGCAGAAGGATAACCGGAGTTGAGATTGAGGCGGTAAAGCGATGGGCGCCGCTTGCCGAGGACATAACTCCGCTGCTTTACAGAAATGTGAAAATATTTTACGGCAAAAAAAAACTGGATGCATCTCTGTCCACGCCTAAGGCCGTGCCGGTTAAAAAGCAGGAAGAAAAGGATTTTATTTTTGCCGGCGCCAAAGTTTTCGGGCGAGTCTATACGCCTCAGGAAGACCTGAACAGGGAAAGGTTAGCCGTGGTCAATCAGACTCTGGTTGAAAAGCTGTTTGAAAAAGAAAACCCGTTAAATTCTGAGATAAGAATAAACGGCATAGGCTTCAAAATCATAGGCGTCTGCGAAGACAGCGGCGCCGAAAGTCTTTTCGGCGGTGAGCCGCGAGTCTATATACCGCTTCAGACAGCGCTTAAGAGAGTTTTCGGACAAACAAGCATAGATTTTTTGGAGATAATGGCTCCTTCAGTGCAGGACACGTCCGCGGCCCGCGAACAGGTGATAATGGCCCTTAGAAAACTGAGGCCCGGCGATGAAGGAAAAGAGGACGAATTTGATGTCAGGACATTTGAAGTTCAAATAAAAAGATTTAAGGAAAGCATGGGCAAGGTTTCAATGGTCGTTTATGCCATAGCCGGGATCTCTCTTTTAGTCGGCGGAATCGGGATAATGAATATAATGTTTGTGAGCGTCAGTGAAAGGACCAGAGAAATAGGACTGAGAAAAGCTCTTGGCGCAAGAAATTCTGATATACTTGTTCAGTTCGTTATAGAAGCGATAACGCTTTGTCTGATAGGCGGTCTTTTGGGTATAGGCTTTGGATACGCTCTCGCCTGGGCGGCGCATTTTGTAATAAAACTCAAGCCGGCCTTAACTATGGGCACTGTTATGTTCGCTTTCGGTTTTTCAAGTCTTATAGGCGTTGTATTCGGCTTTTGGCCGGCGCTCAAAGCCGCCATGCTCAATCCCATAGAGGCGCTGAGATATGAATGAAGCTGCGGCAAAATACATATGAGCGCGAATAAGTAAAATCGTAAATTACCCGCTAAAATCCAGGATTTTTATTTTTTAAGCTCAGGCCATATGGGCGTCAGCGATTTTACGAAAAAACCTGAAATGGACGACATGGCGCTTGCTATGTCAAAACCTTCATAGCTCATATAGGCGGACCACATAACAGAGGCGGTTTCCACATCAACCATTCTGGCCGCCAGAGCCACCTCGGCCGTAGTGGATAAAATCTGGGCATCCTTAAGCCCCGCCACAGACCCTGCCGAATAAATCGTTTTACCTGATACCTGATTTATGGTATTTTGCGGGTTTGAAGAATTTGTCTGGGCTATATAGGCGGAATTGTTTTTGACATCTATTACGCTGCCGACAAAGATAGCGTCAACGCCGAGAATTCTGCCCAGCTTTCTGGCTGTGCCGGGAGACAGGACGCTTTCGGCCGCCAGATTTTGCTCTCTCAAAACATCTTCAAGGCGCTGCCTCTCAACCACATCCGCCCCGTATTGAAGAAGAGCCTGCGTCATCATATCGGCCGCCACATCGCCTTTGGCTCCCTTAAAAGAAAGCACGGCCACCCTTTTTATTTTTGAAAAATCCGCTCTGGAATTTACCGCGGTTTGAGGGCCTGCGCAAGCAATAAGCGTTGCCAAAGTTAATGTAATCAGTATATTTTTCTTCATATTATTTCCTTGAAAGATAATTTATATGCTTTTCTGCTATGGATTTGAAAGCAGGGTTTGCCGTGTTTTCAAGGCAGATTTTCCAGTGATATAAGGCCCTGTCATCCATTTTCTTTTTCTCAAATATTAAAGCGAGCATGAAATGAGCCTCGTCATTTTTGGGCTCTATCTCCAGCGCTTTTTCAAAAGCCGATTGCGCCCTGTCTGCATCATTTATCTGCGAATAAAGTTTGCCTATTTTAATAAATAAAGCGGCCTGTCTGGGCTGAACCTGATAAGCTTTGGCCTCTGTCTGAGCGATTTCTTCCTTTATTTTTTTGACTATTTCAGGAGAAAGCTGGGCATAAATAAAAGGTGCCAGACACAAAATCAGAACAAGGAATATTTTTTTCATAAAACCCTCTCTATTTTCCATTATATTATTTTTCCGCATATATTGTTTTTCAAAGTGAGGCGGGATTTACGGCTCAAGTTTATTGTAAAATATAGTTTTACTGGAAGGGTGGCCGAGTGGTTTAAGGCGCCGGTCTTGAAAACCGGTGTACGTTCACGCGTACCGTGGGTTCGAATCCCACCCCTTCCGTTCGTTATTTCATCTCGCAGAGAGCAAAGTCAACTGCTTGACTTTGCGTTGGGATTCGAAAGGCGCAGCGTTGCCGAGCTCTGCAAGGCCGCGAGCCGGGGTCGCGAAAAATTTCACAGGAAATTTATTTGTGACCGAATCCCACCCCTTCCGTTCGTTATTTCATCTCGCAAGGGATTCGCCCTCCACTGAAATCTTGGCGGGTCCGCCGACGCTGTGTGGAGGCTTGTCCGCCGATGTTGTAGTGGCGGAAAAGGCGCAGCGTTGCCGAGCTCTGCAAGGCCGCGAGCCGGGGTCGCGAAAAATTTCACTCAGGAAATTTATTTGTGACCGAATCCCACCCCTTCCGTTCTTTATTTTATCTGGTTTTTTCAAGACAAAATCTTGTTCCTGTGCCGGCTAAAATCCCGGCCATAAATGATAGAATCTTTTTAACCTTGGAGGTTTTATGAAATCTTTCTTTTTGTTTTTTTTCTTTTCTCTAATTTCTTTTTCAAACGCTCAATCCGTTTTATTTATAGGTGACTCTCACAGCGTGGGGCCCTTCGGAAAGAAGCTTGATCTCTTGCTTAGGGAAAAAGGTTACAGCGTTGAAACCTACGCTTCCTGCGGCTCAATCGCCCAATGGTGGTTTAACGGCAAAACGACAAATTGCGGCTATTTTTTCAAGGATAAAGAGGGAAAAGTTTCCTTCGGGCTTAAGGCCGATACGCCGAATTTCAAAAAATTGATGGAGAAAAATAAGCCGGCTTTTGTGATAATAGAGCTTGGCGCAAATTATGCCAATGTGCTTTCAGACGAATTTGCCGTTGAAGATGTGTCGTCCATGGCTTCGCTTGTCAAAGATTCAGGCGCAAAATGTTTCTGGGTTACAAAACCCCATGCCAGAAAAAATCCTCAAGACTTGCCGAGAATACTGGAGCTTACTTATAAGGCGGTTTCGCCGTATTGCGATGTGTTTGACAGCACTAAAGTGACCGAGTATCCGGCTCAGGGCGGCGACGGCATTCACTATTCTTTCAAGGAAGGGATTCCTGTGGCTGAAAACTGGGCGGCAGAGGTTTTTCAATGGTTTTCAGGTTCGCTTGTTAAAGAAGAAAAAAATAAAAAATAGGACCCTGGACCTATAAAAAACAGGCCTTTGGTTACTTAAATAATCTGCTTTTAAGATTTACAATCTCTCTGAGAGGGAAATATGAGAACAATACAAATCATGGCAATCCTGGCTGTCTCAGCTTCCTTATTGTCGGCCAAGACGATAGAAGAGGAAAGAGCAGAAAGCATAATGAAGGATTTGGATACGAAAAAATTTAAAAATATATGCGAGAAAATAGAAAAGAAGGACATAAAGAAATTGACCAGTCTGAAATTTTCAATGGCTGAAAGGAAGATAATAAAAAATCTCAAGCATGAAACTCCCGATATCACGATGGACGATGTCAGAAGAGTATGTAAAAACATAGAGGAAGAGGAGAAAATATCCTATTCCGTTGACAATCCGGTCTCAAGCGGCTATGTTCACGTTTATGAAGACGGCGACATTGAGATAAAGAACGCTTTTTTTGAGCCTGTTCAGGTTGATGAAAGCTTAAACGACGATGAAACCGAAGAAGAAGCCCCGATAGCCCGGCCTGATTACTCGGCTGAAACTGAGTACATCTCCTACTATAATCCGCCGGCCCCGGCGCCTGGCGTTCAGCAGCCTTCTTTTGACGAGCAGAATTTTGTCATAAGCGATTCAGCCGGCCTGCCCGAGGATTTAAAGAAACAGGCTTTGGATTATTTCAAGGAAAATTACTCAAAAATAGGCAATAAAGAATATATAGGCGTAGTTGATTTCGGCAAGCATTCCAGCAAAAGCAGATTTTTCATAATAGGCGTCAAGGATTCATCGGTTAAGGCCGTACATGTCGCGCATGGGTCGGGCTCTGATCCGGATAATGACGGTTACGCCACTTTTTTCAGCAATAGGCCGCAATCAAAGGCCAGCTCGGTCGGCTTTTATTTGACAGGCAGCGTTTATGAAGGAAAGTACGGAAAGTCGCTTAAACTGCACGGCCTTTCTTCCACAAACTCCAATGTTTTTGAAAGGGCTGTAGTTTTGCATCCTTCGGCCTATGTCCGCGAGGCCAATGCCAAAGCCGGCAGATCATGGGGCTGTCTGGCCGTCAGTTTTGAGACTGTGACCGATATTATTTCAAAACTTAAAGGCGGCGCTCTTATCTACGCTTCCGTAAGCGGCAGATAACTCTTTAAATTTCGGGCTTTCTCTGCTAAAATATATGTATGTTCTTTGAGGGGGCGACCAGCTTCGACATGAGTCATGCTTCGCCTCAATCGCATGCCATGGATGACCCCGGCCATGTAAAAAGGGTCAAAACAACAACTGCCAACTCCAACGAGATGGCTTGGGCTCACGCTTAAGTTGGGCCTCGCTTCCCGCCGCTTTCCGCGCAGCGGGGTTAGCGTCATAAGCGGAATGCCGTCTGCGTTTGTGTTTTCGTGGGCGCAGGCGAAAGACTAAACGGAGATAGGAAGGTTTTTGGCTGTCCCGGACTTATAAATCTTCCGAAAAATTATCCGGGGCTAAGCATGTAGTGATTGTGACGAACGGCTTATGGACCCGGGTGCGAATCCCGGCGCCTCCACCGTATTTTCCAGTTGTACCTGGAAAATCCCGCCCAAATGAAAAAATTATTGCTGTTTTAAACTGCCGTAGTCTGAAAGCCTTTCAAGCACCGGCCTCGGGTAAAGCTCAAGTTTTTCAGCAATTATTTCAGCCGGACTTTTCCACATGGCTATGCTTAAAAAAATTCCTTCAGGGGAATAGACGAATTTTTGCGTGAAGGCATAATCCCGCTCCTGCCTGAAATTTGCCTCCATTATATAAGCCTCTATTTCCCTTTGAATACCAAGGTAGAGAAAAGAGTCTTTGTAAATCAGGGGCTCTGAAATGATGTTTATATCGCTTTTAAGCTCTTCCTTTATTTCCCTTGCCAGGGCATTTTGCGGACTCTCATTTTCCTCTATGCCGCCGCCCATCAATTTATAGAAATAAAGGCCTGATGCCTTGTCTTTGAATTTTTCCACGAGATATCTGCCGTTTTTTCTTATAATGGCCAGTGCAACCTTCCTCATATTTCACTTTTATTAAATTAGCGGGCTGTTGGCAAGAAAAATATGACAAAAAATGCTAAATTATTAATACTATGAAAAGAACAATAATTGTTTTTTCTGTTTGCGCGTTTTTCTTTTCCTGCCAGGGCAAAAAGACGAATGAAAAAAATATAGCCAGGGTAGGCGGATCGGTTATAACAGAAAACTATCTTGAGGAAAAGATAGCCGAACTTGGGCCGGAGGCGAATAAATTTCTTTCAAGCGCCCCGGGAAGAAAGCAATTTCTGGATATGCTTATAAACGAGAAACTCGTCAAAATGGCCTCAGAGAACAGCCCTGTGAGAAATTCCAAGGAATACAGGGAAAGGATTGAGGAAATGCGCAAGGAATCTGAAAACAGGCTCAAGGAATACAGAGAATATCTGCTGACCAGAATGTTTATGGAAGATTTAAAGAAAAAGGAGCTGGAAGTGACGGATGCCGAAATAAAGGACTATGCCGCGGCTCATCCGAAGATGGTTTCTCTTGAGCATATAGTAGCGGACACTTATGAAAAAGCTGAGGAGATACTTAAAAGAATAAAATCCGGAACATCTTTTTCCAAGATATCTGAAGACAAGAAATACGAGGGTACAGTGGCCGGCGGCAAACTGCCTCCGATACTGCCGGGAGAATTCGTTCCCGAGCTTGAGGATATGATAACTAAGATGAAAGTCGGCGAGATACAGGGCGTAGTGGCTTCCAAGATGGGTTTTCATATAATAAAGAAAAATTCCGAGACGCCGCTTGATTTAAGCAAACTTGAAAATTCCGAAAGGGTAAGAAGAGTGCTTGAGAAAAAGAAATTTGACGAATATATAGCCAAACTTCAGAAGAAATATAAGGTGGAGGTTTTAGATGAAAGGTATAAGTAAACTGCTGCCCCTTTTCATTCTCTGCGGCGCTGCCTTTGCCCAGGAAGAAAAAGTTATAGCCAAGGTTAACGGCGAGCCGATACTTCTCAGCGAACTCAATAAAAATAAGGAAATGCTTTCTGAGCAATATGCCGCCATATCGCCTGATTTCCTTTCACAGAAGGACTCTTCTGAAAAAATGGATAAAATGGTCATGGATAAGCTGATAAATGAGGCGCTTTTAAGGCAGAAGGCCGAGTCAATGAAGCTTAAAGTTTATGAAAGACAGATAGATGACGGCGTTGCCGAGATAAAGAGAAGATTTCAGGCCGAAAATCCCGCCGCTGCTGATGAAATACTGGCGCAGGAACTAAAAAGACAGGGCCTGACAATGGCGCAGTTCAGAGAAAAGGTCAAAAGGGATCTTATGGCCAGAAAGCTTATAGAAGAGACTGTAAGGCCCAAAGTCAAGCCGCCTCAGGAAAAGGATATAAAGGCGTATTTTGACAATGTCAAAGCCGTATTGGACGGCAAGCCCAGAGATCCGTCCATAAAACAGGAAGAATACGAAGAGTATTCCAATATAGCGGCCAAATTCAAGGAATTGATTTCAGAGCGCCTTAGAGTAAGGCATATACTGATAAAACCTTAAAGCGACTCCATAACCGATAAAAATAAGGCCCTTAATGAAGCCAACAGGATAAAGAAAGAGCTGGATAACGGTGCCGACTTTGAGGAGTTGGCTGAAAAATTTTCAAAAGACAAACAGAGCGCCGTTAGAGGCGGGGATATCGGCTATGTAATAAGCGGAATGCTGCCTGAAGAGCTGGAAAAGCCGGTATTCAAGATGTGCCCTGGCCAGATTTCTCAGCCCATAGAAAGCAAGTTCGGCTATCATATAGTTAGAGTTGATGAGAAAAGGATAGCCCAAAAACTCAAATATGAACTGGCCAAAGAGGATATAGCGCAGATAATAATGCAGAATGCTTTTGCTGATGAGGTTGAGAAATATACGGAGAACCTCAGAAAAGAGGCAAAGATAGAATACTTTGGAAAATGAGCCGCAAGATAATAATTTCCTGCGGAGATCCCTCGGGGATAGGCCCTGAGATAGCCGTAAGGGCGCTTAAAAAATTGCCTTCAGGCGACCGAAAACGGATCCTTTTGACAGGCAATATTGATTGTCTTAAGAGAGCGGGATGGGGAGAAAGGCTTTGTCCCGCTCTTAATATTTCCGCCGAAAATTTCAAATTAAAGCCGGGCAGAATAAGCGTTCAGAGCGGTCTTGTTTCGTTCAAATCTTTTGTTCTGGCCTGCAGGTTTGCCGCCGGTGGATTTGCCGCTGCGGTCGTTACGGCCCCTGTAAGCAAGGAGGCGTGGAAAATGGCAGGTCTGCCTTTTATGGGTCATACCGATTATCTGGAAAAAAGATTTAAGACATCATGCGCCATGTCTTTTCATAAGGGCGCTTTTAATTCTTTTCTGATTACAGAACATATTCCGTTAAAAAAAGCGCCGTCCGCAATAAAGGCGGACAGGATTCTTGAAAAATTCAGGGCTTTCTTGAAAAGCGGCTTGCTTGAAAAAAAAGACTTGATCGTTTTTTCAGGCCTTAATCCTCATTGCGGAGAAAACGGTTTTCTTGGCCTTGAAGAAGAAAGGGCCATAAAACCGGCCATGAGAAAAATTGAAAAAATGGGTTTCAAAACGGCAGGTCCTTTCAATCCTGATGATGTTTTTCTGAAATATGAAAAACTTGGGGCAAAGGCCGCTGTTTTCATGTATCATGACCAGCTGCTTGCGCCTTTAAGGCTAAAGTTCGGCTCCTGCGTGCATGCCACATGGCAGCTTCCATTCATAAGAACTTCGCCGTCTCACGGCTGCGCTTTTGATATAGCATGGAAGAATAAAGCAGACTGCTCATCAATGCTTGAAGCCGTAAAATTCGCCCTTGAGAGAGTTTAGTCTATCTGCTCCAGTTTTATTTCGCAATTCTTGGGGATATTGAGCGCCGAATAATGAAATTGATTTTTTGTTTCCGATTTTGAGGACATTTCAAGCGGATTTACTCTGTAATAGACCGTAGCCGTATTTTTTTCCTTCTTGAAGGAATCGGCCAGAAAAATTCCGCTGGGCAATTCGGAGTTTGAGACAAGTATCAAAATGTCATTTTTTGAAAAATCAGGTTTTATCTCCCGCACCTTATGGTCTCTGAGAAAAATTTCCCATTCATTCTTATTTCTAAAAATTTTATAAGTTACCGGGGCGGATATCCTTGAGAGTCTTGTCGGCTGCTCTTCGCCAGGCAGCGGAACTTTCGAAGGTTTCAGTTTTTCCGATGTTGATACCCTGTCGTAAAGGTTTATTTTTTTGTTAAGGTCATTCTCAGAGAGATAAATCGGGTTTTTGTCCTTGCCTTTGGCCATTTCCAGAAGCTGCTGCATTGGAGACTTGGGCTTTTCCGCAACTTCGCTGAAATTTTTATCTTTTATTATCTTTATCGCCTCCGTTTCAAATGTTTCTTTGCCTTTAAGCTGATTTTCCGGCATAGGCCTTTGATTCTTAAGGTCCTGTTCTTTTTGTTTCATCTGATTTAAAAATGTTTGTTCCTGAGCGCTTTCAGTTTCGGGTTCATAGTTTTCGTCTGTAAAATAGCCGCGCATTAAAAGGTTATAGGCGGCAATTACGGCTATAAAGACGGCCAGAGAAAAATATAAAATTTTCTTGCCCGGCATAAAAACCTCCCTGTAAAATGCGGGTCCAACTTCCAGTAATTGTACAATATATTTAACTTTAAGTTATTATTTTTGTAACAAGCCGCTTATATAATTTAACATATGTTTACCTTATATAAACTTAGAGGTGGCTTATGAAATACTGGGCTTATATAAATAACGAGATACTCGGCCCCTATGAGAAAGAAGAGCTGATAAAGCTTCCTCAATTCACAAATTCCACGCTTTTATGCCCGCAGTCTCCTGTGGGGGAAAAAACCGAAGACTGGAAGGAAGCCGCCTCTTTTCCTGAAATATCGGCCCTGATTTCAAATACCTCAGCAAGAAGCATGTCTGCAAATCCGACCGATTCCGGCTTTAATAACCCTTTCCATAATTTTGGAAACATAGAGATAAAGAGCATAGACGCCGCCATCTCCTCGCAGGCTGAGCCGCAGCCGCAGGCGCAAAGCCCGCTGGACCCTATTTCTCTTTCCCAAATAGCAAGAAGACAGGAGAATTTTTTTAAGAAAGAGGAAAATAATGAAGTTCCAAACGAAAAGAATCAGGCGCAGGATCCACAAAAAGTCCCGGAAACTCCAGAGGAAACTGCCAAGGAAAACAATGAAACTTTACTGCCTAAAATAGATTTGCCTGAAATTACGCCTTTAAGCGCCGGTGCGGATGCATCAAATCCTTCAGGCGCACCGCCTGCCGATACCGGCGATCAGGGATTACCCGGACTTGATACTGCCAAAAATGAACTGCCGGACATAGCCCCCTCTATTGATTTAAAGCCTTTGCCTGAAATTACGCCCTTAAGCTCCGGCCCGGATTTATCAGGGGGCGTTTCGCCTGCCGATGGGAATAATGCGGATCCGTTAAAATCCGAAGCTGCTCCGTTTGATTCAGCTTTGCCTGAAACCGCGCCCTTAAGCGCCGGCGCTGATCCGTTAAAAGACGCATCCTCTTCGGCTGATTCCGCTTTGCCTGATTTAAGCAATTTGAGCTTGCCCGATAGCCTTTCCCTGCCGCCTGAGATGAACTCCCAGACTCAGCCGGAAATTCAGGAGCCGGCCGGAAAATCTCCGGTTTCAGATGATATGTCAGCGGAGAAATCTTTTGATTTGCCGTCAAGCGATTTAAGTCAGCAATCATCTCAGGAATTAAGCGGAAGCGTTTCTTCAGGCGCAAATGTGAAACAGGATATAAGCGCCGATTTTTCGCAGTTAAAAGAAGCCGGCAAAAAAATAGACGAGATAAACAGAGAGACCGAAAAGATACTTGCCCTGATTGAAAAATTCGCTTCAAACAGCGCCGGCAAGGACGATCTTTCGTCTCTTAGAACATATCTGGATTCAAAGATAGAAATACTTGGAAACAGGATAAATTCCTTTGATACCGCGGAGATAAACTCCTCTCTTAAAAATATAGAGAATAAAATTTTATCCATTGAAAAAAAACTTGATTCAGGCGCGGCAATTCCAAAAACTCCGCCCATGAGCGCGCCCGCGATACAGATAGAAAAAAATTATGACAGCGCAGTAATGTCAGGTGAAGAGGTTCCCAGGTCCGAAAAACCTCAGGCGCCTGCTGCTCCCGCGCCGGCGGTTCAAAACAAAAAAGATGAACCGCAGCAGTCAGCAGCGCCTGCGGAAAAGAAGAAAATTGATTTAGGACCTGTTTTTAAGACCGTTTTAAAAGCCGTTCTTTCGATTATACTGGCGGCCGGCATAGGTATAGCCATGAGCCTCGCTTTAAGAAGCGCCGGCATAATAGATTTGACAGTATATATGCCTTTTGTCCCTCCGGCTAAAAAGGCGAAGAATGAAGGCGGCAGTAAAAATATTACTCCTCCTCCCGTTTCTCAGCCTTCGCAGGGCGTGGAGGTTTCTACCGCCTCCGCATCGTCTGCATCAAAAGACCTTTCAGATGAAGCCGTTTATTTTGTCAGAACATACATAAAGGAAGGGACCGATAAAACCATAGAAAATCTCGTCATTGAGCATGCGCAGAAAAGCAGCCTAGATTCAAAAGCCATAACGTGGAGAGCTCAGAAGATGACGGAAGATAATTATAATGTTTTTGCCGAGTTTCCCGGCGGAAAAATGCCTGTCTACTATCTTTTTGAAGTTGATTATAAGAACAAGAAAATAAGGCCTTCCAATGATCTGGCCGGATATATAATTGAAGCCGATGAAGGGACAGCACCGCCGAAACAATCCTTAGACAAAAAAACTGTTGTGGTCAATGAGCCTCAAAAGAAGGCAGAAAATCCTCAGTCAGGCAAAGTCTCGCCGAAGAAAGCCAAAACTAAAACCAAAAATATTCATGGCGAAAATAAACAGGCGGTAAAGCCCGCGCAGGAAAAAAAGGCTGAAGAGAAAAAGCCTGAGACAAAACCCGAGTCAAAACCGAAAGAGTCTGATGAAGAGGAATATGTTTATGAGTATGAGGATGAGGGCGAACAGGAGTATTTGATGCCCGGCATTCCCAAGAAATAGCTCAATGCTGCCATTGGCATATTCTGTTTCTGCCGCTTTCCTTTGCCTTATACAGCGCAGTGTCGGCCTTGCTGATTAAATCTGAGACGGTTTCTGCGTCCTTGGGGTAATGGGCTATTCCGGCGGAGATGGTTATTCTTATTTTCTCCACTCCGGCTTCAAAAATTTCGCTCTCAATAAGTTTTCTTATATGCTCCGCTTTTCTAAGTGCGCCCTCTGCCTGGGCTCTCGGCATTATGACTACAAATTCCTCTCCGCCGTATCTCGCTACCATATCAGTTTCATAAACATTTTCCTTTATTACCGCTGCGACCTTCTTTAAGACAGAATCGCCCGCCTGATGGCCGTAAGTGTCGTTTATTTTCTTGAAATGGTCTATGTCAATTATCATGAGTCCTAGAGATGTCTTGAATGCTTTCGCCCTTGAAAATTCAAAATTGAGCTTTTCATCAAAGAAACCGCGCCTGTAAACGCCGGTAAGGCCGTCTATGACCGAAAGTTCGTCTATTCTGGCAAAAAGAGATATCCTTTTAAGGGCCGGGAATATCTCAAGGGAAAGATCTTCAAATTTCTCCTTCATTTTTTCAGGCGCATTTGCCGATTCGGCAGAAAAGAAGAAAAAAACCGCCTGATTGTCCCTGAAAGCGTAATAAAATCTTCCGCCTTTGGATATAAAATCGGCTTTTTCAAAGCCTTCGCAGCCTTCCAAAACATCCTTCAAGTCCTGCTCGCCGAAAACCTTTTCGGCCCTGTCGCCTTTTACTAGAAACATGGAGAGTTCTGATGCTTCCAGATAAGCTGATATCTTTTCCTTTAAAAGAGAGGCGGAGCTTTTAAGATCAAGCGTTTCAGAAAGAGCTTTTATTATCACATATAAAGAGGAAAATTTTTTTTCATTTTCCGCTGTTTTTTCAAATTCCTTTTTTTCTTTTTCAAAACGCTCTCTGGCTTCATTGATATTCAAATTCCTTTCCTTCGCCGGTCTGCCGTCATTGTCATGAGATTTAAAAATAAAAAAGGCCGCAGCTGCGCATATCGGCGCGCATAGAATAAGCGGTTCCCTGTATGAATATATGATGGAAGGGACGGACATGAGCAGCAGGGTAAAAATGGGAGCCGTTTTTCTGCCGGGTAAAACGGAAAGCAGAATTAAAGATAGCGGCGCGGATAATGAAGCAGTCACCAGAAAGATGTTTTCATTCATAAACTACCCTGTTCCTGCCCGCCTGCTTGGCCTTATAAAGCCTTTCATCAGCCACTCTTATCAGGCGGCTCTTTGCGGGAGCGTCCTGAGGAAAAACGGCAAGGCCGAAACTGGCGCTTACCGAAGTTTTTTGGCCGGAAAATTCAAATTCCGCCGATAAGAGCTTTTTTCTCAGCGTTTCTGCCGTCCGGACCGCTTCTTCCCTGTCAGCCTGAGGCAGTATCAAGGCGAATTCTTCGCCGCCGTATCTGGCGCAGATATCTATTTCCCTTATTGAAGACATGAAAATTTCCGCCGTTTTCTTCAAAACCTCGTCTCCGGCCTGATGGCCGTATGTGTCATTGTATTTTTTGAAGTGATCTATGTCCGCTATTATCAAAGTGAAAGGCAGTTTGGTCCTTCCGGATGTAAGTATTTCGGAGTCAAGACGGTCCTGAAAAATCCTGTGCGTTAAAAGGCCGGTTAAGGCGTCCTTCATCGCCATTTCGTTTATCCGCGAAAAAAGTTCCAGATTTTCCATGGCTATTGAGGCGCTTCTCATCAGCAGTTCGCAGGTTCTAAGATCGCTCTCATTCAGCCGCATCGGCTTGTCAGAGATTATTTTAGCGGCGGCTATCACCGAATCAAAGGATATGAGCGGCACGGACAAAAGAGAAATCTCGCCTTCCCGAAAATTTTCTTTGCTGAATCTCAAATCTGTTTTAGAGTTTTTTACAAGTATCGGAAGCCTGCTTTGCCAGACCTGAGAGCAAAGAAAGTCGCCATCCGGCTTTGTTTTAAACTCGCACCTGCAATCAGGGAAAGAACTTTTTACCGCCTTTGATATCTCCTCGGTTATTCTTGACGGAGAAGTTTGCGCCTGTATATTCCTGAGAGAGGAAAGAAATATTTTCCCGGCCTTGATCCGTTCCGCCGCCTTTATCGTATGTTCTCTGTAAAATGCCGCTCTTTTTTCAAGCTCTTCATATTCTTCTTTCTCGGCCTGCCTTTTCCTGGCTTTTTCCTCTTCCAATTTTTCCTTTTTCTCAAAATGTTCCGAGGCAACCCATACAAATGCCCAGAACATCAGCATTTGAGATACCAGCGCAGGGTAATCCTTGTGCCCGTCTCTGAAAAAGTAAGGAAGTATTAACGCTGACGCTGACGCCGCGGCGACTACAAGGAATCTCATTTCCATGTCTTTCTGTTTGAGCGTAGCGGCTGAAATAAAAAAAAGCGGATAAAAGAACTTGCCGTTTTCAGGAGAGACGAAGAAGAGGATCAGGGGCAGGACAGAAAAGATAAAAGCGGCGGCATATCTTGCTTTCTTAATTGCAAGGAAAGCTTTCATGCCAATAATTCTATCATTTTTGACCGCTTTTATTTCTGAATGTTCATTTCTTCAAATTCCAGGAAATATTTAGAGACAAGCTTTAAATATGATTTGGTTTCCTTGAAGGGCGGTATGCCGTAATACGGCTCCCTGTCGTATTTCCTGACATTTCCGGGGCCGGCATTATAGGCCGCTATGGATTTTTTGATGTCCTGGTTTTCTATGTCTTCTTTTCCTAAAGAAGAAAAATCTTTATCGCTGAATTGCGAGAAAAGATATCTCAGGTACTTTATGCCGTATCTTACGTTCGTGGCGGGGTCATAAAGCTTTGAGGTGTCTTTAAGCCCCAGCCATTTGGCGGTGTCGGGCATAAGCTGCATAAGCCCCATAGCCCCGACAGAGCTTTTTGCCTTGGGATTGAATGTGGATTCCTTTTTTATGACGGCAAGGACCATTTCAGGGTCAAAACTCTGTTTTTTTGACTCTTCAAGCACTATTGAAAGATATGGTATGCCTGAGCCGGCGGACTTTGATAAAGAGGCAATAGAAAAATTTTCGCTTTCATCCGGTCTGACGATATCTATTGAAGGCGGCGGCGGTTCTGAAGGGAGAGCGGGATCGAAATCTTCATCGCTTTCATAAGAAACAGGCATAGGCAAAGACAGTCCTGAAGATAAATTCAGCTGTTCAACAGCTCTTTGAGCCGAGGCCTGCTGGATTAACGCAGCAAGCAAGATTATCAAAACCGGCTTTTTCATAAGGAAAGTTTAGCAGAATACCTTGACAAGTCAAGGCCCGAAGGGCCTATTGTCATTTGGGTCTCTACTTTTGTAGCTTAACCATATGAGAGAATACTCAATAAGGCATACGGTGACAGCGGATGAAATTGACGCTTTCGGCCATGTGAACAATGTGGTTTACTTAAAGTGGTTCAATTGGATAGCGTCAAGACATTGCGATGCGGCGGGATACGGCGGCGGACAAATGTGGCAGAACAGTTTTGGATGGATAATAAGAAGCCATAAAATCGATTACTTGTATCCAGTGAAGCCCTATGAGGAAGTGGAAATAAAAACAAGAGTGGAAAATGTTAAGGGGGCATCCTCTCTGAGAAGCTATGAAATCATAAATTCCCAGGGGAAAATATGCGCAAAAGGAGAAACTCTCTGGGTTTGGGTTAATTACAAGACCGGAATACCCTGCAGAATCCCTGCAGAGGTGTCAGCCCTGTTCGGTTTTTGATAAAATATATTCTTGACAGGAGGTTTTATGTTTAGACTGGCTAAAAGACTTTTTCTTTTCTTTGCAGTAAACCTGCTCGTAATAATCACGCTTTCCTTCACGCTCAATATACTCGGTATAAGGCCTTATCTTGAGGCCAGGGGGATAAATTATGTATCCCTTATGATTTTCTGTCTCGTCTGGGGTATGGGCGGCGCATTCATATCGCTTGCTCTTTCAAGAATAATGGCTAAATGGATGATGGGCGTTTCACTCATAGATCCAAACACTTCAAATCCTGAGCTCTCCTGGCTTGTAAACACCGTTCATAAACTGGCTGTATCAGCCGGGCTTGGTAAAATGCCGGAGGTAGGGATATATGACAGCCCTGAGATAAACGCTTTTGCTACCGGTCCCACCAGGAACAGAGCTCTTGTAGCCGTTTCAGCGGGTTTGCTTGAACATATGGACAAGGATCAAATAGAGGGAGTGCTTGCCCATGAAGTAGCGCATGTGGCCAATGGAGATATGGTCACAATGACCCTGCTTCAGGGCATTATAAACGCCATAGTAATGTTTCTGGCCAGAGTTATCGCCTATTTTCTTGTCAGCAGAAGAAGCTCCGACGACGACTCGCCCGGCATGAGGTATCTGGTGACATTTGTGCTTGAGATATTCCTGAGCTTCCTGGGCATGCTGGTCGTGGCCGCCTTTTCAAGATACAGAGAATACAGGGCTGATGCCGGCGGGGCCGCATTGGCCGGCAGGGGAAAAATGATTTCAGCCTTGAGGGCCCTGCTTAAAACGGTAAGGTATGCCGATTTGACAGGCAAGGAGTCCATGGCTTCATTCAAAATATCTTCAGGTCCGAAATTTATGCGTCTTTTCTCCACCCATCCGCCTCTGGAGGACAGAATAGCGCGCCTTGAGAGAGGTCTTTGATGTGTTCTCGCTTCTACCTCAACAGAGATATAAGCGAGATACTCAAAATTTTCCCTTTACTGAAAACATTAGAACCCCTGTCCTGCGGTAAATTTTATCCGGGGGCAGGCATTCCGTGCATTTACAACGGCGAATTAAGAAAGTTTTCCTGGGGTTTCTCAACTCAAAGTTTGAAAGACCCTCTAATAAACATAAGGGCTGAAAGCGTGGCCAGCAAGCCGTGGTTCAGAAAATACTTCTACAAGAACAGATGCCTTGTGCCCGCGGAGGCCTTTTATGAATGGAAGGAGTCCGAGTTGACGGGAAAGAAAATCCCCTACAGGTTTTCAATGAAGGATAATTCCGTGTTCTTTATGGCAGGTCTTGTGAACGAAGAAAATTCAACCTGCGCCGTCATAACCACAACGCCGTGCTTTCTGGTAAAGCCGGTGCATAACAGAATGCCGGTTATAATGAAGAAAGAATCTTTCTCAATCTGGCTGGATAATTCTTTTACCGACAGCGAATTGATTTTGCCGCTTCTTACGCCGTATGACTCATCCGCCATGTCCATGGCGCAAACCGAAATATAGATAAATCAGCTGCATATGCAGGCCCTGAAGTTTTTTGCTTGAAATTACCGCCTTAATTGAGTAAATTATAATTGACATTTATCAGGCCTGAAATCTCTTTTTAAGAAGGCCGCGCTTGCACAGTAAAGAGCCAGGAGGAACAATGATAGACATAGCGAAAAATATAGCCACGGCTCCAAGAAGAACCAAGGCTTCAGTCATAAGAGAATTGCTTAAACTCACCAATAAACCGGGCGTTATTTCTTTTGCCGGCGGCCTGCCCGATCCCGAGGTTTTTCCCTACGATTTTTTCACAGATGCGGTTAAGAGGATAATGGACAAAAAAGGGCGCGTAGCTTTGCAGTACGGCCCTACCGAAGGTTTGCCGGAGTTCAAGGAAGAGTTCATAAAATTTCTGGAAAAGGAAGAAGGCATAAAGGCCAGGCCGGAAAATCTACTTATAACCACGGCCAGCCAGCAGGCGCTTGACCTTGTGGGAAGGCTGTTCATAGACGCCTCCGATCCTATCCTTGTTGAAATGCCAAGCTACATGGGCGGGCTTCAGGTTTTTAAGTCATACGGCGCGGATTTTGTCGGCGTGAAGATGGATGATGACGGCATAATAACAAGCGAACTGGAGCAGAAATTGCAGTGGCTTAAGGATCAGGACGAGCATTATAAATTTGTGTATCTAGTGCCTGATTTCCAGAACCCCAGCGGAGTCACGCTGTCGGAGAAGAAAAGAAAAAGAATAGTGGAGCTTTCAGAGAAATACAATGTGGCGATAATAGAGGATTCTCCATACAGGCAGATAAGGTTTGAGGGCAAAGAGCCGAAAATGCTTTACAAGATAGACAAGGAGACAAAAAACACGGACAATATAATCTCGCTTTTCACCATGTCCAAGACTTTCGCTCCGGGCCTGAGAATAGGGATAATACTTGCCAATGAAAATATCATAAGAAAGATGGTGATACTTAAGCAGTCTCTGGACCTTTGCACATCCAGCCTTAATCAGCTGCTGGCGGCCGAGTTTTTAAAAACAGGATATTTTTATGACCATGTGGAAAAGGTGAACAAGGTCTATAAGAGCAAGAAGGACGCCATGCTGGCCTCACTGGAAAAATATATGCCTGAAGGCGTCTCATGGACCAAGCCTCAGGGCGGACTTTTCCTGTGGCTTAAACTGCCGGAACATATAAGCGCCGATGAAATGTTTGAAGAGGCGATAAAGGAAAATGTCGCCTATGTTATAGGCTCGGCTTTCCATGTGGACGGCAGCGGCAAAAATACGATGAGAATGAACTTTTCTTATCCCACTGTAGAGGAAATAGAAGAGGGCATCAAGAGACTTGCAAAGGTGATAAAGAACAAAATAGCGAGAAAGTAATAACTGGGTTAGATGCCGGAACAGAAAGAATTCATAAAAAGACTTAAAGACAACGGCGTGGTCGGCGCCGGCGGCGCCGGCTTTCCTTTTTATGTAAAAGCTTCATCCAGGGCTCAGACCGTTATAGTTAATGCGGCTGAATGCGAGCCATTGCTTAGAAAAGACATGGCCGTGCTTTCAATGTATCCGCAAAAAGTCATAGAAGGACTGAAGCTTGCTATGAACAGCTGCGGCGCGGACAGCGGAATAATAGGCATAAAGAAAAAGCATGAGGAAATAATCGCAAGGCTTAAGGATCTTTGCCGCTCCCAAAAGTGTATTTCCGTTCTGGAAATGGGCGATTACTATCCGGCCGGCGACGAGTTTTGCCTGGTCTATGAGGCCACGGGAAAAATTATACCGCCTGGGAATATACCTTTAAGCGTCGGCTGCGTGGTGGCAAATGTGGAAACTCTTTACAATGTCTCCTGCGGCGAGCCTGTGACGGAGAAGTTTGTCACCATAGCCGGCGAAGTTAAAAGTCCGGCCACATTCAAGGTCCCGGTG